>CALFXX010000073.1 GCA_937952975.1 uncultured Alcaligenaceae bacterium
TTTCCCTACACGACGCTCTTCCGATCTCGCCACCCAGATATTCGCTGACAGCTAAGCGACGGTCGAGCACGTCAAGCTGGCGCTTGGTTTCCATCGAAAAGCGATCAATCGCGTACTCAAACTTAGCCGGTGCATACGCGTAGAAGTGACCAAAGCCACCGCCCAAATACGGTGCACTACCCATCTGCCAGAACAACCAGTTCAAGGCCTCAGTGCGTGCTGCGCCATCTTTAGGAAGAAAGGCCTGAAATTTATCGGCCAAGTGAAGCAAGATCGCGCCAGACTCAAAAACACGCACAGGCTGTGCGCCACTACGGTCAAATAACGCAGGGATTTTTGAGTTTGGATTGACATCCACAAAACCCGAACCAAACTGATCACCGTCTCGGATATTGATCAACCATGCGTCGTATTCAGCGCCCTTGTGCCCAAGCGCCAACAGCTCTTCAAGCAAGATCGTGACCTTGACGCCGTTGGGTGTACCCAAGGAATAGAGCTGCAAGGGGTGCTTGCCGATCGGCAATTCTTTGTCGTGCGTTGCACCGGCGATCGGACGGTTAATGCTGGCAAAAGCGCCGCCGCTGGGTTGATCCCAAGTCCAAACTTTTGGGGGGACGTAATCTTTAGAATCTGACATGGTGTTCGTCTCGTTTTTTATGGCCGTCGCAGACAGGCTTGAAGTTGACTGAAAGGATATAGATTAACCTGTAACGCACTTCGGGTTAAGGAACCCACCCGCCATGATCGGGCTCGGCAGAGCTATGCCGCCTACGCAGCCAGTGAGCGACTAGATGAATGCCTCAAGCCCTTTATTTTTTAGAATTGACAAAAGTTTGAGCGACGGGCCGCTCGGTTTCTTTTCGCCCGCTTCCCACTTTTGTACTGTAGAGGTACTTGTGTTGAGCACAATAGCAAAAACTGCTTGGCTGAGTTTTTGTTGAGTTCTCAATAATTTGATGGCTTTAGGCTCTAACGCCTTGACTTGCAAACTTCTCAGTGCGTCAAATTCAGTTAATTGTCTTTTGCTGACCACACCCAATTTTTGAAGATCAGAAAACGTTTCCGTCATTTCATCAATGATGCGACTCTTAGATTTCATCGTTGCCATGTATTCACTCTATCGATGATTTCTCTCTTAACAAGGCATGAATCTTTAAGACCGGTGTATCTATAAAAAATTCTGCGACAACTTGTAGGCAAGTCTGATCGGTTGATCAACGGTTTTACCAATTAGCAGGCCTACACAGCCCAGAATTAGGAATCCGATCCGGCAGCTGTGAATTTTGCAAATGAAACGGACTCAATATTTTTGACCAGTCCGAATTTTGAGAAAGGTCTCGCGAAATATGACGATGGTCCTCACTCAGTACCGGAGCTCGATAATCTTGACGGTCCGCGGGTAGCTTTTTCTCAGTGCTTGAAGATAAGCACGTTGCCGCTGTGTCGAACTCGTATCGTCGCACATCCTGCGTAACCATCTATGTAAACAATCGTGCGCAAAAGCAGCTCCGCAGAAATAGCAAAGCCGCCCTAAGGCGGCCTGCTGCCCAGAGAGCACTTGGTCTAACCAAGCGGTCAAAGGGTGAGTCGTGTCTTAACTGTACACCCTTCCTAAAAAATTTTCAAATCAGTTTTTATCAGTGCGTTGTCTGAGATCAATTGACGACTCAAGTTCCATAGCAATTAGACGTTAAACAAAAAGTTCATCACATCGCCATCTTGCACGACATACTCTTTACCTTCAGCGCGCATCTTGCCGGCTTCTTTCGCGCCTTGCTCGCCCTTGTAGGTAATGAAATCTTCATACGCAATTGTTTGCGCGCGAATGAAGCCGCGTTCAAAGTCAGTGTGAATCACACCAGCAGCTTGTGGGCCGGTGGCACCGATCGGTACTGTCCAAGCGCGTACTTCTTTCACGCCGGCGGTGAAATAAGTTTGCAACCCTAACAAGGTGAAGGCACCGCGAATCAGGCGGTTTAAGCCGGGCTCTTGCATGCCCATGTCTTCAAGAAACACGGCCTTATCTTCATCAGGCAGTTCTGCAATTTCAGATTCGATCGCGGCGCAAATTGCCACGACCGGTGCTTTGCGCGCGGTGGCGTATTCGGTGAGGCGATCAAGCATTGGATTATTTGTGAAGCCCTGATCACTGACGTTGCCCACATACATTGCAGGCTTGGCGGTGATAAAGCACAAAGGCGCAATCAAAGCCATGTCTTCGTCTGATAAACCAAGCGCTCTGATGGGCTGAGCATCGTTCAATTGCTTGATGACTACTTCAAGAATCGCGACAACTTTTTGCGCGTCTTTATCGCCCGAGCGTGCGGTTTTTTGATGGCGATGCAAGGCTTTTTCAGCGGTTTGCATGTCGGCCAAGGCAAGTTCGGTTTCAATCACTTGAATATCAGAGATTGGATCGACACGGCCCGCAACGTGGATGACGTTGTCGTCTTCAAAACAACGCACCACGTTGATGATGGCGTTGGTTTCGCGGATATGTGACAAAAACTGGTTACCCAAGCCTTCGCCTTGGCTCGCGCCAGCGACCAAGCCTGCGATATCCACAAATTCAACCGTGGCGTGCAAGATGCGTTCGGGGTTGACGATTTCGGCCAGTTTGCCCAAACGCGCGTCGGGCACTTCGACCACGCCTACGTTAGGCTCGATGGTGCAAAACGGATAGTTTTCGGCGGCGATGCCTGCCTTGGTGAGGGCATTAAAAAGGGTTGATTTGCCGACGTTGGGCAAACCAACGATGCCACATTGCAGAGCCATGAGAAGAATCCCGAAAATCTAGTAAGTGAAGACTGCTTATAGAATGTGAGTTTAACCGCTCTAGCCTAGGGTGTTGTTGGCACAGCTGTCCCTGTAAAGCCTGCCCTAGCCACAGTGCGGCCTCAACGTATTCTTTCGCCCTCTTTCTGATGACACTCACTGACCTGTTAGCCCAGCCGAACGGCTCTCTGCCCGAATGTCTGAGCGCCGCGGCGCACCTCCGCCCCGAGCACCCTGCGCTGATCTTAAACGGGGTCACGCTGAACTATCGCGAGTTTGACCAGTTGGTGTCGCGTGTCGCTGCAAGCCTGCAGCGCGACGGCGTGCAACCGGGGGATGTGATCGCTGCCTGCGCCGGCACTTCACTTGAATATGTTGCCTTGTATGTTGGCGTGCTGCGTGCCGGAGGCGTCATGACGCCTCTGCCGCCTTCGGCAACCGCTCAGAATCTGACCGGGATGCTCGCCAACTCGGGCGCACAATGGCTGTTTCTCGATCAACCAGTCGCCAGGGCCTGGGATCTTGAGGGTTTTATGCCTGCGGTCAACGCCGGCCGCGCGCCCGTTGCCCTTAAAAAGGTCTGGTTTGATCTAACAACAGGCGCCGACAGTGGGACGCAGCGCATTGAGACGCAGTGCGGTTGGACGCAGTGGTTAGGTGCAGAGACTAGTCCGACGCCTGTCGCCAACGACCCCGATCGGGCTTTCAATCTGATTTACTCGTCGGGCACGACGGGTGTGCCCAAGGGCATCGTGCAGCCCTGTTCAATGCGTTGGTCGCAAACCCAGCGCGCTGCAGCCAGCGGCATCGGCTTTACATCGGTCTTGCTGCTCTCTACCCCTCTTTACTCAAATACAACGCTGGTCCCTCTTTTGCCGGGTCTGGCACTCGGTGCCACAGCGGTTCTGATGAGCAAGTTCGATACGCGCCAATATCTTGCCCTGGCCGCGCGCCACCACGCCACGCACACCGTGATGGTGCCGGTGCAGTATCAGCGTTTGCTAGACGACGCGACCTTTGATGAGCATGATTTATCTTCACTGCGCATCAAGGGCTCAACCAGCGCCCCCTTTAGTGCCGCGCTCAAGGCCGAGGTCTTGCGGCGTTGGCCCGGTGAGCTCAATGACGTGTATGGCATGACCGAAGGCGGGGTGCGCTGCGAACTGAAAGCGCATCTGCACCCAAACAAACTGCACACAATCGGCCAGCCGTCTGCCGGTCATGAGATTCGCATGATTGACGACCACGGCATTGAGCTTGAGCGCGGCCAGACTGGCGAAATCGTTGGACACTCGGCCGTGATGATGAAGGGCTATCACGGCTTACCTGAAAAAACTCGCGAGATTGAATGGTTTGATTCAACCGGAAAACGCTTTATCCGCACCGGTGATATTGGTCGCTTTGATGAAGATGGTTTTGTGATTTTGTCGGACCGAAAAAAAGATATGGTGATTTCGGGTGGCTTTAATATCTATCCAAGCGATCTTGAAGCAGAGCTTGAAAAACACCCTGAAGTAGCCGAAGCTGCCGTGGTGGGCGTGCCCTCACGCGCCTGGGGCGAAACCCCCGTGGGTTACGTTGTGCTGCGCCCAAACGCAACCGTTACCAATGAGGCGCTACTCGCTTGGGTGAATGCGCGTTTAGGCAAAACGCAGCGCTTGGCCGACCTGCTGTTGATTGCAGACTTACCTCGCAATGAAATTGGCAAAACACTGAAGCGACAGTTGCGCGAGCAGTATTTAGAAAAGCAGCAATCACCAGCGGTCTAACGCTCGTTCGCATTAACAGTATGTGCAAGGGTCTAAGTAGTTAGCGGTTACAGGCATTCGCCGCCGGTCGCTTTACAAATTTCAGTCGCCCAACAACTGCAAAGCCACCCAAGCCACACTTAAGGGGCCTGCATTAAAAATTCCGTGCAACAGCATGGCGGCACCAACGCCGCGTTGCACGCGAATCCAACTCAACACCAACCCGGTCACCCATTGTGGGGCTACCAACACTACCATCATCCACCAGGCCATCTCATCAAAGACAAAGTTTTTGATATGAAGTGCAGCAAAGGCCAAGACCGACAGATGCACGACCCAAGGAAACACAGAGCAATAACGGCTTAGCCACTTATACCCGTTGGCGCTAGGCGCACGAGTGTGCGCACTGAACCACCAAACACTCAACACAGTCAGCGCCAACAAACTGCTTGCCCACCAGGCCAGGCCATTGAGCAAAACGATTGTCATCAGCGGCACCAAACCAAGCACCATCACGGGCCGTCGCAAACCGAATCGAAAAAGCATTTCTTCGACAAGCGGCGCCCATAAAATGGCTTGCAACCACGGCAGATCGTTCACGTTGATACGATGCGTGGCGCCACTGAGCTCAAACACCGCCAAGACCAAGGGGCCGAGCAGCAAAATATTCAATATCCAAAGCGTGACAGCCCACGCAAGCAAGCGTGGCAAGCGTATCTCGGGCCACCAATCGCCAAGCCAACCCGTTACAGTCAAGCTGCGCGACACACGCCGCACAAGACTCGGCCGCCGAGTAAATGCCAGAAACTGTCTGAACTCGTTGCGAAACCGCTGCGTGGTCATGCAGGGTTGTCGCGGTGCAACTGCGCAGTTGCCTTGGCAAACTCGCCAGCTAAAAACAAAGGTATCACCGCGCGACATCGCGTCACGCAATCATCAATCGCAGTTTGATCTTCGCGACGAGGCGCATGCAGCACAAAGTCAGCAACCTCTTGAGCCAGCGATAACGTACGTGGATGCCCAATACCGATTCGCAGGCGCCAAAAATTAGGGCTACCCAACACCGCTTCGATATTACGCAAGCCGTTGTGGCCGGCATGACCACCGCCTTGCTTGACCTTCACCTGACCAGGAAGCAAATCAAGCTCGTCATGCAACACCAGGACGTTTTCGGGTTGCAATTTATAGAAGCGAAGAAGCGCCCCAACACATTGCCCAGAACGATTCATAAACGTTTGCGGCTTGGCTAAAAAAACCTGGTCATTAGCAACTCGCGCTTTTGCCACCATGCCAAAAAATGTTTTTTCGTGCGTAAAACTTGTTTTTAAGTCGCTCGCAATTTCATCGACGAGCCAAAAGCCGGCATTGTGGCGAGTCTTGACATATTCGTTACCCGGGTTACCCAGGCCAACAATCAATTTAATAGGTGCGGTCATGCCTGCATTAGAAAGCAAAAAGCCCACCCTTGCAAAGCAGAGGTGGACTTAGATACAGACATTACTACGAGACTTTACTGAGAGACTTCACTGCGAGGCTTTACTGCGGCCTAGCGACCAGCCTAAGCCAACTTGCGCGGCTAAGGCTAATCGTTCAATCAATTAGGCAGCAGGTGCAGCTTTGGCTTCGTCGCCGTCGTCGCTAGAACCGCCCTTCACGATTGCAGTCGCCAAAACGGGGTTCGCATCGCCGCGATGGGCAACGTACGAAACGCCTTTAGGCATTGCAATGTCGGCCAAGTGAATCGATGCACCGCCCACCAAGGTAGACAGGTCAACTTCGATAAACTGTGGCAGGTCGGCTGGCAAGCAGCTGATTTCGATTTCTGTGAACAGATGCGAAATGATCGCAGCGCTAAGCTTAACGGCTGGCGAAATCTCGGCGTTAGTGAAGTGCAAAGGCACTTTGGTATGCAGCTTTTGGCTAGCGTCAACGCGTTGAAAGTCAACGTGCATCACGATTTGCTTGTAGGGATGCCATTGCACTGAGCGCAACAACACTTGCTGGCTTTTGCCATCAAGCTGCATGTCAAGAATTGATGAATGAAATAATTCTTTGCGCAGGGCGTGAAAAATTTCGTTGTGATCGAGTTCGATATTAACGGGCTGCTCTTTACCACCGTAAACGATGGCTGGAACGCGACTCGCATGGCGCAGGCGGCGGCTCGCACTCGATCCCTGTACGCTTCGTAAGGTTGCATTAAATTGCATGAAAAACTCCAAGTTGGGTGAAAAACACCCGGTTAAAACACTGCCCGACATCGAACAGCGATTTTGCACACCACCGCGACCAGTGGCCTGCAAATTTTTTAATCCAGCCTAAACCAGATTGAATTTAGTCAACAAACAGCGAACTGACAGATTCGGCGTTTGAGATACGTAAGATTGTCTCGCCCAGCAGTGCCGCACACGAGAGTTGGCGGATTTTGCTGCATGCCTGCGCCTGCTCAGAAAGTGGGATCGTGTCAGTCACGACCAACTCAGTCAGTTCAGAGTCTTGGATACGTTCGACTGCGCTACCCGACAACACCGCGTGTGTACAGTACGCGTACACCCCGCCTGCGCCACGCTCTTTGAGCGCTTGTGCAGCTTTGCAAAGCGTGCCGGCAGTATCAACCATGTCATCCATGATTAAGCAGGTGCGCCCATCCACTTCGCCGATGATATTCATCACTTCAGAGACGTTAGCTTTAGGACGGCGCTTATCAATGATCGCCAGGTCGGCTTCAAGCTGTTTGGCCAAGGCACGCGCACGCACAACACCGCCAATATCCGGTGAAACCACCACCAGGTTTGTCAAATTACGTCGCCAGATATCGCCCAGCAAAATTGGCCCAGCGTAAATGTTATCAACTGGAATATCAAAAAAACCTTGAATCTGATCGGCGTGAAGATCCATCGTTAAAACGCGATCGACACCGGCAACCTGCAGCATGTTAGCCACAACTTTGGCCGAGATCGCTACGCGAGCAGAACGCGGACGGCGATCTTGGCGGCCATAACCAAAATATGGGATTGCCGCAGTGATACGGCCGGCCGAGGCACGACGCAAAGCGTCAACCATGACCATGATTTCCATCAAATTATCGTTGGTGGGTGCACAGGTGGGCTGAACGACGAAAACGTCTTTACCACGAACGTTTTCGTTGATCTCGACCATCACTTCGCCGTCTGAAAAACGCCCGACAGACATTTTGCCCATCGACATATCGAGGTGGTTCACCACGTCGACGGCCAGCCGTGTGTTGGCTGTGCCCGTAAAAATCATAAAACTATCGTTGGCCATGGTTTAGGCAGTCACAGACAGTGAGTCAAGCAAACAGAAAGCAAAAAAGCTGTTGAACGTGAGCCTGGCATTGAAATGGCGAATCCGACGGCAAACAAGTTCAACAGCTAAACGTTTGGGGCTGGGGAGGAAGGATTCGAACCTTCGCATGCCGGAATCAAAATCCGGTGCCTTAACCAGCTTGGCGACTCCCCAACTAACTTTCAATCCAATGCCGCAGTGGGTGCTCTGATAACCCTTCACAGACCGAAATCGACTGGATTGGATTCAGCACACCCGCTAAGGCTGCACTAGAAAAATCTGTACGCGTTTTAGCGAGCAATTTCTGATGGACCACCGCTGCCTGCTCAACACTCGGAAACCCAGCAAACAGGCAGGCTCCTGATCCTGTCATTCGGACATCTAGGCCGGCTTGGTTCAGCCAACTGAGCGCCTGACGAACAACGGGATAGCGTTTCATGACAACGGGCTGCAAATCATTTCTACCAAAATCTTGCAGAAAACTTGATGCTTGATCAATTTCACCGCAAAACTCAGCAAAGAGTTTGACCCCAGAAAAGTCCGTCATTTTGACCGGATCGGTGTCTCTTGTCAAATCAGAATCCCCAAAAACACCTGCAGTCGGTACGCTTTGGGCAGGCTGCACAACAAGATACGACCGTTCGGGAAGCACCACAGGGGTCAGTTGCTCGCCAATTCCTTGCGCAAAGGCGTTTTGACCAGCGATAAAGACAGGCACATCGGCACCCAGGCCCAGCCCAAGCTGCATCAGGGCCGCTCGACTTAATCGCGTCTCCCAAAGTCGGTTCAGTGCAAGCAACACGGTGGCCGCATCACTTGAGCCGCCACCCAGCCCACCACCGGCAGGTATATTTTTTTTAACTTTAATTTGAGCGCCCAGCTTAGTGCCCGTGTGGGCTTGCAAGGCTCGAGCCGCACGCACCACCAAATCCTCTTCGTGAGGCACCCCAACCATATCGGTTTCGCGCATAATCTTGCCGTCGCGACGCAAATCGATATCGATACGGTCAGCCAGACTGATCAATCTAAAAACCGTCTGCAATAGATGATAGCCATCCGCACGTCGGCCAACGACGTGCAAAAACAAATTCAACTTTGCTGGTGCTGGAAGGTCGTACAACACGGCTAGTCGATCACCAGCCGAACAGACATTGTGCGCCCCGTCTCAGCGCGAACCAAACTCACTAGCCGAGGGCCCAGTGCGTCGAAGTTAGACAGGCGAGCAGTCCACCCCTCTTGTTCGAATGAAACAATTCGCCCTTGGGCATCTCGCTCTAACACTCGCATGCCTGGCTGAGGCACTTGCTGGGCACGCAACCAGGCGCGTAACCCTTGCACCGGAAGACTTTGACCGAGGGCCTGATCGACCAAGCTGTCGGGGGTTGTGGTTTGGATCGTTTCACCATTCGCACGCTCAAGCGCGGCACCATTTCGGTTCACCGTGACACGCGCCAAAATACTGCCGAATGGGTTGGTCAAATCCAACGTCAGTTGCGTCACGGTATCGCGCCAAACAAAACCGCCCTGAATCGCCTCGGGGGCTCGATTCGCCTGCTCAGTCTTGACAGCAAATCTTCCAATTCGCTGCAGCGACCCCTCAGGCATCGCCTCGCCTGTAGGCGTCTGCGTCGCGCAACCGCTTAAGCCTAGCAAAAGCAGCGCGAGAATCAGGCCGACAATCGAACGCGACCCGACAAAAGATTGAGAAAAAATCAAAGCCGAACCCCTAGCCGTTTAAGCGTTTCTAACAAGGTGGCGTTATCAGGCTCTTTGGCAACGCCTTTTGCCCAAATCTCTTTAGCGGCGTCGCGCTGGCCTAACATCCATAACGCTTCGCCTAAATGTGCGGCGATATCAGCTTCGGGCCGCACTCGGTAGGCTTTTTCTAAGTACTGGGCTGCGCCAACATAGTCGCCGAGCCGAAACTTGACCCACCCCATGCTGTCCATAATAAAAGGATCATTCGGCGCAATTTCAAGTGCGCGTGTAATCAGCCTAAGCGCCTCAGGCAACCGCTGATTACGATCGGCCAACGAGTACCCAAGGGCGTTGTATGAGTGGGCGTGTCCGGGATCCAGTGCGATCACCTCGCGCAACAGCCGCTCGGTGTCGTTCAGGCGTTGATTACGCTCGTACAGCATCGCCAGTTCATATTTAATCTCAACAGTATCCGGCATACGCGCATCCGCCGCCTCAAGACGTTTGATCGCCTCAAGTGGACGATTCGCGTCACGCAAAATCTGCGCGCCTGCCGAGGCCGTCAGCACTTCTTCTTCGGTCGTTTGTGGATCGCTTGAATCTAACAACGCCAAGGCATCGTCAGGACGCCTTTGCTGGGCTCGAATCGCGGCCTGACGGACGCGTGCGTTATGGCGAGCCGACGGCTCTTGGATGTTATCGAGCAAACTCACTGCATCATCAAAAAAGCCCTGCTCTTGGGCAATACGAGACAACAGTTGATAAGCATCGACTAATCCTGAGCCCTCGTCCGTCGCGCCGTCAGCCATGCTTAATTGACGTTGAGTTTGCAGACTGACAAATTGTTCAAGTAAACCGCGTGCCTCGGGTAAGCGCTTGGCACGGTAGGCGATCTGTGCCTGCATAAACACCAAGTCAAAATCGTCTGGCGCAAGCTTGGCCATCGCAACAAGCTCGGCCATCGCCAAATCAAATTCGCGGCGCTCGGCCCACTGCGTGGCAAGTAACACGCGCAAACGTCGCGCCTTGGGGTGCGCTGCTGCAAACCCCTGAGCATCGCGAAAAGCCTGCGGCGCATCAACGGCGAGCCCGTACTCAAACACACGCATGGCAGCATCTTCAGACCGAGGCGCGACGCTTAACGCCGCCTTGGCCGCACTCAGAGCTCGCGGGGCATCGCCCGCCGCGCGGGCTAAGTCTGAAACTGCAATATGGGCTGGCAAGGTGTCACGCGCCTGACTCTCTTGAAGCACACTCGTTAAAATTGCCAAACCGGCCCGCTTGTCTGGAACACGCCCCAAAATCGCCATGGCCTGCCCGATTGCAGCGGTTTTATCCGTGGCTTCGTCAATTTTTTTGCGCAACGCAGTGGTTAAACCACTCGTCTGCCCCGACGCGGCAGAAAGAGTCATCTCGGTGGACAGCGCCTCGGCATCGTCGGGCTCAAATTTCAACCACAGCCGCACGGAGTCAAGTGCGCCAGCTAAATTGCCACCGGCCAAATAAAACTCAAGTGCTCGGCGCGCCAAACGCACATCGCCCACTTCTTTGGCTAGATCCAGCATGGTTTTACCGGCCGGAAGAAACGCCGAACGTTGCGCCGAGATCTCAGCAGCCAGCACTCTGAAAACAATGCTCGAGGTCAGTGTGACTTCAGGCAGTTGCCCGGCTCTGAGCCGGATTTCTTCAGGCTCAGAGGTGCGAGGCTTGATTTCAAGAGGCGTAGTCTGAGATACACCCTTGTTTGGGCCGCTTTGCGAGTATCCCGCACAAGCCCAAAGTGCCCCCAAAAGGCCTACTGCCAGGGCACGAGTAAATTTTTTCGAACAGCATTTAGACAACGACTTCACGCGACCCGCCTAGTTGGTGGCACAATCATCCGACTTCTTCACTAGATGTTAGCACTCACCCATGCCAGAATTGCCCGAAGTTGAAACAACCCGCCGCGGAATTGACGCGGTTGCAACAGGTCATCGCTTAAAGCGGCTGATCGTGCACGAAACGCGCATGCGTTGGCCGATCCCGGTCGATATGGCGCCCTGTATTCAGGGGCAAATTGTGCGTGCCTGCAAACGTCGTGGCAAATACCTTTTGCTTGAATTTGATCAGGGCACCCAGCTTGTACACTTGGGCATGTCTGGCTCATTGCGCAGCGTCATGCGAGGCGAGCTCTTACGCAAACACGATCACGTTGAGTGGGAGTTTGAACACGCCACCCTGCGCCTGCACGACCCGAGGCGCTTTGGTGCGGTGTTATGGCACCCCAAGACTGACGGCCCAGTTGAGCAGCACCCGCTGCTGAGCAAACTTGGGATTGAGCCCTTTGACCCTGGCTTTGACGCAGCCCACCTCAAGCGCGGCCTCGCTGGGCGACAGATGGCGATCAAGCAAGCCCTCTTGGCAGGCGATGTGGTGGTTGGGGCTGGCAATATTTACGCCTCTGAAAGCTTGTTCAGAGCTCGCATCCATCCTAAAACGCAAGCGGCACGGGTGTCTCTGGCCCGTTGTGATCGCTTGGTCGAGGCGATTCGCAGCACGCTAAGCGATGCCCTTGAGTCGGGCGGCAGCACGCTGCGAGACTATGTCAACGCAACCGGCGAGGCTGGCGCTTACTTTACGCTGCATGCTGCCGTGTATGAGCGCGCGGGCGAGCCCTGTCGCATCTGCCAGACTACGATCAAACGCATCGTGCAAGGCCAGCGTGCCACGTACTTTTGCCCGACTTGCCAAAAAATTTAGCCTTCATATCCAAAAAAATAGCCAACACACCGAACTTAGCCCTGGCACCAAGCAATAACAATAGCAATAGCAATAGCAATCACCCCGAATTTAGCCCTTTAACCAAAAATCTAACGTTATTGATCAACCATTCAATCTTTCTTCTTTATGGCGACCCCTGCAATGACCAATCTGAACGAAACTCACGACCCTGCTCTGACAAGCTGGCTTGCTAGCGCGAACGACTCAGCCATCGGCTTTCCGGTGCAGCATCTACCCTTTGCAGTGTTTCGCCGAAGCGGCAGCACCGAGGCCTTCAGGCCGGGTGTGGCGCTTGGCGATCAAATCATCGATTTAGCCCAACTGGCCGCAGCCAAGCCCTTTTCAGGCCTCGCCGCCGAGGCGTTGAGCGCCTGTACTGGGTCGACCCTGAACGCGCTCATGGCGCTTGGCAACACACACTGGACGGCACTGCGCCTAGCGCTATCGCGCGCCGTCCGCACAGGTAGTGCACTGCAAGCAACTATCGAGCCTCTGCTCGTGCCCCAGACGCAGGCCGAATACAGCCTACCCGCACAAATTCGCGACTACACCGATTTTTATATCTCGATTCATCACGCAACAGCTGGCGGTCGAATTTCGCGACCCGATGCACCACTACTGCCCAACTTCAAATGGCTACCCATTGGGTACCACGGCCGCGCCTCAAGTGTTGTGATGTCAGGTCACAACGTAGTACGACCCGTGGGTCAGTCGCGTCCAACCGAAGCCGGGCAAGCACCAGGCTTTGGCCCAAGCAAAAGACTGGATTTTGAACTTGAAATGGCGATGTTTGTCGGGCCCGGCAACGCCCAAGGCAAACGCATCACGATCGATGAAGCCGATGAACATATTTTTGGGGTTTGCATCCTCAATGACTGGTCGGCCCGCGATATCCAAGCCTGGGAAGTTCAGCCCCTGGGGCCCTTCTTGGCCAAAAGCTTTGCCACCACCATCTCTCCCTGGATCGTGACACGCGAAGCGCTCGAGCCCTTTCGACAACCTTTTAACCGGCCCGCCTCTGACCCACAGCCCCTGCCTTATCTCATGAACGAGTCCGTCAAACAGGGTGGCGTCTATGACATCGGCCTCAAAGCACTGATTTCAACTGATGAATCACGCGCAGCGAAACACGCGCCCGCGTTGCTAGCCCACAGCAACTTATGCCATGCCTACTGGACCCTATCCCAATTAATCACCCATCACACCGTCAACGGCTGCAATTTGCAGCCTGGCGATTTGATCGGCACCGGCACCATGTCAGGCCCCGAGCCCGAGCAGGCGTTGTCGTTTAATGAACTCAGCTTCGGCGCAACCAAAGCCGTCAAACTGCCTTGGGGACAAGAACGCAAATTCTTAGAAGACGGCGACGAAATCACTCTGCAGGCCGAGTGCGTCAAACCCGGCTACCCCAGACTAAGCTTCGGCCAAGCAACCGGCAAAATCCTGCCAGCGGTTTAAAACCCACCGCAATCGCTACCCTCAAGCCTCTTGCAGGACCCGAGGCCGCGTATTTTTTGCTCAGCAAAAAATCACCGGATCGGGCGCCGGCAAAAGGCGGGCGAATGAGGCCCGAAACAACGGCGCCGGCGAAGGGCGGGCGAAAGACGCAGTCAAACCTACGCCTGCAACACCTTCCCAGGATTCATGATCCCCTGCGGATCAAGCGCTTTTTTAATCTGCTTCATCAGCGTCAATTCAAGCGAACTCTTGTAGCGCGTCAGCTCGTCGCGCTTAAGCTGCCCAACCCCGTGCTCGGCGCTGATCGAGCCCCCATGCGCGTGCACGCTATCGTGCACCAGCTGATACACATCGTACTGCTGCGCCAATAATTGCTCTTCAGTTTGCTCAGGCGCACGGGCAACGTTGTAATGCAAATTACCGTCACCCAAATGACCAAACACAATGTGCTGAATACCCGGAAACTTTACCTGCAAAGCCGCGTTTGTTGTCTTCACAAACGTACTAATCAGCGAGATCGGGATCGACACATCGTGCTTGATACTTTTGCCTAAACCGGCCTCAGCCAAGGGGATACTTTCGCGCAAATGCCACATCGCCCGGCTTTGCGCAATCGACTCAGCGATCGCCGCATCGGTCACCAGACCATCTTCAATTGCCGCCCCGAGTACCGTCTCAAAACGACTTTGCGCGTGCTCGACGCTCTCGCTGTCTGACAGTTCAAGCAAAGCGTACCAAGGCGCCTGGGCTGAAGGCCCCTCGAAGGGCAGACGCTGTTGAGGAAACAGCTTGACCACAGCCTGCAAGACAACCCCCATCATCACTTCAAACCCTGTCAGCGAAGCGCCAAAGCCCGCCCGCGCACGAGACAACACGGCCGTCGCATCTTCAAGAGAATTCAGTGCCAACATGGCCGTGCATTGCGCAACTGGCAACGGATACAGCTTCAGCGTCGCGGCCGTAATAATGCCCAAGGTACCTTCGCTACCAATAAACAGATCCCGTAAGTCGTAGCCGGTGTTGTCTTTACGTAAACCGCGCAGGCCATGCCAAATTTCGCCTTCGGCCGTCACAACCTCTAACCCGAGCGCCAGCTCGCGTGTGTTGCCGTAGCGCAAAACCTGCGTGCCGCCTGCGTTAGTCGACAAATTGCCGCCGATCGTACAACTGCCTTCAGCAGCCAGGCTCAACGGAAACAAGCGCCCTGCGTCACGCGCGGCAGTTTGCACCGCCTGCAAGATACAGCCCGCTTCAACGGTCATGGTGTCGTTGTCGGTATCAACCGAGCGCACCCGATTTAAGCGCGCCAAAGACAACACCAGAGCGCGCCCCGTCTCGTCAGGAGTCGCGCCCCCGCACATACTTGTATTGCCACCCGACGGCACGATTGGCACCTGGTGCTTCGCGCACAGACGCACCACCGCAGCGACCTCTTCGGTTGAACCGGGCCGAACCACGGCCAGCGCCTGACCCTTATAACGCCCGCGCCAGTCAACCAAAAAGGGGGCAGCGGCCTCACCGGTCAGTACCTGATCTGCACCTAGTAATTTTTCGAGTTCTGGCAAGAGGTTCATTGAGTTCTCTGGATTGGATGTGACGTCGACTGCTACACCATCTGACCTAAAGGTGACATTTAGTGCAACGCCCGACTATTTTGAGCAAATTAAAAAAACCTGCGGCATTCGCAGCAAATTGTAAGGGAGTTAGCCCGCATTGGCAGCGCGGATCGGTGATAATGAGACACGTAGTTTTATTTAGTAAGTACTGACCTCTTAAAAGCCTCGGAGTGCATTGTCTTGCCAGCCACCTACTCGTTTCCTAATGCTGCCTTTAAAGCCTACGACATTCGGGGCATTGTTCCCTCAGCCTTAAACCCAGAGTTTGCAAAAGATCTTGGCCGCGGTTTAGCGGCCCGTGCCAAGGCGGCAGGCGTCACAACCATGGTTGTCGGGCGCGATGGCCGCATTAGCAGCCCGTCGCTGGCTGCAGCCTTGCAACAAGGGATGCGCGACGGGGGCATCAACACCATCGACGTGGGCGAGGTTCCAACCCCATTAGTGTATTTTGCCGCTTACACCTTAAAAACAGGGTCGGGCGTTGCCGTCACGGGTAGCCACAATCCACCCGATTACAACGGCTTCAAAATGATGATGGGCGGCGGCACACTACACGGTGACGCCATCCTTGCACTACGCGACGAAGTCGCAGCGGGTCCGGCGCACGCAAGCACACCAGGCACGGGCACAAGCGTTGACATTCTCACACCCTATCTGGCGCGCGTGCTGGGCGACATCAAACTGAGTCGCCCCATGAAAATCGCCATCGACTGCGGCAACGGTGTGGCGGGTGCGGTTGCACCACAACTCTTTCGAGCGCTCGGTTGCGAAGTCACCGAATTATTTTGTGAAGTGGATGGCACATTTCCTAACCACCATCCCGATCCCGCAGACCCGCACAACCTTGAAGACCTGATTCGCTGCGTGCAAACGACCGACTGCGAAATCGGTCTGGCCTTCGACGGTGATGGCGATCGCTTAGGCGTAGTCACCAAGTCGGGCGAAATCATTTGGCCCGATCGTCAGCTGATTCTTTATGCACGCGATGTGCTGACTCGCTGCCCCGGCGAAACCATCATCTATGACGTCAAATGCAGCCGCCACGTGGCCGTCGCCATTCGCGAGGCCGGTGGTGTGCCGCTGATGTGGCAAACCGGCCATTCTCTAATCAAAGCCAAGCTTGCCGAAACCGGCTCACCGTTGGCCGGCGAAATGAGCGGACACGTCTTCTTCAAAGAACGCTGGTTCGGCTTTGACGATGGGTTATACACGGGCTGCCGCCTGCTTGAAATCTTATCGCGCTCGGCCAACCCCTCTGCCGTGCTCGAAGCGCTTCCACAAGGCGTATCAACCCCAGAGCTCAAGCTTGAAATGGCCGAGGGCGAGCCACACGCCTTGATTAAGCGCCTGCAAACCGAAGGTGTGTTTGACGGCGCGACCGAAGTTCTCAAAATTGACGGCCTACGCGCCGACTACCCAGATGGCTTTGGTTTGGCTCGCGCCTCAAACACGACACCAGTCGTCGTGTTGCGTTTTGAAGGTGACACGCCTGAAGCTCTTGTGCGTATTCAAGACGCCTTTCGCAAGCAGTTACTGACGCTTGCACCAAACGTCTCGCTTCCCTTTTAATTTTTTCTCCTACGATTCAACACACTTATGAGCACGTTGTCTAGAAGCCCAGCCTGGCTTGCTTTTTCTTCAGCCGTACATACTAGTCCTCTTACGGCTGACAGCTTGCGCATTCTGCCGGCCGTCGATCTTGAAGTGGATCTGAGTACCCAGCGCTACTCTGCAGCCTTTGAGCAAGCTTCGGCTGCACTTCTCAGCCAACAGGGCTTTGAGGCCGCACGTAAAGGGCTCTTTGCAGGCGACGCCATCAACTGGACAGAAAAACGTGCAGCTTGGCACACGGCTCTTCGCTCCGAACATCCGCCAGCGGCCGTGGCCGAAGCGGTTAAAACTGAACAGGCCCGTCTAGCCAATTTTGTTGACTTGGTCAATGCGCAAAACTTGTACCGCAACGTGGTGCACCTTGGCATCGGCGGCAGCGACTGGGGCCCAAGGCTTGCCGTTGAGGCCCTGGCTGGCGTTGCGGGCCGGCGTACCATTCGCTTCGCCTCAAACGTAGATGCACACGCCATCACCGGTGCGCTTGATGGTCTTGACCCGCTCGATACCCTTGTCATTATTTCTTCAAAATCATTCACCACAACTGAGTCGTTGGCCAACGCCGCGCGAGCCATCGAATGGTTTGAACTCAACGGCGTCAGTAACCCGCTTGAGCATTTTGTTGCGGTCACGGCCAACCCGGACGCCGCACGCGCTTACGGCATTCATGACGACCGTATTTTTAAATTTTGGGATTGGGTCGGTGGCCGTTATTCACTTTGGTCTTCGATTGGTTTACCGATTGCCTTAGCGCTTGGCTTAAACGCGTTAAATGATATGCGTCGCGGCGCAGCCGAAATGGACGATCATTTTCTAAACGCTCCAATCGCGCGCAATGCGCCCGTGCAAATGGCGCTTAGCGCCGTTGCCAACTGCAGCGTACTCGGTTACGCGTCGTTCGCCTTGTGCCCCTACGATGCTCGCTTGCGACAACTCGTGCCGTGGCTGCAACAGCTCGAAATGGAATCCTTGGGTAAGTCGACCCAGCTCGACGGCAGCACCCTCGACGTACCAAGTAGCCCGGCAGTCTGGGGCATGCCTGGTACCGACAGCCAACACACCTTCTTTCAATGGTTACACCAAGATGGCAAAGGCGCACCGGTTGATTTTGTCTTGTGCGCCAAGCCCGATCATCAACACACGCGTCATCACCGCCTGCTCATCGCGAACTGCTTAGCCCAACGGGCAGCACTGCGTGAAGGCAAGTCTTTTGAGCAAGCGCTGGCCAGAGTGAGCAAAACTGAAAAAGATCCCGTGCTTGCTGCGCAACTGGCTCAGCACCGCATTCATCCGGGCGGACGCCCGTCAACCTTAATCGTGCTGCCACAGCTCGACGCCAAGCAACTTGGTTCGCTCTTGGCGCTTTACGAGCACAAGGTCTTCACCGAAGGCGTGTTGTGGGGCATCAATCCGTTTGACCAATGGGGTGTGGAATTCGGCAAGAAGCTTGCGGTGGACATCGAAAAAAGCTTGGATGCGGAAGATAGCGAATCAGCCGTCAGCGCCTTTGATCCATCAACCGCTCACTGGATTCGTCGCCTTGCCACCAGCGCAGAAAGCGATCATGCCTACGAGCGCCGTCGCGCAGAGCGCGTCGCTCGCGATCAACCTCCCGAAGCTTAAGGTGCGCGCGACTTCGCGCAAAACTGCAGGTACCAAGGCATTGCAACTTGCAGGCCTTGCAAGATTGTGTGGGTTGGTTGATAGCCGAGCAAACGCTGCGCCTTCGAGATATCCGCCTGCGAGTGCCGTACATCTCCCGCTCTAAAATCTCTGTAACTTGGTGCCAAGGGGTAAGGGACCCCGTTTTGAGCAAGCGTTGACACAAGGTTAGCAAACAACGCGTTCAAACTGGTTCGGGCGTTGACTGCAACGTTGTATACCTGGTTTGTCCCTTCAGCCCCCGCCATCGCAGCCAAAATATTAGCCTGCACCGCATTGTCAACAAAGCAAAAGTCGCGGCTCGTTTCGCCATCGCCGTTGACTGACACAGGCTGACCATCAAGCATTGCTGCAATCCACTTGGGGATCACCGCTGCGTAAGCCCCGTCAGGATCTTGTCGTTTACCAAACACATTGAAGTAACGCAGGCCAACCGTTTTAACATCGTAGGCGCGCGCAAAGACGTCTGCATACAACTCGTTGACATATTTTGTAACTGCATAAGGAGACAACGGTTTGCCAATCTGATCCTCAACCTTTGGCAGCGCGGGATGGTCGCCATAGGTTGAGCTTGAAGCTGCGTACACAAAAGACTGCACGCGCGCATCACGTGCGGCCACGAGCATGTTTAAAAAGCCAGAGATGTTGACATCGTTTGTGGTGACTGGGTCGGCGAGCGAGCGTGGCACCGACCCAAGTGCGGCCTGATGCAAGACAAAATCTACCCCTGCGACAGCCTGTGCACAGGTGGCTGCGTCGCGAATATCGCCACGTATAAATCTAAAATTTGACCAGCGCTCAGCACCCACATTTGCCTGCACTTCGTCAAGGTTGTGTTGATAGCCCGTCGCAAAGTTATCAAGGCCCACCACACGCTGATCGAGCTTCAACAAGGCCTCGATCAGGTTAGAGCCGATAAACCCAGCACAGCCCGTCACGAGCCAACTGCCTGGGGCTGCGCGCAGTTGCGCCTGAACTTGCGGGTAACGGATGCCAGGCTCGTGCGTCATAAACGTAGATCTGACTGGTCAGCTGACAAAATATATTTCAAGTCATATAACACATGTTCGGTTTTACCCAGCGCACGAATCGCCTGCGCGCCCATCTCGATAAATTGCCGATGCGCCACCGCCACGATGATCGCATCGTAGCGGCCGGCCTGTAGCGTCTGCACCGGGGTTAAACCGTATTCATGCTGAGCCTCTTGCGCTGACACCCAGGGATCGTACACATCGACCTCAACGTTGTACTCGTGCAGCTCTTTGACAATATCCACCACGCGGGTGTTACGCAGGTCGGGGCAGTTCTCTTTGAAGGCCAGCCCCATCACCAACACACGCGCACCTTGCACATGGATTCGTTGACGCGTCATCAGTTTGACAAGCTGCGAGACCACATAGCTGCCCATGCCATCGTTTAGGCGACGTCCTGCCAAAATAATTTCTGGGTGGTAGCCAATTGATTGCGCTTTGTGTGTCAGGTAATACGGATCAACACCAATGCAATGCCCCCCCACCAAGCCGGGCCGAAAAGGCAAAAAATTCCATTTTGTTCCGGCGGCCTTCAACACGGCTTCGGTATCGATACCAAGCTTGTTAAAAATCAACGCCAACTCATTGATCAAGGCAATATTGACATCACGCTGCGTGTTTTCAATGACCTTGGCAGCTTCAGCGACGCGAATACTGGGTGCACAGTGTGTGCCTGCGACAATAATCTCGCGATAAATTTGATCAACCAGCATCGCGATTTCAGGCGTCGAGCCCGACGTGACTTTTTTAATCGTACTCACACGGTGCTCTTTGTCACCGGGGTTGATCCGCTCGGGGCTGTACCCCGCAAAGAAGTCTTTGTTAAAGACTAGGCCCGAGACTCGCTCAAGTACAGGGACACAATCCTCTTCAGTGGCGCCGGGGTAAACAGTCGACTCATAAATGACAATGTCGCCTTTTTTTAGGACAGCACCAATAGTTTCGCTAGCCTTAATCAAGGGTGTCAGATCGGGGCGCTTATATTCGTCAATGGGGGTAGGCACTGTCACGATAAAGACATTTGCCGCGCTTAACTCGGCGCGGTCTGCGGTACAGCGCAAACCTTTAGCGCTCGCGAGCTCGGCGTCATCAACTTCAAGGGTATGGTCATGCCCCTGCTGCAGGGCCTGTATGCGTGCTGGATTGATATCAAAGCCAAGCACCGACCTTTTTTTAGCGAACTCGACCGCCAGTGGTAACCCCACATAGCCTAGCCCGACCACAGCAAGTTTGACGTCCTGAATGAGCAAAATATTCTCCGCAATACCTGCAAGCGCTCGAGCCAGCCGGTGATTTTTTAATGCATGCGTATCAGTTTAAAGGCTAGGGCGAAATTTTGTTGCCGGAGGTCTGCCTTTAGACTCGACAAAAGACAGCCTACATTTGCGATTGACAAAAAAAGAGGCCAAGACCTTGCGGTCTTGGCCTAAATCCACCAAAGGAGGAGGGTGGAGGAGACAATCGTGGCAAGTAGAGGAGAAAGTACCCGCATCACGGTGCTGCCTAGACGCTTTACTAACTCTGCGTGCTTTGTCTGAAAGCTATCCACTGATAACTCGTTATTCAGTCAAAACACTTATGACTCAACTTCCATAAACAAATAGTAATCCAATTTTTTGTGCGATGCAAGAAAATCTACAAAAATAACAATAAATATTTATTGTGTTGTTTTTGTGCATCGCAACAAGATTTTATTTAGACAGAGGCGCGCGTACTCGTTCAAGCCGTAGGTCGGTTCACAACCGGTAGGCCGTTGCCGTCATCAGTTTAGACATCAACCCCATCAGACCCCGCACGGGCGCAGGCAGGCTCACCGCCCCGGCCCGCTCAGCGGTGACTCGATGGCCGATCTCATCTTGTTTCATTTGCTCAACAATTTTGCGTGAGCGCACATCGCCCGCCGGCAAGCGCTGCAGATGATCATCTAGGTGCGCCTCAACCTGACGTTCAGTTTCTGCCATAAACCCCAAATTGCGGGCGACGCCGGCGCGAGCAGCCAACACCCCCAGCGTAAATGAGCCTGCATACCAAACAGGGTTCAAAAAACTGGGCCGGCTATCAAGCTCGCGCAGACGTTGCTGACACCAGGCAAGGTGATCGACCTCGTCGGCCGCTGCCCGATGAAAAAGCGCAGCACTTGATGCGTCGCTGCTGGCAGCAGCTTGCCCTCGGTACAGAGCTTGCGCGCAAACCTCGCCCACATGGTTGACACGCATCAGCCCGGCCGCGTGTTTTGCCTCGGATGCTGTCAGGTCATGATCGACCCCCGTCTTGATCGGACCTGCAGGATTGGGCCGAGCAGCCCCAGCCTGCCCCGCTAACACCTGCAAGGCAACATCGATTTCAGCAATAAAGGGATCGAGCCATTGCTCGCGACGAACAAAGTGCGACGAACCAACTGCAACCGCTTGAGGCGCTGCCATACATGACCTTGGGTGAAATTCGGTTTGCCCGGACGAAGAGCGAGCTTTGACTTGAATTTTAAGCTCTCAGCAAGATTTTGCTTGAAACTTGAGAAACTTGATTATCATTCGAACTTCACTATTAAGGATTGGACATGGAAGTCAAAATCGATTGGGGTGGCCCCGATG
Source organism: uncultured Alcaligenaceae bacterium (assembly GCA_937952975.1). Taxonomy (GTDB): domain Bacteria; phylum Pseudomonadota; class Gammaproteobacteria; order Burkholderiales; family Burkholderiaceae_B; genus Zwartia. The sequence continues at coordinate 22,251 of CALFXX010000073.1, forward strand.
GCATGCTGTTCGTCGCGCAAACCGGAACCGGGCATATTGCAGCCATGGATGGCGCACCCGACGGCGGCGGCCACAACCTTGCCCCGCGTCCAATGGAACTCTTACTTGTCGGCACGGGCGGTTGTACGGCCTATGATGTGGTGCTAATTCTCAAGCGTGGACGCCATGCCATCGTTGGCTGCTCGGTCAAGCTCATTGCAGAGCGCGCAGACGTTGATCCAAAGGTGTTCACCAAGATCCACTTTGTGTTTACCGTGACGGGGCACAACCTGCCCCGCGCTGCTGTTGAGCGCGCCATTGCACTCTCGCACGAAAAATACTGCTCGGCCTCAGCGATGCTTGCGCACACCGCAGCCATCACTTGGGCTGCTGAGATTGTCGATACGGGCGGCGCTGTCGCCGAGAAATCCTAAAGACAGGATTCAAGCTAATGAACCAATACGAAACCTTCATGCGTCACGTCTACACAACAGGCGTGAATAAAACGGATCGAACCGGAACCGGAACCCGCTCCGTCTTTGGCTATCAGATGCGGTTTGATCTCGCAAAAGGTTTTCCGCTGATCACGACAAAGAAACTGCACACCCGCAGCATTTTTGTCGAGCTTCTGTGGTTCTTACGTGGTGATTCAAACGTCAAATGGTTACAAGATAATGGTTGCAGCATTTGGGACGAGTGGGCCAGACCGGACGGCGACTTGGGCCCGGTCTACGGCGTGCAATGGCGCTCGTGGCCGACCCCTGATGGCGAGCATATCGACCAGATCAGTCAGGTGCTTGAGCAAATTCGCAAAACACCCGATTCGCGCCGTTTGATTGTTTCGGCCTGGAACGTCGCTGAAATTAAAAATATGGCCTTGCCGCCATGCCATGCCTTTTTTCAGTTTTATGTTGCCGAGGGCAAGTTGTCTTGCCAGCTTTATCAACGCAGCGCGGATATCTTTTTAGGCGTACCCTTTAATATCGCCAGTTACGCCCTGCTCACCCACATGGTGGCGCAACAGTGCAACCTCGAAGTGGGCGATTTTGTCTGGACGGGCGGTGATTGCCATATTTATAGCAACCATTTTGAGCAAGTTGAGTTGCAACTGTCACGCACGCCTAATCCCTACCCTACACTCGTCTTGCAACGCAAGCCAGACTCTTTATTCGACTACCGTTACGAAGACTTTGTGATCGAAAATTACGAGCACCACCCACACATCAAGGCACCTGTTGCCGTTTGATTTCGTTTAAGAGACTTGGCTGATGCAGCTAAATTTAATTGTTGCCTACGCCCGTAACCGCACCATCGGGCGGGACAACACCTTGCCCTGGAAGCTGCCCGGCGATTTGGCGCACTTTAAGCGCACAACGCTTGGCTGCCCCATTGTGATGGGCCGCAAAACCTGGGATTCGCTGGGCAGACCTCTGCCAGGGCGACGCAATATCGTCATCACCCGCGACGCCAGCAAGGCATTCGCTGGAGCAGAGTGCTTTACGAGTTTGCCTCAGGCACTTGAAACGCTTAAAGATGCCGAACACGTGTTTATTATCGGCGGCGCGCAAATTTACCAACAAGCGTTGCCTCTCGCCCACCGTGTTGTCGCAACTGAAATTCAGGCTGATATTGAAGGCGACGCTGTGTTTGAACCGCTTGACAAAGCGATGTGGGTTGAGACCTCGCGTCTGCCCCAACCTGCGGAGAACGGGCTAGCCTACGACCTGGTCGAGTACCATCGACTTAAAGGCTAAACGATGAACAAGAAACTAATCAGTGCCATCAGTGCGCTCTCCCTGCTATTTGTCATTTATGCCGGTACCAGTTGGTACATCGGCGGACGCGTCCATGCCGAGTCCGAAACCGTCATCGACTCGCTCAACACTTACATCGCAAAAAATTGGTCTGATCAAGTGCGCGTCACGCTGCGCGACTATCAGCGTGGGATATTTGCTAGCAAGGCCTCGTATCTTCTGAGTTTCCCTGCCCCTAAAACCTCAACCCTACGCCCTGACGTTTTAGTGGTGAACCATATCGCCCATGATGCCTTGTCTTTAACGCAAGTCGCGCATGGCAACTTCGAATGGTTATCTGCGTCAATTCATACAACCCTAGAACCCACCGCCTTCACTGAAGCGTTATTCAAAGCCACAGGCGGGCAGTCGCTTATTGATGGCCATACACAACTCAGCGCAAAAGGCGTGGCCAAACTTAACTGGGTCATTCGCCCGGTCGATCACACACAAGACACTGTGCGCTCGAGGTTTGCCGGAGCCACCCTGGTTGCTGAGATCGGCCACGCCTTCAGTCACACCAAAGGCGAGCTCAAGGTCACGGGGCTAAACATTACCGATGGCAAGGCAACACTAGAAATCAAATCAAGCCGCCTTCACACAGACACCCACCCAGGGCAGTCTGGCTTAAGTATCGGGGTCAGCGGTGCAGACATCGGCGAGCTGACGCTCACGTCGTTAAATTTTCCGACCGTGACCGCCAAGCAAATAAACACCCGCTTAATCTTGAATGAAAAAGACAACCTGCTCAGCGGACAGTCTCACTACGATATCGAACGTTTGACGATCGATAAAAAAGACTGGGGTACGCTGCAATTGACTGCCTCTTACGACAAGCTCAACAGCAACACCGTTAAATCGCTTACCGATCTCTACAGCACAATCCTGACGCGCTCGCTCAACAACGAACCCGACGCCGACCTCATGACTGCTTCAGACCTCAAGCAGTTTTGGGGTCATGTGCAGACTCTGGCCAAAAATGGTCCGACGCTCAGACTTGACCCGTTCATTTGGCAAACTGCCAATGGTCAAAGCTCGATCACGCTAAGCACGGTGCTGGCTCCGGTCGATTTGCGCAGCAGTGGCATGGGCTTAAACGGCAATCCGATCCAAGCGATGGACGCCACCATCGCGCTCTCGCGTGCGATGGCTGCTGGGATCATTGCCACGGGCCTTGAAGCGAGTGGAGTCAACCCAGCGCAGGCAAAGAGCACGGCCGATAAAGAAATCGCAACTGCGCTTGATGTTGCAGCCAAGTTAAAGCTAGGCACACTAAAAGGCGATCGACTGATCACTCAACTTAGCTTTAAGGACGATGTTTTTAAAGTCAACGGACAAGCCGTTTCAGCCGAAACATTGCTCACACTCGCGTCTTCACTGGTGCCAGCCGAGTGGCTTGCTGCAGACCCTGTCGCAAGCACGGACGGCCCCGACGAAGCTGCGGCCACAAGGCATCTCGATCCTTCTGTGTTAGCGAGTATTTTGACGGCTGCCGACTTCTCTTTTGAAGAAGTCAAAGACGAGCAAGGCGACCCGTTACTCAAGGTGTCACCTGGCGACTCCGGTGCGGCCAAAATCGATATGTTGTTCGTGGGTTGCGGCAGCGACCCAAGCTGCGAAGACGTGCTGTTACGCGCGACGTACTCTCCAGACAAACCGGTCGCACTCAAGGTAGCCAACGACTGGAATGTACGCAATCGCTGGGCGCGTGCCTATGTCAATGACAAAAGGGAAGCTGTCATTGAAATGGACATTAGCGCTTACGGGGGCATCGGGCGCGATGCTGTAGAGGGCATGGTGAATACCTTCTTTAAGATCGTGCGAGATTTCTCTAAAGAGCTCGAAGCACCAAACTAATCATATTTTTCATCGAACCCTTTTTTCTTCTCATCGAGAAAAAATCTGACCAATAAAAAAATGAGCCGATGATTGAGTGAACAATCATCGGCTCAGTTCTTGAGAGGGCGACTATTTTGCGAGGGCCTTCGCCCTCGCAAAAACACGCATAAAAAGTTATGCGTACGCCTCGATCGGCAAGCAGGCACACACTAAGTTGCGATCACCCCACGCATTATCGACACGACCCACTGGCGGCCAATACTTGTTATCACGCAGGCTGGCTACAGGATAGGCCGCTTGTTGGCGCGGATAATCATGATGCCACTCTTCAGCAAGGAGCATCTGAGCTGTGTGTGGTGCGTTCTTGAGCACGTTATCGGTGCGATCACGCTCGCCTCGCTCGATTTGAGCAATTTCTTGACGAATCGCAATCATGGCATCGATAAAGCGATCGAGTTCAACCAAGCCTTCAGACTCGGTTGGCTCAACCATCAGAGTACCCGCCACCGGGAAACTCATAGTTGGTGCATGAAAACCGTAATCCATCAAGCGCTTGGCGATATCTTCGGCTGAGACGCCAGAGGCTTCTTTGATATCGTGCATATCAAGAATGCACTCGTGCGCCACGCGTCCGTTGCGACCGCTATACAACACGGGATAATGCCCCGCTAAGCGACGTGCAATGTAGTTCGCACTTAGGATCGCGACCTCAGTGGCACGACGTAAGCCCGCGGCACCCATCAGTGAAATATACACAAACGGAATCGGCAAAATGCTGGCCGAACCAAACGGCGCCGCCGATACCGGGCCAACGGGCACATTGCCAGACAGCGTGCCATTTTCAGCAACCACGCCAGGCAAGAACGGTGCCAGATGTGCACGAACGCCCACAGGCCCAACGCCGGGGCCGCCGCCGCCATGCGGAATACAAAACGTTTTGTGTAAATTCAAATGCGACACATCCGAACCAAACTTACCCGGCTGCGCGACTCCAACCATGGCGTTCATGTTCGCGCCGTCCATATACACCTGGCCGCCTGCTGCGTGGATCATGTCACAGATGCCCGTGATGGCTTCTTCAAACACACCGTGCGTTGAAGGATAGGTCACCATCAAGGCAGCGAGGCGATCACCCGCCTGCGCAATCTTGGCTTGCAAATCTTCGACGTCAACGTTGCCATGCGCGTCAGACTTCACAACCACAACGTGCATGCCCACCATATTGGCTGACGCTGGATTCGTGCCGTGTGCTGACGATGGGATCAAACAAATGTCACGTTGCGACTGACCATTGGCACGGTGATAGGCACGGATGGCGAGCAACCCAGCATATTCACCTTGCGCACCAGAATTTGGCTGCAAACTGATTGCGTCGTAGCCCGTGATTTCGCACAGGTCTTTTGACAAACGCTGGATCATCGTTTGATAACCGAGAGTCTGCTCGGCCGGCGCAAAAGGATGGATGCTTGCAAATTCGGGCCACGTCACCGGAATCATCTCGACGGTTGCGTTGAGCTTCATGGTGCAAGAACCAAGCGGGATCATCGTGCGATCAAGCGCTAAATCTTTATCTGACAATTTACGCAAGTAGCGCAGCATGTCAGTTTCGGATTGAATGCTCGAAAAAATTGGATGGCTCAAGATCGCCTGTTTGCGTTGAACAGCACCCGGGATCCCGGGCAAGCCGTCAAGCGATGCAGGAATAGCCGGTGCGGGCTTACCCAACACACCGGCAAAGAGTGTAACGAGTTGTTCAAGATCGTCTGCAGTCACTGTTTCATCTAACGAAATCGACAATTGTGCAGAATTAACATGACGCAAATTGATGCGGGCAGCACGCGCAGCCTGTAAAGCTTTGTCTGTTTGTGCTGCCGTATTGAGCAACAAGGTATCAAAGAATGTTTTGTTGACGACCTCTAGGCCCAACTGAGTCAGGGCTTGGCTCAATAGCGCCGTTGCGTGCTGAACCCTAGTGGCCATCGCGGTCAGGCCTTTAGGGCCATGCCATAACGCATACATACTTGACATGACAGCAAGCAGAACCTGCGCCGTGCAAATGTTAGAAGTGGCTTTTTCGCGGCGGATATGCTGCTCGCGCGTTTGTAAGGCCAAACGAAGCGCCGAGTTACCCTGAGCGTCTTTTGATACACCGACCAACCGTCCCGGCATATTACGTTTGAACGCATCTTTGCAGGCCATAAAGCCAGCATGAGGGCCACCAAAACCAAAGGGCACACCAAAACGCTGCGCTGAACCAATTGCAATGTCTGCATCCCAATGACCTGGGGGCTCAAGCAAGGTCAGAGCCAAAAGGTCTGTCGCACACGCAACGACGCCACCTTTTGCATGCACCTGAGTCGTCAACGCGCGGTAATCGGCAACGGTGCCCAGCGAGTGCGGATATTGCACGAGCAAGCCGAAACAATCTGGCACACCTTTGAGTTCATCACCCACGACCACATCAATGTCTAACCCATCGGCGCGCGTACGAATCACTTCGATGGTTTGGGGGTGGCAGTGCTGCGAAACAAAAAATACTTTGCTGGCCGCTTGCGACGCCCGGCGGGCCAGCGTCATCGCTTCGGCCGCCGCGGTGCCTTCGTCTAGCAATGACGCATTTGAAATATCAAGCCCAGTGAGGTCTGCCACCATCGTCTGATAGTTCAAGATCGCCTCGAGGCGCCCCTGAGAGATCTCGGGTTGATAAGGCGTGTAAGCCGTATACCAAGCCGGATTTTCAAGTATGTTGCGCAGGATCACGTTGGGCGTGTGTGTACCGTAATAGCCCTGGCCAATGTAATTACGAAAAACTTGATTACCCGCTGCGATTTTTTTCATTTCGGCCAAGACATCGGCCTCGGCGCGCGGTGCCGCGAGGTCAAGCTCACGCGTCATGCGAATGTTGGCGGGCACAACCTCTTGCATCAATGCCTCGAGACTTGGCGCCCCGATTGCCTCAAGCATGCGTTGCTGATCGGCCTCACCGGGGCCGATATGGCGAGGAATAAACTCGCCTGACGTGTCTAAAGAATTTGACATGATTTTGACCTTAACCTGCGTCAGCAACGGCCTGATAGCCTGCTGCATCGAGCAAGCCATCGACATCGGCTGGGTTGTTGGCTTTGATTTTAAAAATCCAGGTGCTGTAAGGCGAGGCGTTGATGGTTTCGGGCGCATCGTTCAGCGCCTCGTTAAAGCCGACGATCTCTCCCGCGACAGGTGCGTAAATATCAGAAGCCGCTTTGACCGATTCAACCACCCCGGCCGTTGCGCCCGCTGCCAGCTTGGCACCAACTTTAACGTCACCCACAAAAACCAAGTCGCCAAGCTGTTCTTGGGCGGGGCCGGTGATACCGACCAACATGACATCGCCCTCAGCCTTGATCCATTCGTGGCTAGCTGCGTATTTACGATCGTTAGGAATGCTCATGAAAGTCTCCTGAAATTATTGGGGTTCGGTAAGGTCGAAAAAATAGCGTACGAAAATTTAAACTCTTGCAGTACTTACTTTGCGTGTACAACTTCAGCACCCTGGCGCACAAACGGTAGCTTGCACACCTCGGCGGGGACCCACTTACCGCGAATATCAATTTCAACGCGATCACCCACCTCGACACCCAACGGCAGGCGTGCAAAACCAATCGAGACACCCAGCGTAGGCGACATGGTGCCGCTGGTCACTTCGCCCATGCCATCATCGGTGCGCACCGTCATGTGGGCGCGCATCACACCGCGATCTAATAATTTGAGCCCGATAAACACTTTAGGATCCGCAAACTGCTTTAGCGCCTTGCGGCCGATAAAGAAACGTTCGGTGTCCTTCAGCGATACCGTCCAGGTCAGGCCGGCCTGGTTAGGATGAATCAGTTCGTCCATATCCTGGCCGTATAAATTCATACCAGCCTCTAAGCGCAGCGTGTCACGCGCGCCCAGACCGCAAGGATGAACCTGTTGACCGATCAGGCCGACCCACAACTGAGCAACCTCAGAGGCGGGCAACACAATCTCAAAACCGTCTTCACCGGTGTAGCCCGTGCGAGCCACCAAAACGTCACCCACAAAGACCGCCGCACAGAACACGCCAAGATTTTGCGTGGCCGCTTGCCATGCCGGGCGCGCTGCCCAGACCTTGGCACGGGCGTTTGGCCCCTGTACTGCCACCATCGCCAGGTCGCGACGCGGCGTCACGGTGACTTGAAACTTTTCAGCAGCGGCCACGCGCTGCATCCAAGAGATATCTTTATCTGCCGTACCAGCATTAACCACCAAGCGCCATTGCGTAGCCGTGAAAAAATAAACGATCAAGTCGTCAATCACGCCGCCCTGCGGGTTCAACATACAGGAGTAAAGGGCTTTGCCGGGCTGCGTCAACTTAGAGACGTCGTTGGCCACCAGTCTGCGCAAAAAGGCCGTCGCATCCGGACCCGTCACATCAACGTTTAGCATGTGCGAAACATCAAACATGCCCGCATCACGCCGCACAGCATGATGCTCTTCGATTTGAGAGCCGTAATTGACAGGCATATCCCAGCCACCAAAATCGACCATGCGCGCACCTGCCGCGACGTGGGTCTCGTGCAGCGGGGTACGTTTTAAAGTAGCAGACATGAAAAGGCTCCAGAACGATCAAAGGGCGAGCGGTTCACCCACCCACACTTAACGTGAGTGTTTGAGCCAACGTTCGCCCCTCTGTCCTTTTGCCTGAGAGTTGCCCTGCAAGACAGCAGGTGTGCACCTTCGGCGCCCGTTTTAGCCATTCGGCCGCGGGTCTCTCCAGAGTGTTGTGTTGTCACATGCCTGTTCAACATGCAACATTGCAGCTTGCGGTATGGGAAGCCTGAGCGATTCTGGGCGAATTGCGCCTTCGGCGGCAAACTTGGGCAACAATGACGCTACCCGCTGCACTCTCCCGCAAACTGCGTTCACAGCGCCGTTATCGTACCGCGAAACCACGGCCTCGGACAACTCGCTTAGAAATTTAACGACTTCTAACTTGTTTTGCTAAAAACGTGAGTAAAGCATTGCAGCAAGTGACGACGAAACGGGGGAGCGACAACGCCAACACGTTCGGTTCAAGTGAACCTTTAACGTTTAATGTTAGAGGCTGCGCCCGCAGGCCACAGCCGAAGCCCAGGCCCATTGAAAGTTATAGCCGCCCAACCAGCCCGTTACGTCGACTGTCTCGCCAATAAAGTGCAAGCCAGGTACCGTTTTAGCCTGCATGCTGCGTTGATCGAGCCCCTTGGTATCCACGCCCCCGCGCATGACTTCGGCCTTTTTATAGCCCGCGGTACCGTCTGGAATCAACGACCAGCCCTGTATGCGTGCGCCGAGCTCACGTAGCAAGCGATCGGGTGCATCGGCAACGCGCAACGCAGCCTGCTCGCCCAGCCACTTTTCAGCCAAACGCTTAGGCCAAAGCCCGCCTAGTATGTTACCCAATTGTTGGCGCCCACCCGACTTCGCCTCGAGCAGCGCCGCCGTCATATCCTGACCGGGCGCTAAATCAAGCCGAATCGCCTCGCCAGGTTGCCAATAGCTTGAAATCTGCAAAATGCCTGGCCCAGACAGGCCTCGGTGCGTGAACAAGACATCTTCAAGAAACCCAGGCGGGTTGCGGCCAGTCCCAGTTGAAATGTTGGCTTCAAGGGCCAGTCCACTCAGCTCACCAAACTCAGCCCATTGCACACCATCGAACGTCAAAGGGACCAGTGCGGGACGAGGTTCGACAACTTTTAAGCCGAACTGACGCGCAACTTTTAAACCGTAATCGGTGGCCCCAAGTTGCGGAATCGCCAAGCCACCCGTGGCAATGACAAGCTTTTCGGCCTGCAAGAGACCCTCTGAGGTGGCAAGATCATAATGGCTCTCGCTACCAGTCTCGACCCGCGTGATCTGTTGCACGGTACAAGGCATACGCCATTGCACACCGCCCAGATCGCACTCGGCACGCAACATCTCGATGATGTCTTCGCTGCTGCGATCACAAAACAATTGCCCACGATGCTTCTCATGCCAAGCAATCTTGTAGCGCGCCATCAACTCAATAAAGTCTTGCGGCGAATAACCGGCCAACGCCGACTTACAGAAATGCTGGTTTGCTGAAATAAAATTTTCGGGGCCGACACGGCGGTTTGTAAAGTTACAGCGACCTCCGCCCGAGATGCGAATTTTTTCGGCAAGCAGCTTTGCATGGTCAATCAACACCACTCGACGCCCACGCTGCGCGGCCACCGCCGCGCACATCATGCCTGCGGCCCCTGCGCCGATTACCGCGACATCAAAGCGCTGCATCGAATACGCCCTTTAGCACAGTGCTGCAGTCAACTCGCTGGCTGCTCAAGTAAGCAATCAACGTAGTAGCGCTTCTCGCCATTGGGCAGAATCTCTTCGGCTAAACCATGGATATAGGTTTCAAAACCTGGAAATTTTTCGTTGAACGAGCGAGCAAACTGCAGATATTGAACGATCGTCTTGTTAAAGCGCTCGCCCGGGATCAGCAACGGAATGCCCGGCGGATAAGGTGTCAGCAATACGCCTGTGACGCGACCCTCAAGTTGATCGATCGACACACGCTCGACCTCGCGATGTGCCATTTGAGCAAACGCATCGGAGGGCTTTAGAGCGGGGACCATATCGCTCAGGTACATCTCAGTCGTTAAGCGCGCCACGTCATGCTTACGGTATTCAGCGTGAATCTGCTGGCAAAGATCGCGCAAGCCCATGCGTTCGTACTGGCGATGCCCTTTGCAATAGTCGGGCAAAATTCGCCACATCGGCTGATTGCGGTCGTAGTCATCTTTAAACTGCTGCAAAGCCGTCAGCAGCGTGTTCCAGCGGCCTTTGGTAATACCAATGGTAAACAAGATAAAAAACGAATACAGGCCGGTCTTTTCGACCACCACGCCATGCTCGGTCAAATACTTCGACACCAGCGCTGCCGGAATACCGGTTTCACCAAAGCTCCCTGACATATCTAGACCAGGCGTCACAATCGTTGCCTTGATCGGATCCAGCATGTTGAAGCCTTCAGCTAAATCGCCAAAGCCGTGCCAATGATCGTTCGATTTGAGTACCCAATCAGCCTGCTCACCCACGCCGCGCGGCGCAAGATAGTCGGGACCCCATACCGTAAACCACCAGTCGTCATCACCGTATTCAAGATCGACTTTGCGCATCGCGCGCCTGAAGTCGAGCGCTTCACGAATACTTTCTTCAACCAGCGCAGCACCGCCCGGGGCCTCCATCATCGCAGCCGCGACATCGCACGAGGCGATGATGGCGTACTGCGGCGAAGTCGATGTGTGCATCAAATAGGCTTCGTTAAAAATATTGCGATCAAGCTTACGGGTTTCAGGCTCTTGCACAATAATCTGCGAAGCCTGCGAAATACCCGCGAGTAGCTTATGCGTTGAATGGGTTGCAAACACCATCGCCTTGCGACTGCGCGGCCGGTTTGGCCCGATCGCGTGCATGTCTTGATAAAACTCATGAAACGCTGCGTGCGGTAGCCACGCCTCATCAAAATGCAGGGTATCAATGGTGTCGCCGAGTTTATCTTTGATCATCTCGACGTTGTAGATCACGCCATCGTAGGTGCTTTGCGTTAAGGTCAAAATGCGTGGCTTTTTATCCTTAACCTTGCGAGCAAAGGGATTAGCGTCGATCTTTTTCTGGATATTTTCAAGCTCGAACTCGGCCAAAGGAATCGGCCCAATAATGCCCATATGGTTACGCGTGGGGCGCAAAAAGACTGGGATCGCGCCGGTCATGGTGATCGCATGCAAAATTGATTTATGGCAGTTACGATCGACCACCACGATGTCATCCGCGGCAACGTTAGCGTGCCAGACAACCTTGTTTGAGGTCGACGTGCCATTGGTTACAAAGTAACAATGGTCGGCATGAAAAATACGCGCGGCGTTTAATTCAGACTCGGCAATCGGGCCCGTGTGATCCAGCAGCTGGCCAAGTTCATCCACCGCATTACAGACGTCAGCACGCAGCATGTTTTCACCAAAAAACTGATGAAACATTTGCCCAACGGGGCTTTTCAAAAAAGCGACCCCGCCCGAATGCCCAGGGCAATGCCACGAATACGAACCGTCTTGAGCGTACTTCACCAATTCGCGAAAAAACGGCGGAGCCAGGCTATCGACATAACTACGAGCTTCACGAATGATGTGGCGCGCCACAAACTCAGGCGTGTCTTCAAACATATGAATAAAGCCGTGCAGTTCGCGCAAGATGTCGTTGGGGATATGCTCAGAGGTGCGGGTCTCGCCGTACAGGTAGATTGGGATATCCGCATTGCGAAAGCGTAACTCGCCGATGAAGGTACGTAGATTTTTAATCGCGCCGGCGACATCCTCGGGCGAATCGATATCGAATTCTTCATCATCGATCGACAAGATAAAAGCACTTGCGCGGCTTTGTTGCTGCGCAAAAGAGCTTAAATCGCCGTAACTGGTCACCCCGATGACTTCCATCCCTTCGGCCTCAATTGCCGAGGCCAATGCACGCACGCCTAGGCCTGAGGCATTTTCAGAACGATAGTCTTCATCGATGATGAAAATAGGAAAGCGAAATTTCATGCGAACCGCCTCGCAAACGAATGGGAGATTAAAGAGGGGCGACTATAGCGCCCGAACATGTTAATGGAATGACAGCCTTGCAAACTTTAAGATGCTGCGGCTTTCAGTTGGGTCGCAAATAGTCAATGACTATCGCGACCTCAAGTTTTAGGCAAGGTCACGCCACGCTGGCCCTGATACTTGCCGCCCCGATCTTTATACGACGTTGAGCAGACCTCGTCACTTTCAAAAAACAACATCTGCGCGCAACCCTCACCTGCATAAATCTTCGCGGGTAGCGGTGTGGTGTTTGAAAATTCGAGCGTCACGTGTCCTTCCCACTCGGGCTCGAGCGGTGTCACGTTGACGATAATGCCGCAACGCGCATACGTGCTTTTGCCCAAGCAAATCGTTAGGACGCTTCGCGGAATCCGAAAGTATTCAACCGTGCGTGCTAAAGCAAACGAGTTCGGCGGAATAATGCAGATCTCGCCCTTGAAATCGACAAACGATTTTTCGTCGAAGTTTTTAGGATCGACAATCGTTGAATTGATATTTGTGAAAATCTTGAATTCATTGGCACAACGTACGTCGTAACCGTAGCTACTGGTGCCGTAGCTCACAATCCGACCCGATTCATTCGAGCGCACCTGGCCCGGTTCAAAAGGCTCGATCATGCCTTCTGACTGCGCCACGCGGCGAATCCAGTTGTCACTTTTAATACTCATGACTCAGTGCCCCAATCGTTATCTGTACCAAGAGGGCGGATTTTACCCCCAGACGGCAAGGTCGCGCTGCGAGAGCCTCGTTGACTCGATCCGTTTGAGCTCGAGCGTCTGGAGCCCGGCTGACTTGATGGCGCTCGCCTGACCGTTGAACCCGTTTGAGCGCCCTCCCCGCTCAAACGCGCTTGATCGAGATCGCGCCAAACTTCTCGCTCAGGTCTTTAGGTAAGTTGGCCACACGGGCGGCCAGCCGCAGGGCAATCTCGCGATATAGGCCGGCTGCTTCGCTTTGCGGGTGCGACACCACAATCGGCTGGCCGGCATCCGCCTGTTCGCGTATGGCTAGCGCCAACGGCAAGCTACCCAGCCAAGGAGCCTTGTAATCGGTGGCCATGCGCTGCGCCCCACCTTGCCCAAAAATCGGCTCAGCGTGGCCGCACTGGCTGCATATATGAAGCGCCATGTTTTCAACGATGCCCAAAATAGGAACATGCACCTGCTCAAACATCTTCAACCCCTTACGGGCGTCAAGTAGGGCGAGGTCTTGGGGCGTGGTCACGATCACCGCCCCCACAACCGGAACGCTCTGTGCCAGTGTCAAAGCGATGTCGCCCGTTCCTGGCGGCATATCGATAATCAGGTAATCCAGATCATCCCAGGCAGTTTGGCGTAGCAACTGCTCGAGTGCCTGAACCACCATGGGGCCGCGCCAGATGGCGGGCGTATCGTCGTTCATCAAAAAACCGATCGAATTCGCCTGTAAACCATGGCCCTGGATCGGAATCATTTTCTTACCGTCAAGACTGGCCGGTTTCACTGACACGCCAAGCAACAGCGGCACGCTTGGCCCATAAATATCGGCATCCAATAAGCCCACACGGGCGCCGTCAGCTTGTAGCGCTAGGGCCAAATTGACAGCCGTTGTGCTTTTGCCGACCCCACCTTTGCCCGAGGCGATCGCAATAATATTGCGCACGCCCTCGACCCGGGTCACACCCTTTTGCACTGCGTGCGCAACGATCTTGGTACCAATATGAACATCCGGGCTCGACACCCCCCGCGCCTTGAGCGCGGTATAAATCTGCCCGCGCAAGCGATCGACCTGACTTGCTGCGGGATAGCCTAGCTCAACACGAACGCTGACATACTCGCCCACGAGTTGGATCTGACTATCTTTAACCACGCCCCCGAGCGGGCGCCCAGTATTCGGGTCAATTATGTTTTCAAGTACCTCGCGTACCTCAGCCAGCGTTACACTCATGGGTATTCCTCTGCAATTTGTCCCCTATTTTAGGCTTGCAACATGGTTGTTCTGCTTCAACGACTGCTCAGGTTGGTGGCGTTTGTCTTCGTCGCATTAATAGGCATGTTTATGGCCGTTGTATTTGTCGCCTCTACCATTGTGGCGGTGGCGATTCTGGTCGTGGTGGCCCGCTTACGTGGCAAAACCTTCTCAGCCAAAGAGTATTGGATGGCGCGAAGCGCGCGCCGCAAGCCAATCATGAAGACAGGGCCTTTTTCAACAAAAAACAGCGCCGATGTCACCGACGTCAAAGCGCGCGATATTTCGTAGACCTGCCCGCCTGCCGTGTATCGACCACCGCTTCCACTACATGTATTTGACTTATTTTGGTGCCGAGTAATGCTCAGCGCCCTTCGCTTATGAATACTTCTCCTCGCTCAATCAGTTTGTTTGAACTGTTTAAAGGTTTCGCCACCATCGGCCTCCTAGGTTTTGGCGGGGTTGCCGTCATGGCTCGCCATGTCATCGTCGAACAATACAAATGGCTCACTGACAAAGAGTACGCGACCATTTTAGGGATGGGGCAAGTGTTACCTGGTGCCAATGTTGTCAACGCCTCAGTGGTCATTGGCGACCGTTTTCAAGGGCCCAAGGGGTCAATTGTCTGCGTGCTAGGCATCATGGTGCTGCCCATCGCGATTTTGCTGGTATTTGCGATGCTGTACGACAAGTTTGGTCAGCTACCCGCCGTAAGCGTAGCGCTGTCTGGGGCCGGCGCTGCCGCCGCTGGAATGGTCCTCGCCACCGGTCTCAAAATGGCCATCAAGGTCAAACTCGACTTAGCGGGTTGGTTGATTGTCGGCTTCGCAATTTTAGGGATTTTGATCTTGCGCGTGCCCATGGTCTATGTGGTGCTGGCTTTGATCCCTGTCGCTCTCATCGTCACAGCGTGGTTGGGTAAAAAATGAACGAACCTAGCGTCTTAGGCCAATTAGCCCGCAGTTTCGCGATGATTTCACTAATCGCCATTGGCGGCATCAATGCTGTGCTTCCGGCGCTTCGCGACGTCGTGGTCGACTCGATGCATTGGATGGATGACGCCACGTTTATGCAACTGTTTGCTGTCACGCAGATCACTCCCGGCCCCAACGTTGTAATCGTCAGTCTGGTTGGATGGCAAGTGGCAGGCTTTTCTGGGCTGCTTGTGGCCACGCTCGCTATGCTGGTGCCCGCCTGCCTACTCGCCTTTTTCATCGGGCGCGTTGCCAGCAGGCTTGAGGGCAGCAAAGGCCTGCGTCTGGCGCAAAATGCCTTGGTGCCCGTCGCAATCGGCCTGATCCTCTCTGGTGGCTTAGATTTAAGCCACGCCGCTTACCGAGGCTGGTTGACGCCTTTGATCGTGGCTGCCAATGTCGCCGGCATTCTGTTTACCAAACTCAACCCCGTTTGGGGGTTGATGGCCAGCGCAGTCGTCGCCTTGGCTGCGCATTATTCTGGCTTATTTGTGTTGGCCTAAGCCGCAACCGAGTTGGTGCCAAAACGCAATCCCGCCTGAGTCAACGACCAATTTAGATACCCTTGGTGTCGGCACTCTTTAAGTTGCGCCTGAGCGGGGAGAGTTTTTGCGCCTTCCGTTAAACTTGTTAGCTTGATTCCCTTACCAGCGTCCGCCATGTCTCGCACCCTGTTCGTCACCACCGCCCTTCCTTACGCCAATGGATCGTTTCACATTGGCCATATTATGGAATATATCCAGGCCGACATTTGGGTACGAGCGATGCGCATGGCTGGCCATACCGTGCACTTTGTGGGCGCTGACGACACCCACGGCGCACCCATCATGCTCAAGGCCGAAGCCGAAGGCATCACGCCTAAGCAACTGGTCGAACGCATTGGCGCCGAGCGCCCTCAGTACCTGAAGGGCTTTCAAATTGAATTTGATCACTGGCATTCGACTGATTCAGCTGAAAACGTTGAGTTGTCGCAAGACATCTATCGCAACTTACGCGCAGCAGGTCTGATCAACACTCGCGAAATCGAACAGTTTTACGACCCCGTCAAAGGGATGTTTCTGGCAGATCGTTACATCAAGGGCGAATGCCCCAAGTGCCACGCCAAAGATCAGTATGGCGACTCGTGCGAGGTCTGTGGGGCGGTGTACGCACCGACCGACCTCATTGATCCCTACTCAACGCTCACCAAAGCACGACCTGTACTCAAAACCTCCGAGCATTTTTTCTTTCAGTTATCTGACCCGCGTTGTATCGAGTTTTTACAAAAATGGACGACCGGCAGCAACGCTCAGGGTAATAAGCATTTGCAAGCTGAAATCTTGGCTAAAACGCGCGAATGGCTGGGCAACGGCGACGAAAAAGCCAACTTGGGCGATTGGGATATTTCGCGCGATGCACCCTATTTTGGAATTGAGATTCCTGATGCACCGGGCAAATATTTTTATGTGTGGCTTGATGCCCCCGTTGGATATCTTGCCTCACTGAAATCGTATTGCACCAAAATTGGCATCGACTTTGAGGCACTGCTGGATCCCAACGGGACGACCGAACAGGTGCACTTTATCGGCAAAGACATTGTGTATTTTCACGCTCTGTTTTGGCCCGCGACGCTACAGTTTTCAGGCCGTAAAACACCCGACCAAATCAATGTGCATGGATTTATTACGGTCAGCGGCGAAAAAATGTCAAAAAGCCGTGGCACGGGGATCTCGCCTTTGCGCTACCTTGAACTCGGCATGAATGCCGAATGGATGCGCTATTACATCGCCGCTAAGCTCAATGCCCGTGTTGAAGACATTGACTTTAATCCTGATGATTTCATTGCTCGTGTCAATAGCGATTTGGTGGGCAAGTACATCAACATTGCAAGTCGCGCAGCCAACTTCATTAGCAAATATTTTGAAGGGCAGCTTGCCTACCCTGACGATGCTGCCTTATTGGGCAGCAACTGGGCACAAGCTGCAGACCGCATTCGCGCTGATCTTGAGGCGCGCGAATATGGGCGCGCCATTCGCGAAATCATGGCGCATGCTGATCAAATCAACCAAGCCTTTGACGCGGCCCAACCTTGGTTGATCGCAAAAACCTTGGCGTCTGCCGAGCCCTCGCAGCGCGCGGCACTACAACACATCTGTTCGTCGGCGCTAGCGGGTTTCAAAGCACTCTCTGTGATGTTGGCACCGATTTTGCCCGCGTTGTCGCAACGTGTTGCCACTGAACTGTTTGGCCAAACCAGTCATTTTGTCTGGGCCGATGCAGGCGTATTGCCAACCCAAATCAATCCCTTCAAGCATCTGATGCAACGGGTTGAACCGACCATGCTCGATGAGCTCTTTGAGATCCCAGCACAAGCAGCGGCCGGCAATCTTGCAGAGGTTTCCAATCACGCAGCTGTCGCCCCAGGTGGCGAGCCGCTTGCCCCCACCATCACAATTGATGACTTCGTCAAAATAGACTTGCGCGTCGCGCGCATCATCAATTGTGAGCAAGTCGAGGGCTCGACCAAGCTATTAAGACTGACACTCGATGTAGGCGAAGGCCGACTGCGCAATGTGTTTTCTGGGATCAAGTCTGCCTACACACCCGAGCAACTGATTGGCCGTCTCACGGTCGTTGTTGCCAACCTAGCACCACGCAAGATGAAGTTTGGGGTGTCTGAGGGCATGGTGCTAGCAGCCAGCCATTTTGACGACAAAGTCGACAGCGGTATCTATGTGCTCGATCCGTCGTCAGGTGCCCAGCCAGGCATGAGGATTCATTGACATGACGAAAGGCTAGGCGGATTGGGTCGCAACGGCATATCCGCACACATTCATTCAGACTGGAGCGGGTGATGGGAATCGAACCCACGCCTGAGGCTTGGGAAGCCGCCGTTCTGCCATTGAACTACACCCGCTCTGGCGCTCAGTCGAAGCGAATTATACGAGATCATCGCTAAACCGTCTGACAGACTGGGGCGGCAGCCACTACAATGCTCGGCATGGAAATCGTACTCAATGGTCAGGCAAAGAAATTAGCCGGCCCCCTCTCTGTCGCCGCACTTGTTGCCGAGCTTGGTTTTACCGGCAAACGGATCGCCGTTGAACGCAATGGCGAGATCGTGCCAAAAAGCACGTACGCTCAAGTCATGATCGCTGCTGCCGATCGCCTCGAAATCGTCGTCGCCGTGGGCGGAGGCTAAGCATGCACCCAACCCATATTCGTAGTTTTGTAAATCGACGCAGCCATATTACGCAAGGTCAACAAGAGGCAATCGACGCCTTTTTAACCAAGTGGTCGTTGGCCTATCGCCCTAGTCTGTTGAGCCTGACTGAGACCTTTGAACGCGAGGCCCCCACGATTCTTGAAATCGGCTTCGGCATGGGTGAAACCACCGAAAAAATAGCGCTTGCGCGGCCTGACGATAATTTTTTAGGTGTCGAAGTCTTTAACGCTGGTGTTGGCGCTCTACTCAAGCGCATTGAGGCATCCAATCTCAACAATATTCGTATTATTCAACACGATGCCGTTGAGGTCTTGCGCGACATGCTCGCCCCGCAAAGCCTGGCGGGCGTACATATTTATTTTCCGGATCCCTGGCCCAAAACTCGCCACCATAAACGGCGTTTAATCCAACCGCCGTTAGTTGAGTTATTGGCGAGTCGAATGGCACCAGGCGCATATATTCATTGCGCAACTGACTGGGAACACTACGCCGAGCAAATGCTGGCGGTACTGTCGGCCGAAACAAGTCTGCAAAACACCTGCGAGAGCTTTGCACCACGGCCTGAGTTCAGGCCACTTACCAAATTTGAAAACCGCGGCTTACGTTTAGGCCACGGTGTTTGGGATGTGATTTTTAAAAAACGTTAGCGCCCAAAACCGCCAAGCTTACCTAGGTTTTTCATGCCACCCATGGCGCGCATCATCTTGGCCATCCCGCCCTTTTTCATCTGCTTCATCATGCCCTGCATTTGCTCAAACTGATTAAGCATACGGTTGACCTCTTGCACGGGCACGCCGGCCCCCGCCGCGATGCGACGCTTGCGCGACGCTTTGAGAAGCTCTGGCTTGCTACGCTCAAGAGGCGTCATCGAGTTGATGATGCCCTCGGTGCGGCGCATTTGCTTTTCGGCCTGACCGCTTTGCAACTGGCCCGCTGCTTGCGCAAACTGAGCAGGCAGTTTTTCAAGCATTGAACTCATGTCCCCCATTTTTTTAACCTGAGCCAGCTGATCTTTAAAGTCGTTTAAATCAAACTTATCGCCCGACTTAATTTTTGCCGCAAGCTTGTTGGCCTCGGCGACATCAATATTTTGCTGAGCCTGCTCAACGAGCGACAAAATATCGCCCATGCCCAATACCCGCTGGGCCATACGCTCAGGGTGAAACGGCTCAAGACCATCAAGTTTTTCAGAGACCCCCACAAACTTTAAAGGCTTACCTGTGACGTGACGCACCGATAAAGCTGCGCCACCGCGCGCATCACCGTCAAGCTTGGTTAGTACAACGCCAGTTAACGGTAGGGCGTCAGCAAAAGCACGCGCCGTATTCACGGCGTCTTGACCCTGCATGGCGTCAACGACAAAAAGCGTTTCGATCGGATTGAGCACGTCGTGTAAAAGACGAATTTCGCGCATCATCTCTTCGTCGATACCTAAACGGCCGGCCGTATCGACAATCAGCACGTCAAAGTGATGGCGTTTGGCGTAATCAAGCGCCGAGCGTGCAATATCGACAGGCTTTTGAGTCGCGTCAGAGGCAATCCATTCAACACCCACTTGGCCTGCGACTGTTTTTAGCTGTTCAATTGCAGCCGGGCGATAAACGTCAGCACTCACCACTGCAACTTTTTTCTTGCCCGTTTTGCGACCATGCGCAACGTGACCGCCTTCGGTCAGCCAGCGCGCTAATTTACCGGTGGTCGTCGTTTTACCTGCGCCCTGCAAGCCGGCCATCAAAATGATTGCCGGCGGTTGCATCGCCAAAGACAATTCGCTGGAGTCAGGCCCAAGGTCGCCCCCCATCAGTGCCGTCAACTCACGGTGCACCACACCGACTAAGGCCTGGCCTGGTGACAGGCTACCAACGACCTCGGCGCCCAAGGCCTTTTCTTTAACATTTGCCACAAACTCGCGCACGACTGGCAACGAGACGTCGGCCTCGAGCAGGGCTAAACGTACCTCGCGCAACATCTCTTGCGTGTTGGCTTCGGTCAGACGGGCTTCGCCCCGAATAGTCTTGACGACTCGGGATAGTCGTTGGGTTAGATTTTCAAGCATGGCAACCGTTTCGATTTACACTAGACACATGTCTGCCCCCATTGTATTTCACTCGCTCGCCGCTTTGGCCTATTTACTACTGGCCCTTGTGCTTTGGCGACGTTTTGCAGCCAGCCAGCCGACCATGCAGGTCGGACAGTTGGCACGAATCGCTCTGCTTGCAGCGATCGTGCTGCATGGCTACGCGTTGCATCGGTCGATTGTGCTGGATCAGCGCCTGCAACTGAGTTGGGCGCTAGCGTTATCAACAGCGGTTTGGCTGGGCATGATCGTTTTTTGGCTTGAAAGCTTAATTATCCGAATCGATGGCCTTCAACTCCTGCTATTACCGGCGGGTGCTCTTAGCTGCCTGCTGGTGGCCTTGTTTCCAAAAGAGCAGCTAGTCGCCCACGCGGTCGATCCCGCCCTGCGTATTCACTTGCTGATAGCGCTTTCAGCGTACGGATTGGTCACGATCGCGGCGCTGCAAGCGATCTTGATGTCGGCCATCGACCGCCGACTGCATTTTCCGCTGGCAGCGGCGCGCGAAAATAAAGGCTTAAGCGTCGTACTCGGCCGTATATTAGACGCACAGCCGCCTTTACTTGCTCAAGAACAGGTGCTCTTTCGGGTGATCTGGGTCGCCTTCGCTTTACTCAGCTTCGCTGTGCTTTCGGGTTCTTTAATTTCGGTAGCGGCTACCGGCAAATGGCTACCGTTTGATCACAAAACCATCTTCACCCTGTTGTCGTGGCTCACGTTCGGGATTTTATTAATCGGACGCTATACACGTGGCTGGCGCGGGCGGATTGCGTTGCGATACACCCTGCTTGGCTTTGCCTTCATCGTGCTCTCGTACACCGGTAGCCGTTTTGTTGTTGAAGTCATTTTGCAGAGAAACTAATGGGTAAAGCTCTTTTTTGGCTCGCAATCTTTATTGGCAGTATTTTTATCACGCGCCTCTTGGCCATCCAGGCAGCCAAAAAGCGTCGCCCGCCCCCGCAAGCGCCCTCCAAACAAAGTCAAGCCTCGGCAAGCTCTGAGACAATGGTGCGCTGCGCGCACTGTGGTGTGCACTTACCTCGCTCAGAGGCTTCACTGATCAATCAAAATACCTGGTGCAGCCCGGCACACGCTCAACTTGGTGTGCGCAACAGAGACTAAGCCAACAGCGCACCCCCACCGATGCCTAAAGGTTCAACGTTGTTCATTCTTGACGCTCAGGGTTGGCTTGTACCAAACGCAAACGTGGCGCTACGGCCCTCGCCAAACTTTAACGAGCGGCCTGCAGGCAGTACCGTGTCGTTGCTCGTCATTCACAACATCACTTTGCCACCAGGTCAGTTTGGCACGCCTTACATTGCCGACTTATTTTTAAACCAGCTTGACCTCAGCGCCGACCCTTGGTTTAGCAACGTTGAGGGGCTTAAAGTTTCGGCCCATTTTGTGATTGATCGTACCGGGCAAATTACACAGTTTGTATCGTGTGCTGATCGTGCTTGGCATGCAGGCGTTTCATCGTTCGACGGGCGCGAGCAATGCAATGATTTTTCAATTGGTATCGAGCTCGAAGGCACCGATGACGTAGCGTTTGAAGACGTGCAATACGAGCGCCTCGCGAGGCTCACGCAGTGTTTGCGCGAGCGCTACCCGTTAACCGCTGCAACAGGGCACTCAGATATTGCCCCTGGACGCAAAACAGACCCAGGACCATTCTTTGACTGGTCACGCTTTAGTGCGTTAGCGCTATGGCCAACAGCTCATAGGGGCTAAAGTGCGACAAAGGGCGCTCAACATGAAACTAGCCGCGACCCAGCGCGGCTAGTGATGACTCATCGCAGCAACTACAAGAGCTATTGGCTAAGCCCCTGAGCCACCCTTAGGCCAGCAACAACTGATTCACACGCTTCACAAAAGCAGTTGGATCAGGTAGCTGCGAGCCGTCTGCCAATAGCGCCTGTTCAAACAACAACGTTGCCCAGTCGTTAAATGTTTCGTCAGAAGCCGCTTGCACTCGCGCCACCAAGGCATGCTCAGGATTAATCTCAAGTACAGGCAACACGTTTGGAGCAGCCTGGCCTGCCGCTTTAAGCATACGCTGCAGGTGAGGACTCAAATCGTTTTGTCCCACGACCACGCACGAAGGCGAATCGACTAACCGTAAGGTGACGCGCACTTCTTTGACGCGATCTTTTAAGGACTCTTGCAAACGCTCAACCAGCGGCTTGAACTGTTCAGCCACTTCGGTTTGATGTTTCTTTTCTTCATCATCGGCCAACGCTTCAAGATCAAGCCCACCTTTGGCCACTGACACGAACTGCTTACCATCAAACTCACGCAGGTGCGACAACATCCATTCGTCAACGCGATCCCACATCACCAACACGTCGATACCTTTCTTGCGGAAGATCTCGATGTGCGGGCTGTTGCTACCAGCGGTATAGCTATCGGCCGTAACGTAATAAATTTTGTCTTGACCGTCTTTCATGCCAGCAACGTAATCGGCCAACGTGACAGTTTGCGCGTCAGTACCTTGCTTCGTTGAAGCAAAACGCAACAGCTTGGCAATACGCTCGATGTTGCCAGAGTCTTCGCCCGTGCCTTCTTTTAGTACCTGACCAAACTCGGCCCAGAAGGTTGCGTAGTCTTCTTTTTTGTTTTCAGCCAAATCCTCAAGCATGCTCAAGATACGCTTGGTTGAGCCTTCACGAATCGCTTTCACATCACGGCTTTCTTGCAGCAGCTCACGCGAGACGTTCAGTGGCAAATCAGCCGAATCAATCACCCCACGCACAAAGCGCAGGTATGAGGGGAGCATTTGCTCGGCATCGTCCATGATGAAAACACGCTTGACGTAGAGCTTGACGCCACGACGCGCGTCGCGATCCCACATATCAAACGGCGCGTGCTTGGGAATAAACAACAATTGCGTGTATTCGCTGCGACCTTCAACGCGGTTGTGCGTCCAGGCAAGCGGATCATCAAAGTCATGCGATACATGCTTGTAAAACTCGCGATATTGCTCATCCGTCACGTCAGATTTACTGCGTGTCCATAACGCATTCGCCTGATTAACGGCTTCCCACTCAGTCGTTTTGACTTGCTCAGACTTATCCTTATCCCACTCTTCTTTGAGCATTTCAACGGGCAACGAGATGTGGTCTGAATAGCGACGCAATACTTCGCGCAACTTGTAGCCATTCAAAAACTCGTCTTCATCGGCACGCAAGTGCAAGGTGACTTCAGTGCCGCGTTCAGCGCGCTC
Organism: uncultured Alcaligenaceae bacterium; assembly: GCA_937952975.1. Taxonomy (GTDB): domain Bacteria; phylum Pseudomonadota; class Gammaproteobacteria; order Burkholderiales; family Burkholderiaceae_B; genus Zwartia. The sequence continues at coordinate 45,921 of CALFXX010000073.1, forward strand.
GATTGCTGCGATCGTAAACTCGCCTTGGCCGTCTGACTCCCACATCACGCCTTGGTCGGCGGAGGCACCTGCGCGGCGGCTGCGAACCGTCACTTTTTCAGCGACGATAAACGACGAATAAAAACCGACGCCAAATTGACCAATCAATTGTGCGTCTTTTTTGTTATCACCAGTCAATTTAGAAAAGAACTCGCGCGTACCCGAGCGTGCGATCGTGCCAAGGTTGGCCACCGCCTCGTCACGCGACATACCCACGCCATTATCTGAAATCGTAATCGTGCGAGCAGCCTTGTCAAAATCAACCCGCACGTGCAGGTCACCAAAGCCTTCGAGCAGTGCAGGCTGATCAATCGCCTCAAACCGCAGCTTGTCGCACGCGTCTGAAGCGTTAGAGACCAATTCACGCAAAAAAATCTCTTTATTACTGTAAAGCGAATGGATCATCAGGTGCATCAGCTGCTTAACTTCAGCCTGAAAACCCATTGTTTGAGCGGCGTCTGCCGCTGGAGTTGCTTGATTCATCATGCTCACCGAAAAGTTATCCACAGGGTGTACTCAGACCAGATTCATACAGGTCTGAACTTCTGCAGGGTATTTGGGGGGTAAATGGCGAATTTCAAGGGCGCACGAGTCAGCCGTCCTAAACACCAAAGTGGGCTTAGTGCTTTAAGGCAAAGGCCTCAAGACTGAGCTGCTAGCTCACTGACTAAATCTTCAATATCGGGGCAGCTATCGAGCCTAGTCACCACCTCTTTTAGCCGCTCGGAAGAGCCCATCGGCTGCGCGGCCAGTTGCCAACAGCGATCAAACTTTGTGGTGCGCGCCTGCTCGCTGAGGGGCCGTGCGGGGCTAGCCAACATGGCATCGATGTGGTGCTCAAGCACCCTGCCATCAACCAAACGCACGCACACGAGCTGCGGGCCTAGGGCATTTGGGTTTGGGTTGTCGTCGACCTGCATGGTGACTTTGCAGGCCAACGCATAGGTTTGCGCGTCAAACAAAGCATTACCCCTGAAATGCATGGCGTCCAAGACCCCATGCTGCAACACCTTGGCCAACACAAAAGGCATGCACAACCGAGCATAGTTTGGCGTCGGGTGTTGCACGGGTGGGCGGTTCACCAAGTGATTGATCAAGGGTGGCCCAATGACCGTGATCTCAGCAACGTCTTGCATTGAAAACTTGGCCTGCTCACGCAGAACAGTTAACCCCTCGATGCCGCCATGAGTAGCCCGTCCGCTTGGGTAGGGTTTGTGGCTCAGTGCTGCAATTTTTGGCTGCTCAGCCAGGCCAACCATGGCTCTTTCAAGATCCCAGTCTGTTTCAAACATCGTGAGATAGCCAAACTTGCCTGTTAAGGGCGTCTGTAAGCTCGGAAAGCCCGTCTGCGCCAAGTCACAGGACTGCATCGCCGCACGCGCGTTTAACCCAATCTGCAGGGGCAGCACCACACTACCCTCGGTGTGCGCCTGCATCGTGCCGCTGACCTGTGCGAGTTGATGTCCAAACGCGGCAAGCGTGGTGTCCGCATCAAAGCCGCGCAAATTGGCCAGGCCCGCCACCGCACCAAAGCCCCCCGAGGTTGCCGGCCGAAAAAACCGCAACCCCAGGTTTGAAGCTAGGCCGATGGTGCACGCAATATCAACACCTGCGGCCAGGGCGGTCAGAAGCTGTTTTCCGGTGACGCCACCTCGTACCTGCGCCTCGGCTAACAGCACCGGCAGCAGGGTCGCCATCGCGTGCAGCACCGCGCCCTCGTGCAGGCAGTCATATTCTTGGCAGTGGATTTGATAGGCATTGACGAGCACAGCCTGCCCCCTCGGCAGCCTCAGGTCGGTGCCCCAGACCGACACCTCTGCACCCTCACCCCAGCTACGAACGGCCTTGAGCAAAGGCTGGATTTCAGGCGTACTGCCACCGGCGACGCCGACGCCTAACGTATCTAACAAAAAGATTTTTGCGCGCTCAATCGCCTGAGGCGTTAACGAGTCAAAGGTCAGCGCTGAGGCATGACGGGCAAGTTGTAGATCAAGGCTTGGCATGGTGTGACCGTAAGTAGTGGCTTTGATGGTTTGCGATGAATCTTAACAAGTAGAGCGGGGCAAACTGGGCCCTGGTCAAGCCTCAAGACAAGAGTTGATAGTCCTGAACACCCCCTCGCGCGCAAAATTTTTATTACAACGTATAATGCACGTCTTCGTTCCAAAGCGCCTCGCGCGCGATCCCCCAAAGCCCGGGTGGTGAAATTGGTAGACGCAGGGGACTCAAAATCCCCCGCCGCAAGGCGTGCCGGTTCGATTCCGGCCCCGGGCACCATCTAAATCCTTGATTCTCAAGGTAACATTCAATTAATTACGTGCACAGTCAAAAAATGGCCATTTTTTGTGCTGCGCTTTACGCCATGGCGTATGCCTGCGTAACAACTTGTAAATTAAATAGAGCTTTGAATGAGCTCAATTTATACTATCGTGAGTATTGACTCGCTGAAAAACATGAAACCTTCTGTCGCGCTTGAGTTAAAACGTATTGCTATCCGCGAGGCCACGGGTCGCTATCGTGCGACCAACCCACGCGTATTCGGTTCCGTTTTGCATGGACTAGATCATGACGGTAGCGACATCGACATTCTTGTTGACGCATTACCAGGCGCCACATTATTCGATCTTGGCGGCCTTCAGATCGAGTTAGAAGAATTATTGGGCGTACCCGTTGATTTACTAACGCCTCAGGATCTGCCAATTAAATTTCGGCAACAAGTTTTGCAAGAAGCTATCCCTGTATGAAGGGTCCGTGCCTTACGGACTACCTCGGTCACATGCAAGTTGCTGCCTCTGATGCGTGCAGCTTTGTTGAAGGACTCAATCAAGCAGATTTTCATGATGATAAACGCACTCAAAGCGCTGTTGTGATGAGCCTGATCGTCATCGGAGAAGCCGCCACCAAAGTAATGGATCAGTTTCCGGAGTTCGCTGCAAAAAACAGTGAGATCTCTTGGCGAAGTATGAGAGGTATGCGAAACCGAATAGCACATGGATACTTCGATATCAACTTGGAGGTCGTTTGGGACACTGTACAAACGGCATTACCCACATTGCTATTGCAGTTGCCTGAATTAATCAAATCTTCAGAGCAATCCGATCCCATCAAAAAGTAACGTCACAGCAATAATGTCCAAATTTACCCCTGAGTATCCTGAACACGTTCGGGTGGTTATTCGAGCGCTAAAACGCGCCCGAAAATTAGCTCGAAAAGTGTCACAAGAGACGGGCACGCCCCTTATTTACATGAAGGGCGACAAAATTATTAAAGAGATGATTGCCAAGGTCTGAGCCAAGACCCAACGTTTTGCTATTTTTGCTCATGACAAGAGGCTGGTACACATCATCCCTCGATCCATCATTGCACCGCAGATCAAAATGAAGCCTTCTATCGCACCTAAACTCAATAGTAAGCGACCAACTACCTATTTCCTTTCCGCAAAGTTGAGTGAAACTTTGTTAGAAAAGCTTGATGACGCGTCATTAATCAATGTTGTGAAATCTCGCCGAGGCGGAAAAACGGTGAAGGTGAAACTTGAAGACCTATAGTATTTGAATGCGGGGCTTCTCCTGTCTGTGCGAAACCGTACGACGGCAAGCTTTGAATCTGAGTAGTATGTCGCTAGGTCTCTTACAAAATGCGATTAGCAACCGGACTATGGAAGAATCAGCTACAAATCATCTAGTTTGACTTTAGTGTTGCCGCACAAGTCTGCACTCACATTTGTTGTTCGATAAGACCAAGGAATCAATATGCTCAGGTATCTTGGCATCTACTTTACGTTTTTAATCTCCCTCGTCGTCGTGGACATGATTTGGCTTTTAGGGATCGCAAAAACACTGTATCAAAGTCAGATGGGTGATCTGATGGCTAGCGAACCCAAACTCGCGGCGGGCGCCGCTTTTTACCTGTTGTACGCGCTCGGTGTCTGTATTTTCGTGATAGTGCCTGCACTCAACAAACAGTCGGGGGTTGACGCGGTCTTGTATGGCGCGCTATTCGGCTTTTTCTGTTACATGACCTACGATCTGACCAACCTGGCAGTCGTACGCAACTTTCCAACAGGATTGGCTTTCATTGATATCGCTTGGGGGAGTTTTGTAACGGCCGCCTTATCTGGCTTTAGCTATTGGATCGTCAAGAAAATATCATAAGATTTTTTTAAATCCAATCCTCCCTTGCACCAACCGCAGCTTACGCAGGGCGGAAATCCCGATCGCGATCGGAAACCCGCACGGCTGAACGCGCAAAGGGCATTTTAATTTAGCAAACTGTACGCCACACCCTAACTAGGCGCGATCTTATTCTCTGTTAAGCCAAAATTTGTGCGGTAATGCTACAAGACCAATGACGTGCCTGGAGCATTAACGTATGGCTTATTCAGTGGCCGAGCAAGACATGCTAAACGTGCTTGAGCAGCACATTGCCGCAGAAATGCAAGGCGACATGGACACCACGATGTCAACCATGTCTGCCAATCCGCATCTTTTGAATGTTCCCAATATGATTGGTGGCGACGGTTACGAGGGGGTCAAACAATTCTATTCGAACCATCTTGTCGGCAAATTCTTTCCGCCTGATGTGAAGTTCGAGACCGTTTCGGTGACCGTTGGGCGCACAAGAGTGGTTCAAGAGCTCGTGATTTCGTTTACACACACCGCAGAAATCGAGTGGATGATCCCCGAGATCGCACCAACCAATAAAAAAATCGAAATCGCCTTTGTTGTTGTTGCCGGAATCGAAAACTTAAAGCTGACCCACGAGCACATTTATTGGGATCAAGCCAGCGTCCTAGTGCAACTTGGTTTACTCGACCCGCAGGGGCTTCCGGTGACCGGCGCAGAGAGTGCTAGAAGGTTACTGAGTTACTCAAGCACCGATTAGCTCAAGCGCGTCATACTTAGTTGACGAAAAACTGCTGACTTGATGACTGCCGACACAACGGCTAATACTCAAACACCGCAACAACAAGTACAAACCTACTCAAGTAACTTACCAACCTGTCAGGGTGCCAACATAAATCTTGGAGTCGGTGTGTGGGTACGAAGAATTACCCAACTGGCGATAGATATGTGGGTGAGTGGTATGTCAAAGCTTAATCCTTCCCTGCACCGCCCGCACCTTGCGCGGCGCAGCGATCCAGATCGCGATGCTCGATAGCAAGCAACACGCAAGCGAAAGCGCGAAAGCGACGCGATAGCTGCCTGTTTCGTCGTAAATCACACCCGTCACCCAAGGGCCCACCGCGCCTCCGGCCATCACGGCGATTGTGACGACCCCGAAGATTGAGCCGAACGCTTTGCCTTGAAAAATCTCCATCACGATGGGCCCCATGAGCGACGTCATGCCGTAGCCCAACATACCCTGTGACAGCACCATCACATACAGCAACCACAATGTGGGCGTACCCTCAAGCGCAAGCAAAGCTGCGCACGAAATCGCTGAACCTAAACAACTTGCGCCCCAGGCCCACTCGCGACCAATTCGATCAGATAATGCGCCCATACCGATTTGACCAAACATACCGACGGTGCTTACAAGTGCCAGTGCCCAAGCTGACGTTGCGGGGCTAAAGCCAACTTCTACGAGATATTTTGTTTGATGCACTTGCACCGCATACCAAGCAAAGAGCGCGCAAAAATAGCCAAAAATGATGCACCAAAACCGCGGGGTTCGCAGCGCCTTTGTAATCGTCCATTCGATGTTGACCCACACAGGGTCGACAACATTTGACACGCTTGCACTGATTTCGGCCGCAGTCTGAGCGCGCTGCCCGTCAGGCTCAAGCCCCAAATCTTCGGGACGGCGCCAGACAAAAAAACTAAGCGGTACAAGCACAAACAATACGACTGCCCCAAGCGCTAAACACGAAGCACGCCAGCCAGCGCGAAGGATAATCTCTTGCAACCAAGGCAAGATTACCAATGCCCCCACCCCTGCGCCTGAAAACGCGATACCAAGGGCCATGCCGCGACGACGCACAAACCAGTTAGGCAAAAAGGTCGAATGAACACTAAATCCCATGAGATTTGTACCGCCTCCCACCAAGAACCCTAGCGTGGCATAAAGCTGCCAAGGTTCTTGCATCATGGTGGCAAGTAACAAACCCAGCGCGGTGAAGCAAGCGCCAGCGAGCAACAAGAAACGAGGCCCGTAGCGGTCCATTACTTGCCCGACGATGGGGCTAATCACCGCTGAAACTAAAAATCCAAACGCAAAAGACCCCGAGGCTAAGCCGCGCGACCAGTGAAACTCGTCGATCAGGGGTGGGAGTAATAGTGAAAACGACGTACGGGCGCTAATCCCGATCGCGATGGTAATGAAAGCGATACCAATCAACACCCAACCGTAGTAGAACGGCAGGCGCGATGCCCAGCGCGCTACCAACGCACTATTCACTTGATTCTTTTGTAAGAACCATCAGCAATCCCAGTTCTGGGCGAACAGGATATAAAGCCACTTAACTGAACAGCCGTCTCACTCAGCGAGATAATCACATCATCCGTTTGGTCGGTTTTGAAGCCACCTTTAGTTGGGATTAACTCTGCTTCAAAGTCACATAAACGACCTTCAGGAAATGGAGCAGGCTGATACGCGTCGGGCATCCAGTTTCCCCAAAACTTGATCTGACTTTTGGCGCCAATGCTGCTGACCAAAATTGCCAAATCATCCTGGGTAAACTTACCCTTGGCATTTGAATACACCTTTGACTGACCATATTGGCGCAGTTCATTGATACGTGACTGCACCATTTGCAAGCAGGCATTTGCCGTTGCAGGTGTTGCGACAGTCTTACCTCTTCCATCAAGCATACAGGTGGGATACTCTGCAATAAAACGCCGTTGTGTGAGCAAGGCAAACCCTTTTAGCGGAAAAGATGCATTCACCTCTTTAAACACGCTACCCATCTGCTCATCTGCGCTATTGAGTTGAGGGTTACTACAAATGAACTTTTCTAGGGGTCGCTGTGCTTTTGCACAATCAAAACTTGCGGCAAACGAGTTGTTCATCCCTATGACTAAAATTGCCGACGCGTAAATGAAGGTACGATTAATCACGATTTATTTCCACGATAGGCTAGCTGTTACCGTTCATTCTAGCCGCATTACCTATCACTTTGAATACTATTTTTCTTAACAATCACGCCCTCAACAGCCAAGATCGATGATGCGGCTGCCTATCTGGTATTTGGTTTTTTTTCTTTTGTCCCGCATCTTGTCGACTAGGCAAAAGCCATGACGACAATATAATCATCACAAGCGAAGATGCATATAAGATTCTATTTTCTACTAATACCCAGTTGGCGTTTTTTCAAAAAACTGCATCCCTGTGAGGCCCTCCACAGCTAAATCGGTGTCACACACAAGTAATGTCACCTTTACAACAATTCGCCTACTAAACCTTGGAATATGTTCCATGAATAAACAAACCGTACTGATTGTTGAAGATCATCCGCTCTATCGCCAAGCGCTCGGCAATCTGATTAAGGTGAGCTTTCCTGACGTAGATTTACAAAGCATATCCGCCGCGGAAGAGGCCTTGGCTTTAGTGGGGAGAACAAACAAAAAATTATTAGCAGACTGGACGATTCTGCTCGATCTATCATTGCCCGGACTTTCTGGCCTTTCGGCGGTACGCGCCTTTGCTGAAGCTGCCCCCCGCAGCAACCTAGTAGTCATTTCAGCAACAGACGACAAATTACAAGTTTCAGCCTGTATCGGCTCGGGGGCTGTTGCGTTTATCAGTAAATCGACGCCTCCCGACAGGTTGATCGAGTTTCTAGGACGACTTTTACGGAACAAGCTAGCGCATCCTGAACTCGTTTCCAGCGAAGGTAATCAGAACATCGCCAACTTAAAGCCGATTCGGCTAACCCCTCGTCAGATAGAGGTTCTTTTACTCATTTTTCAAGGAAAATCTAACCGAGATATTGCGCGAGAACTCAATATTATTGAGGCCACTGCAAAAGCGCATGTCAGCGCTATCTTTCGCGAGCTTGATGTAGTTAACCGCACCCAAGCATTGTTGGCCGCGCAGAAGTTAGGATTTAGATAGACAACTAATAATGCATCTAAATGAGTGACAGTTGGCTAGTACCCAAGAGCAAAGCGTCATCCGAAATCGGCTTATAGAGGACGTCTAAGCCGGCGTCTCGAAGTAACTACTTTCATCGGTAATCTGAAATAAAACGTTGAACCAAGACCAGAATGCGTGCTCAACCGAAGCGAACTATCCAACAAGGTACATAATCTTTTTGCAATGAATAGCCCCAACCCCATTCCAACATTTTTTTCACGTACGAGCGGGCTGCGGATCTGAAAAAATTCTTCAAAAATCCTAGCTCGCATCTCCACAGGAACACCCCAGCCTGTGTCTACCACTCGAATATCAAGCGAGTCGCCCGCCAAGCGTGCAGCTAAACGGATCCCTCCTTTAGGTGTGTAGCGAATCGCATTTGTAATCAGATTTCTGAGCAGACGCTCTAATAAATGGATATCTGTCTTGACCTGATACTGATTAAAGTTCTGAGGGACAGACAGCTCGAACTTCAGATGCTCTTCTTGTGCAATTTTTAAATACTCATATTCCAAATTTTTAAATAACGTATCGATCTCTTGATACTCGTTAGCGATGGTCAGCACACTCCCATCGAGTCGTGAAAGATTGACTAAGGCCTCAAACATAGAATTGAGATATTGAACACTGTGCTGCAAACTAGCCAGATTGTCCTCTATGAGGCGCTGTGTATCCGAGCCATCCGCTTTACGTACGAGCAACTTTTGTAAAGTATTCAAGTTCAAAGTCAGCGCCTGCATCGGTTGACTCAAATCATGGCTTACAGAGGCTAAAAAACGTGACTTTGCCAAGTTTGCAGCAACCGCCTCATCACGTTTTTGGGTGATCTCAGACAGTAAGCGGTACAGATTTAATTCAAGCTCTTTATTCACGTTAAAGGCACCCTCGACAAGCCGACTCCGCCCCATACGAGCAACTTGTCTCAGGTGATAACAGAATCATCACCGCAAGGTCGGCAATTTAAATTACGACAGCGTTGATGCGATCGATCTGCTCGTTACGCTACCCAACTATCTTGCTTAGGCAAACGCACATGGGTTCACACACTAAAGCGCCCGCTGTTTTGTCTTTAAGGTAATATCAAAGTGCGTTATGGCTGCCATCACACAGAACACCATTCTTTGATTGCTTACAGCCACAGAAATAAACCGTTTTGGTTTCAGTCGCGTCATACTTGGTTGGAGTCAAGCTGCTGCCTAAGTGGCTACCGTCGCAGAAGGGTTGTTTTTTGCTTTGACCACAGGCGCACCAGTAATAGCTTTGCTCTGCAACAACTTCAACTGCGTATGGTGCTTTCTGAGCGATTTTTGCTTGCATAATGAATCCTTGTGAAAGTGAAGTTTTTATCTCTTATGATTACCGGAGTGGCGGTATGTCAACCGCCTACTGAAGTCACAGCAATCTAATCTCGAGAGTACCTCAATCATACTTGGGTCAATCTCACTATCACAGGGGTCATATGAGGTCGATTTTCATTTTTGCGTTGTTATTGCTTGGCTGCCAGACCGCTTATGGCAACCCCTGCAGCCAGCCTATTCAACTTTCAAAGATAGACAACTACATTTATTTGCAAGGTCATCTTTGCCCCGGCGATGGCAAAAAATTTATTCAATATATGTCGGACGCCGGAAAAGGCATCTCGTTGATTAGGTTAAATTCTGGCGGAGGCAACGGTGCGGATGCCGTTGAGATCGGACGCTATCTTCGCGCCAATAAGATGACTACTTGGACCGACGCGCGGCAAGATAAATGTGCCAGCGCCTGCAATCGGGTCTTTGCTGGAGGGGTGCAGCGCATCTACTCGCATGCCAACTACATACAAACTGGAAAAAATCCAAAACAACAATTTGGCCTTGGATACCATCACCCTAATGTTAACGGTGACTTTCGTGCCGCAGAGGATTGGTATCAAAAGGGCATTGTGCCGTATCTAAAAGAAATGCTGCCGACCAAAGCATTTAATTGGATATATCAAACGGACGTTGGCAATATGACGCCAAGCATGCTTTGGTTAAATGGCGCTCAGGCATTAGATTTGGGCATCTCGACAAGCAACCAAGCGCCACGTTAATGACTGGCTAAACTTCGATACAGATCAGCGTAGCTCTCGATCATCACATCCAGAGTGTGTGTCGCACGAACGTACGTCAACGCACGCGAGGCCATATGAGCCGACTCTTGCGGGTGCGACAGTATCCACAGCAGATGCTGTGCAAAGACCGCGGGATCATGAGCGGGTGCCAAGAGCCCGCGTTGCTCGGCAAGAGTTTCGCGCAGCCCGCCGACGTCAGAGGCCACCACGGGAATAGATTGAACCATGGCGTCTAAGACGCAGGTTCCTAGAGCCTCGGCACGCGAGGTTAAGAAAAAAGCCGACAACGTGCCGTACAACTCTTCAGGATTTGGAACAAAGCCCAAAAATAAATATCGATCACTGAGCCCCACTTCAGCCGCATAGTTTTTAGCGGTGCTCTCGAGCTCGCCCCCTGTACCCCAGTGCAAAAACACGACGTCAGGGCGTATTTTGCACACTTCGGCCGCAACACGAATACTCGTTAAGGGATCTTTATCCGTCGTAAAAACGGCGGTCGTACCGATCAACGTTTTGCCGGTTAAATCGTATTGGGTGCGCAGCAAATGAATCCGACTCTGGTTACTAACGGTAGCTGGGACCGCGCTTCTAATGATGGCAGGCTGCAACCCTAACCGAATCGGTTCAGCGGCAGCGGCTTGACTGATTGCAACAATCTTATCCAAGCGCCGCCATTTCAAGCGCCTAAGCCAATCTTTAAACCTCGACCCGTAGTCAGTGCGCCGGGTAAAGACCGTCAGCACCGAGCCCAAGCATCGATACGCTGCAAGGGCGGTCGCACCCCGCGCATTATGTGCGTGCAAGATATCAAAACGCCGTGCGTTGAAAAGCAACCAGATAAACAACGGCACAAAGGCCGCCGCCCAGTGAACCATAAAGCCTTCAGCAAGAGCAATTTCGGTTAGCTCTGTGCCAAACGTTGAAAACAACTCAACCGAGACACCGTGATCACTCAACCCACGCATGGTTAGCAAGGTTTGCGATTCGCCACCTCGCCAACCACTTTCTGTATTGATGTGCAAAACACGCATTAATTGTGCACCTGATCATCAAAAATAATTGCCAAAATTATAGGCTTATTATTTGATGAACCAAGATTTATTTAGAATAATTTAGGATTATTTGCCGTAAATATTAGACGTCAAAACTTTTTTAGATTTTAAGCTGACCGGTCTTCAAGGTGTGCGAAACTTACCGAATAGTAATAAAAAGCAGAGCAGACAAATGAACTTAAAAAAATTAATCGTGATCAGTACGTACGCCTTACTTCCCTTTGGTTGCGCCATGGCGCAAACGCTCGCCCCACGCGAGGTCCCTGCCAGAGCCATCCCGGTGCCTGACACGGTCAGCCCCGAAATGAAAAAGCAAATTGCTGCACCGTTCACCGCGACCTGGAATGTCATCCCCACCACAGCAGAAGGGTGGCGCGAACAGGTTGCGGCAGGGGCGCAAGCGAGTGAAAAAGCCATACCCGCTTTGCTAGACAAGCTTCAAGTCAAGGTCGAGCCAACAGTCGTCGATGGCGTAAAGGCCTTCATCGTCACGCCTGCCGTCATCTCGCCTCAACATAAAAACAGGCTCCTCGTTCATGTACACGGAGGATGCTTTGTGAGCTCTCCGGGCTTATCGGGTACGGTTGAAGCGATCTATATGGCAGGCCTTGAACACATTAAAGTGATCTCGGTCGATTACCGTATGCCGCCAGATCACCCCTACCCTGCAGCGCTCGACGACGCCATGAAAGTCTGGACAGCAATGGCAAAACAGCATGACCCTAAAAAGATGGCAATTTTCGGCTCTTCTGCTGGCGGTAACTTAACCTTAGCGATGGTACTACGCGCAAAGCGCGACAACTTACCGTTACCCGCTGCGATTGCACCTGGCACACCAATGTCAGACTTAACGGGGGCAGGTGACACATTTCAAACAAATGCCATGCTAGACAACGTACTCGTCGCGTACGGAGTCAGTTGCGACAAACGTGCCGCGCTTTACACCAACGGGCACGATCTGAAAGATCCAATGCTCTCGCCGGTGTATGGTGATTTTTCGGGCTTTCCTCCAACGATTTTGACGTCGGGCACCCGTGATCTTTTATTAAGCAACACGGTACGCGTTCACAGAAAGCTGCGCAACGCGGGCGTACCCTCGGCACTTCAGGTGTTTGAAGGTCAGTCGCATGCTCAGTATTACCGCGACATCAACGCACCCGAAACCAAAGAGGCGTTTGGCGAAATTGGTCAGTTTTTTAATCAGTATCTCGCGCAATAGCGTGGTGCTGCTGCGTTTCGGTGAAGTCAGGCACCTTTGGCTGATGGCCTTGCTCTTGCTAGTGGGATGCGCAGGCATCCCCCTCACGGCCGCTGACGTCGATTATTTTCAACCTCCCATCGTTGCAACCGTGGCGCCCGAGCGGCCGATCACAAAATACAGCCTCACCAACAATACAGTCAAAGTGAAATTGGCGCCGATGCGCCCGATCATTCCAACCTATAACAATAAAGGCAATTTGCTAGCGAGCTGGACCCCGCATCCGCAAGGGGTCGCAAACAGACCGACCATTGTCATTGTTCATGGCGGACACGGCCTAGTACCTGGCGACTTTGCGACGGCTGTTTGGGCGCGAGATGAGCTAGGCGCCAACACACTCGTATTGGATAGCTTTTGGAGCAGAGGCCAAAACGAAAACTGGGTGACCTACACTCGGCTTGGCGCCAATGCCAGAACCTTAGACGCGATTGCAGCAGGCAAATGGCTATTGAGTCAGGGTGTAGACCCCAAACAATTATTTTTGATGGGTGGCAGTCAAGGCGGTTGGACCGTGCTGCGCGCCTTCACCAACGAACCCTTCATCGAAGAGCAAGCCCGCGGGTTGTATCGCGCAGGTTTTAGCCTTTATCCCGTCTGTAACAGCAAAGGCTGGCGCGATGATCCAGCGCTTGGCCCTTACTGGGGCCCTGTACTAGTTTTTACGGGGGGTAAAGATACTGCAACACCCCCCGAACGCTGCCCAACCCGCGTCTTTAAAGATGCAACGGCCTGGACACACTACCCAGACGCCACACACGGTTGGGATACGTCAAACCGCGGCGCACATACGCCGTCTGTTGACGGCGAATGTGGTAAGGCGCTCAATGTCTTTAATCACTTCGCGGTCTGCCGTTCAGACGCCGCAACCAATGACATGCACGCAAAAATTAAAGCCTTTATCGCTCAACTAGAGTAAGCCGAACGGGATGAGGCTAAGCTGCAGGCTACTTTGATCTGATATACAGCGCGCCGTTATCGCCATATCCGTCGATGCCCGCGCATTTGTTACCGTACGAATCGCAAATCACCACCCTAGCCGGACGATTTTGCGCATGCGCATCGGTGATGATTTTTTCGCCCGCAATGACCACCAAGGCCAACGCAATCACCGTAAGAATCACTTTCGTATACATATCAGGTTTCATAGTTTCTCTCTGTTTCTCTCTGCTCAGGGTCAGCACTTTTCAAGCGAGTGCTCAAGACATTGGCATCGGTTGTTAGTCGATTTTTGCACCAGAAAACTCAACGACCTCGCCCCACTTCACGATTTCGGTTTTCATGTAATCCGTTAATTGCTGGGGTGTTCCACCCATAATTGTGTAGCCTAAGTTTGCCATTTTTTCTTTTAGTGCTGGCTTGGTCAGCAACACGTTTACCGTTTGATTCACCTTTTTAATGACCTCGGGTGAGGTCCCCTTAGGTGCCAACAAGGCAAACCAGGTGGTTGACTCGAGTTCAGGAAAACCTAACTCTTTCGTCGTGGGCACGTCGGGCAAAACACTTGTCCGCGTATCTGACATGATGGCTAAGGCACGTAAACGACCGTCTTTAACAAGGCTGGCAATCGCCATAGTGCCCGGAAACACGGCCTGTAAATCGCCACCAATTAAATCTTTGTTTACCGCAGCGGGGCTGGTGTACGGCACATGCACCATCTGCACGCCCGTGACCTTTTTATACAGCTCGGCTGCAAGATGCCACGAGCTACCGCTACCGGTTGAGCCAAAATTCAATTTCCCCGGATTCTTTTTGGCATACGCGGTCAGTTCACTCAGAGAATTGATCGGCAATTTTGCATCGACTGTGATCACATTTGGAATCGAGCCGATCAGTACGATCGGCTCAAAATCATTGATCGGATGAAAGGGCTTGGCCTTATACATCGTCACGGCCGAAATCAATGTGCCCGGCCACGAAAACAACAGCGTGTAGCCATCAGGCTCGGCCTTGGCTGCATACGAAGCGCCGACGTTACCGTTTGCGCCAGGGCGATTTTCAACGACAAAATTACCGCCTAACGCGCCGCCTAGTTCTTCAGCCATCAAACGAGCCAGGGGATCAGAGCTACCACCAGGTGCAGAGGGCACGATGACTTTTACCGGGCGGGCTGTCGGCCAGGTTTGTGCGACGCCGGGTGTCTGAGCTCCGAACATGAAGGCAAAGAAAAGAGCTGCTGCAGCAAAAGCTGCTCTTGAAGATCTGCTGCTTTTCATACCTGGTCTGGTAATTATTCTGTGATGCATCTTGCCCCCTTTTAAGTTCATTTTTATCAGATTTGCAAGTGAAACCTCGCCGTTCAGGGCGGGCTGTAAGCCCAGAACGCAAAACCTGACTGTCTGGCTATTTCACAAACAACTGAGGCAACGCCGCTTCTGCGCTAAACATACAACGTGCATCATGACCGCAGGCAGGCACCATCACCGCAGGATGATTCGCCTGCAGCGTATCCGTTAAAAACTTTGTGTAAGCAAAGCCTCTTGCTAAACGCGTGGGGCCTTGCGCCATCGCAGCACACGAACTATCAAAACCGTAAATTGGCAAAATATCAAGCTCGCCCAACAAAAAGCTTGCTGGCCGATTCACCAGTTGCTGTTTGATCAGGTCATCACTGACTTGAGTCGCATAGCCAACTTTATGTTCTAGACCATAGGGCCAACGATTGAACGTGATGCAACCGGCAGCATCTGAAAAGGGCACAAACGCTTTTTGATCTTTAGCGTCAGAGACAGGAGCCTGATAACCGGGTGCAGCTGTGGCGATATTAGGCGGCACAGCTGCCCGGGTGGGTCGTAAAGCTCCTGGATACGTGTACGACGACGGATTGGCGACCACATAAGAGATTTGAATTTTTCGCTCAGCGGTTAATTTTTCATGCAGGGGGTTCACCATTTGGTAGCGATTGACTAATTGCCCACCCGCCGAGTGCCCAACAATGACTAGCGTACGCACATTCGGAAACGTCGCCCTATCCGACAACTTGAGCACAAGCGCATCCATAAAATCAAACGACTGCAATTTTTTGGCTGCGGGTGTTGCTTGAGCGCCTCCGTTGCGCCAACTTTCGGGCCCTAGGCAAATCCAGCCAACTTCGTTGGTATCAAGTTTGTCGCGACAATCTTTACCCTCATTTGACGCAAAGCGGGGCGAAACCAGTAACGTATTTTTTAAGGCGTCCGCTAAAAACGCCCCTGCCAAACCATGGCGAAAGTAGCCGTCGGCGTTTCGGCCTTGGCCATGAATCACAATCACTGCATGTTCGAGCGCCTCGTTACGCTGAGTCAAGGGGTGCGTACGATAGATCAATCCGCGTTGACCTTGCTCATCAAGTGTGACCCACTCTGTACACGAGGTATTCGCTTGCAAACAAGGTTCTTGAGCGTTTGCCGTAATCGAACTGATCGCTAAAAATGAAAAAATACCTAACCAAAAAAATCTGCGCATCACATACCTCAATCGTCTGGCGTTTAAATTGATATTGCGGCCGTCATTTTTATTGTTTAACTTCTTTCATGTCTTTCATGTTAGTACGGACGTATTAGGTACTCGTCCTATTGTCGTATACATATTTCTATGCAACTCTACGTCACGATATCGGTTTCAAAAAAACAAACGTATGATCGCCAAACTCGTATTGACTACGATTCAGCGTTTGATAATTGGGTACAAACTCTTCAAACAATGTGTAATTTTTTGAATCACGCACTTTGAAATTAACGAACTCAGCACCGTCGTTGTAACCCAGCACTAATAACCCGTTTTCTTTAAGGAGTGCATGCGCTCCAGCCAGAAGCGCCTCGCAGTCTTGCTGCTGATTCATGCCAAAGCCGATCAGGCCGTTCGCAATAATGACGTCAAAAGAAGTTGGTGAATAATATTGCAAGAGCGTACTTGCAGAGCCAATCGTATGATGACCACGATTGCCGTAAATCGCTTTTTTAGGCTCAATATCCATCGTAAAAAAATCAGCCCCTAGGCGCTGAGGATAATGCCAACTACGCTTATCTGTACCTAAAAACAGGCAGCGCGCACGTGCACTCTGTTGCTTAAACCGTGCGTTGAGCAACTCAAAAATTTGATTTTCAAGAAATAGACGGTTTTCAGACTTGAGCGGAAACTCAATACCAAGCATTAGCGCAAGATGAGGCGACAACTTGAATAACAACAACTTAAATTTAGTAACGAGTCGACTCATTGTGCGGGCCTCTTGGCAACCTTAATCTTTAATCTTGTAACGTCATCCCACTGGCACGAATAAAGCTCGTCCACCGGTCAAACTCTTTTTTATTAAACGCGACAAAATCTTCAACCGAGCCGCCCATCATCTTTGCCCCAGTGCTCTGAAACTTTTCACGAACATCTGGCATATTCAAAATAGCATTGAACTCAGCGTTCATTTTTTTCACAATCGCAGGAGGCGTATTTGCGGCCGCCCAAATCCCATACCAAGCTGCCACATCAAAATCAGGGTAGCCACTTTCGGCAACCGTAGGCACCTCTGGAAGCGTTGGAATACGATACGTACTGCTCACTGCCAAAGGCCGCAGCGTGCCCGCCTTAATGTGCGGTGTTGAGGTGGTGACCCCATCAAACCCAAAGGTCACTTCACCCGCAAAGATCGCAGTCAGCGCAGGCGCGCCGCCTTTGTACATCACTTCAATCACGTCAATATTGCTTGAGGCCTTTAAAACATTAAAGCTCAAACTCGGCGACGCACCGATCCCTGTACTGGCATGACTCAATTCACCTGGTTTGGCTTTAGCCGCTGCGATCAAGTCGGCCAAAGTTTTGTAGGAGGACTTTGAAGACACCACAAGCACGTTGGGCACCTCGGCCACGGTGGTGATTGCCGAGAAATCATTCAACGGATGATACGGGGGCTTTTTTGCGAGCGCGTAGTTCACAGCGTGCGTACCTGAAGTACCCAAGATAAAGGTGTACCCATCCGGTGCGCTCTTGGCAACAGCCATCGCACCAATCGTGCCACCTGCCCCAACCCGGTTATCAACCACAACGGGTTGACCGACGCGTTCAGACAATTTAGCCGCCAAGGTCCGCGCCAAGACATCGGTCGTACCACCAGCCGGAAACGGCACAACAAGCTTGATCGCTTGCTCGGGGTATGCAGCCTGTGCGGTATGAAGCGAAGCTGCAATCGTTAAGCCAAAGAGTATTTTTTTAGTGAGTTCTTTCATATTGCCTCGATCTTTTTGGATATTTTTATTTGCAACACATCAGGTCAAATTTATTTTTCGAACGATCAATCGCTTCTTACACAATGAGTATTTTTTAAGCCCAACGCAGTGGTGTCTAAACAGGGGGATCCTCGCTGCCCACTAATCGGGTATCAAAAACTCTGTCACAAGTTTGATGAGTTCAACAACACCCAAAACAATCACCAGCACGAGCGCGCCCACACCAACGGCTAAGGGCACGCTCAGCCACCCTAACGCGCTTGATGATAGCCCGTAGAGCAACAGCGCTACTACTAGGGATAAGCCTATTGCGATTGCGCGACCAAATCTGATTGTGGTGCGCAAAACCGGAAAACGTGCGAGACCGTACGCTGCGGCTGGAGAGTTTTTGCCAAGAGGGCTGATCACGGGGCCGCTAACTGGGCTCTGTCGGTCTGCTGCGTCTGTGCTGTTGCCAACGCTCTCGCTGCGTGCAGCACCTGCGTCGCCGTTTGCGTGTGCCCGCTCGGCAGCCTTCGCCTCGTTGCGCTTGGGCTGTTCGATCAGCACTTGTTTACCTTCGAGCGTCGCAATGCGTTCGGCGGCCAGCAAACCAAAACTGCCAGATTTGATCAGACCACCGATGTACGCAGAATCTTGACCTCCTTCAAGACCTCCGGTGGTTGCCCCCGCCGCAAACAGACCTGGGATCGGTATTGAGTTCGAATCGAGCACCTGCGCTTGAGCATCAATATCGATCCCGACCATGGTGTAGGTAATACCAGGACAAATCGGAATCGCCATCAGCGGCGCCTGTACGATCGGCAATGGTGTCACCTTCTCTGAACGAGGTATCGGTAGTGCCTGCAGGTTGCCTTCAGTCAAGGCGCGGTTATATTGATTCAAGGTATCAATGAACGCTTGAGTCGGCACACCCATTTGTTCGGCCAATTCAGCCGCAGTGCTGGCGCGCAAGATGGTGCCACCCGCACGCTCAAGCAAGGGATTCGCCGGTATACGTGCTGTGGTACCGGGGCCATCCCAAATAGTTTGATCAAAGACAGCAAACAGTTGCCCGGTCGGCGCACTATTCGCCAACTCATTCGCGAGATGCACGCCCGAGCGTCCCTCATCAACAAAACGTTTGCCTGTTGCGTCGATCACGATACCCGCGGTAGCCAACGCATCGACTTCAGGATAAGGCCATACCTGATCGTTATGTTTTGCATCGCTGCACAAGACATGTCCGTAGAAGCGATTACCGGGCGTAAGCGCCGCACCTGCGGCCAAGGCCATTGTTAGGCCATCGCCGCGCCCTGTTCGGGCACCGCGTTGAAAGACAGCATCAAAGCCTGCCCCAATATGCTTTTCAAACAGAGTGCGATTAGCCTGGAACCCGCCATCTGCAATCACGCAATAAGGCGCTCGCCAGATTTTTTCTTTGCCCTGACACGTACCGCGCACACCAACACACCGTCCCTGCTCAAGCAACAATTCAGAGGCGCGGGCTCCCAACTGAAGTGTGCCACCCAGTTCAACAAGTTCGAGTGCGAGTCGCCGCAAGATCAAATCGGGGCCTCGCTCTTTCCAGTCGATGCCCGCCTTGAGCGCACGGGGCGGTGCCATACACCAGCGATAACCCTCTTGCGGATTAAAGCGCATGAACTTGGCGCCGTGGCTCTGTAGCCAGGCAATGAGCCGGGCGCCGTGCTGAGCGAGCGCGCGCGCCAGTTCGGGCTTGGCCTCACCTGCGGTCACGCGAGAAATATGCTGCTCTAGATCGTGCACCTCTCGAAAAGGATCACGAAAACCGATATGCAAAATACCGCCCGATTGGCGCGAGTTACTAGGATAATCAACCCCCTCACCTTGCTCGAGCACGAGTGGTCGCAACCCCAATTCAGCAGCACGCACGGCTGCAGTCAGCCCCGCGATGCCGCCCCCGATCACAATCAAATCGTATGTTGAGTTCAGTTCTGTCACAGTCAACTTTTTTCTCTAAAACTATTAAACCAATCGTCTCTTGCTTGTACTTTGAGCGCTGCTTGCACTTCTATCGTTGCTTGCAGTTCTAGCGCTACTTCCACTTTTAGCCCTGCTTGTGCTTTGAGAGCTACTTCCACTTTTAGTGCTACTTCCACCTTATGCGCCACTTCAACTTATTTAATGCTCTAACTTTTATTTACCAAGAGAAATGGGTACGATCTTGGCCGCTATCGCTGCCGCTTGCCAGAGCTTTAATTCTTCATCAAAGAACGCATCCATCTCTTGTGGCGTACCACCCAACGGATCGATGGCTTGCTGATTAAATTTTTGAATGACATCGGGCGTGAGCAGAATTGCGTTGATCTCTTTATTCAAGAGATTCACAATCGCATCTGAGGTGCCGGCAGGCGCAGACAGCCCCATCCAATAACCCGTCGCGATCGGTGGTAAGCCCGCCTCTGCCAGAGTCTGAACGTCAGGCAAATAAATCGATCGTTTGGCCGAAGTCACAAACAAAGGTTTCAAATCACCACGCTTGATGAACTCGCGTTGAGCAGAAATCGTGCCAAAGTAGCCAATCAGGTTTCCGCCTAAGACGTCAGTCACGGCGGCCATCGCTCCCTTATAGGGGATATGGTTGACCTGAACCTGCGCGCGATCGGCGATGAGTTCCATCAGCAAATTATGAATCGTGCCAATCCCCGATGAGCCATAGGTAAACTGACCTGGATTTTTTTTCGCCCAAGCAATCATGTCTTGTGCATTATTGATGCCGATCTTTGGAGTGACAGCAAACACATTATCCGCGACACCTAGCAACACAATGTTTCGCATGTCCTTCTTGAAGTCGAACGGAAGGTTTGTATAGATGAAGGGGTTAATCGCCGTCGTAATCGTAGTGAGGTAAAGCGAATAACCATCTGGCGCCGCCTTTGCGACGGCATTCGTGCCAATAATTGTATTGGCCCCTGCCTTGTTTTCAATCACCACGGGCACCTTGAGGCGCTCGCTTAAGCCGCGCCCCACTTCGCGCGCCAGAAAATCGGTCGAGGCCCCTGCAGCAACACCCAAGACAATTTTGATCGGTTTATTTGGATAGATGTCTTGCGCCTGCGTTGTACCGCAGTATAAAAGGGTACTGCACAGTAGTGCGACGGCCCCGATGATTGTTTTAAACACGTTTATTAGCTCCTCTTGTTTTTACCTTGGCTGCTGAAAGCTGTCTAACCGTTTTAGGTCGGTGTAGCTATTTGATCGTGACAACTTCGTTATCGCTTCAACCCGCTTTCATCAGCACGTTCATCTCAACATTCTTTTATTTTTGTTTTGTCACGCGCTATGTCAAAATATTGTAAATACTTTACCTTGAACAACAGCGCGTTGCTCACCCACTATAACAACAAGTCAACCGAGAGACCACATCATGCCCTTTTACGAAAAAGGTAGTACCAAAATCCATTACAGAGAAGTTGGTTCAGGCTTTCCGATGCTGATCTTACCGGGCGGCGGCCTCAATGCAACCACCGCTTTTTGCTCAACGACCGCGCCGTTCGATCCGATGGAAGAGTTTCGCGGAAGCTATCGTTGCATCATCGCTGATTCGCGCCACGCGAATCGGGGCTACTCGTCTGGGCCGCTAGAAATCGATCGCCCCTGGGACGCTTACACGGATGATCAGCTCGGTCTGATGGATCATCTGGGTATCGATAAATTCTTAGTGATGGGCTTTTGTATCGGCGGCCCCTACATCTGGAATCTTCTGAAGCGTGCACCAGGTCGCGTTGTCGCTGCGATTCATGCACAGCCCAGCGGCTATCGCCCAGAAATGCCTGAACTCTTTCGAGGCGGCAACATGAAAGAATGGGCGCCGACACTTTGCTTGCAGCGTCCAGAAATCACCATGGAGATGGCGCATGCGTTTTTGACCAACATGTATACCAATCGCAGTGATTTCGTGTTTACAGTTGATCGCGATTTTGTGCGCAAGTGCAGCACGCCAACCTTAGTGTTACCCGACGATAGCGTGCACCACCCCTATGTGGTCGCCAAAGAGGTCGTTGATCTGTGCCCTGGTGCAGAGGTCAGCATTTACCCCTGGAAGCAACCGACAAGCCTGGTGCCCCAAGCGGTTAAACACATTCGTGAGTTTCTGGCCAAGCACGCGCCAAAATAAGTAGCGTCAGACGCCGCACAGCGGTCGCAATGATCTTGCGGCAGCTGTGCAACCACGTCGAGCAAAACTATTGAACGCTTAGGCCTCAAGCAAGTGACAGCTCACCATGCGCCCCGAGGCCATGAGCTCCGAGGAGATCGCGCGCCGCAACGCCGCGACGCTCGAGCTGCTCGCGGCCGAGAAGGAGCCTTTGCCGGCCGAGCTGACGTTGGGCTACGCCTACGCTCGCGCGCTCCAGCATAACCTCGACCGCCGCGTCAAGGCGATGGAGGCGGCAATCGCGTTCGGCCAATTCGACCTAGCCAAGATCGAGACGCTGCCGAAGCTGACCGCCGAGGCAGGCTACTACAACCGCGACAACGAAAGCATCGTGCGCTCCCGCGACAGCGTCACCGGCCAGCCTTCGCTTTCCCACCCGTCCATCTCGAGCGACCGCAACCATGTGTCTTCCAGCGTGGGCCCGACCTGGAGCCTGCTGGACTTCGGCTCGAGCTACTACTCCGCCAAGCAGGCGGGCGATCGCGCACTGTCCG
>CALFXX010000074.1 GCA_937952975.1 uncultured Alcaligenaceae bacterium
CGCGAAACCTGCGATGAGTTGGTGACGATTCCCATGCTCGGCAGTGTTGAAAGCCTGAACGTCAGCGTGGCAACGGCCGTATGCTTGTACGAAACGGTTCGTCAGCGGCAAGGCTAAACTAAGCCTTGAGGGACTAGCAGCCACAGCGTCCGCCGCATTGATGTCCCGGTCTAGATTCAGTAAGCGAAGCTTATTTCGCTCGCGAGCGAAACCTATTTTTAAAAGTGAAAGTGATGACTCAGCCCAAACCAGCAGCTAAACAAGGCTTTACGACAACCATTTTGCACGGTGACCGCAAGCTCTCGGTCGAGCATGGTGCGGTTCACAAGCCTATTCATACCTCAACCCAATACGCGTTCGCTGACTCGCGTGAGTTGGCCGCAGTGTTTCAGGGTAAGGCTGGCTATACCTACGCCCGTCAAGGCACGCCTACGACTGATGCCCTCGAAAAGAAAATCAACAAAATGGAAGACGGTGTCGCAAGCCTTTCGTTTGCGACGGGGATGGCCGCGCTGACTGCGCTGTTTACCACCTTGCTGCGCGCGGGTGACCATCTGCTTTCAAGCCAGTTCATCTTTGGCAATACCAACAGTCTGTTTGGTACGCTTGAGTTGTTAGGCATTGAAATTACGTTGGTCGATCCGACCGATGCGCAGGCCGTTGCCGCCGCGATTCGTCCAAATACAAAAATGTTGTTTACTGAAACCATCGCAAACCCTGGCACACAGGTGGCCGATTTAGTGGGTTTGGGGCAACTGTGTCAAGAGCATAAACTCGTCTACGTGGTCGACAATACGGTGACATCACCCTGGTTATTTCGAGGCAAAGAGGTTGGGGCGTCGATCGTGATGAACGCGCTGTCTAAACATATTGGTGGGCACGCGAATGCGTTGGGTGGGTCGCTGACTGACACGGGCCTGTTTGACTGGACGCAGTACAGCAACATTCTCGAGATTTATAAGAAAGGCCCGGCAACGGGCTGGGCGATGACGCAGATCAAGAAAAAAGGTTTACGTGATATGGGTGGCACGTTGTCTGCAGATGCCGCGCACCGTATTGCCGTTGGGGCTGAGACCTTAGCCTTGCGGCTCGATAAAATCTGCAGTAACGCGATGGCCTTGGCGACGTTTTTATCAAAGCATCCAGGCGTGCAACGTGTCGCATACCCTGGTCTGCCAGACCATCCTCAGCACGCCCGCGCTGCACAATTATTCGGTGGCAAGTTCAGCATGCTGCTCGCAGTTGAGTTAGTAGCGGGCATCGACTGTCTTGATTTTTTGAATCATCTGCAAGTGGCGATTTTGGCCACACACGTGGGTGATACGCGCACACTTGCGTTACCTGCTGCGCACACTATTTATTACGAGATGGGGCCTGTTGTTCGCGCCAAGATGGGCATCGCTGATGGCTTGATTCGTTTGTCTGTTGGTATCGAAGATGAGGCAGATTTAATCGCTGATTTTCAACAAGCATTCGCCGCTTGTGGCGTAAAGAGTTAAATCGCTTCATTGTGCCTGTGTGAGTTTGGGCGCTTCAAAAGCGCTCAGTACAAATTAAAAAAACGCCTTGTACCGCAAATTTAGTGTGAGCGGTTCAAATAAATTGCGAGGCACTTAAAAATATTTTGTGAGGTTAGGGTAAATCCTACTTCGCCGAGTTTATTTTATGTTGACTTACAAAAATCTCAATAAAAATGCGGCTCTCAGACGGTTTTCTCTTGACAGTGATTGTCGCTGGTGGCTTAATGACAGCAGAAGTGGTTAAGGCCTGCGCAAGCAGGCGTTTTAATCTCTTGGCTCAGAGTTGAAGCGTTAGCGAACACAGCGCTTCATAATTTTTTAATAACAGTTGACTCTGTTATCCCCCAAGGAAATAAACAAATGAACAAAACTGAATTGATTGATCACATCGCCACAAAAGCTGATATTTCTAAAGCAGCTGCAGGCCGTTCACTTGACGCGATGATTGCAGCAATCAAGGCAACACTTAAAAAAGGTAACTCGGTCACGTTAGTGGGTTTTGGTACCTTTGCAGTGTCGCAACGCGCTGCGCGTACCGGTCGCAATCCACGCACCGGCGAAGCGATCAAAATCAAAAAAGCAAAAGTGCCAAAGTTTCGCCCAGGCAAAGCTTTGAAAGATGCTTTGAACTAACGCAGTCTGATTTGCTAAAAAAATGCGTTTCGCTATAATGCGACACGCATTTTTTTTAGCGGTAGTGCCAGCCCTTCGTTCACCTTATCGTTCTCTAGTGTTTCAGAACGTTCAGCTAAATCTTAGGGTGCTTAGCTCAGTTGGTAGAGCGGCGCCCTTACAAGGCGTAGGTCACAGGTTCGACCCCTGTAGCACCCACCAGTACCCCCTAAGATGTAAACTAGCTCCATGAGAGTGCTCGTAATCGAAGACGACGCGACGCTTGGGCGCGCGTTACAAGAATTTTTAACAGATCAGGGCTATGCAACCGATTGGTTGGCTGATGGCAAGCGGGCGCTCAACGCTCTAGCAAACCACCCCTACGACCTCTTAGTGCTTGATTTGAATCTACCTCTGATCGATGGCTTGCAGGTGCTCGCAACGTTGCGAGGTGAGGGCAGCGAAATCCCCGTTTTGCTATTGACCGCTCGCGACGGCCTTGAAGACCGCGTGGCTGGTCTTGATGCGGGTGCCGATGATTACTTGACCAAGCCCTTCGAACTTGCTGAATTAGCCGCGCGCGTTCGTGCCTTGTCACGGCGACACCTAGGCGTTGCCCGTTCGCTTATTGAATTTGGACATTTATCCTTTGATACCGCGCACCGCGAGTGCCGGGTAGCAGGGCAGCGCTTGGCCTTGTCGGTGCGCGAACTCTCGGTACTTGAAATGCTGATGGTACGTGCTGGCAAAGTCGTGACGAAACAGCAGATCGTACAAGGTCTGTCGGCGCTTGATTCTGACTTCAGCGAAAATGCCGTCGAAGTCTACATCTACCGACTGCGTAAACGCCTCGAAGGGACAGGCACAGCGATTCAGACCGTGCGCGGCTTTGGTTACCTTCTTGAAGCTGACGCGGTTTAGAGATGCCTAAGTTTGCGTTCTTAGCCACGGGTACGTTGGCCCGCAGCTTAACGCTGCGTCTGTTGCCGCCAATTATTCTGTTAGTCGGTCTTGATTTGGTGGCGACGTGGGTGATTACCCACAAAATTGAGATGGCAGACTGGCAGCTAGAAGATATTTTCTGGCTGATGGTCATGGGGCAGCTCGTGTTGATTGCGCTGTGCATTTGGGTGGTCGTTCGAGGTGTGCGCTCGGGTATGCGGGCGATCAATCAACTTTCTAGTGATATTGCCCAGCGCACGGTTGACGATCTGGGCCAGCTTAAGGCCGAGGGCTTGCCCCTCGAACTTGTTGTACTTGTGCGTCATACCAACGATTTGTTGGCGCGCTTGAATGATACGCTGGCCGCGCAGCGTCGTTTTGTTGGGCATGCAGCCCATCAACTTCGAACGCCGCTTGCCGGTTTAAAGCTTGAATCAGAGCTGATGCTGGCCAAACCCCTATCAACCGATCTGCGCGAGCGTGCAGAGCGTATTAAGCAGGTCAGCGATCGAATGATTCGCTTGGGACGGCAACTCTTGGTGCTGGCGCGTGTGGATCCTGAAGCGCGCCCACAAGATCATTTTGTACGAATGGATTTATGCGAGTGGGTGCGCACCAGTGGCGCAGAATGGTTGGCGCGCGCACAAGAGGCCGGCATTGCCTTGCAGCTCGAGGCACCCGAGCACCCCGTCTGGGTTGAAGGTGATCCGATTTTGCTAGATGAGTTGCTTGGTAATCTGATTGATAATGCTTTGCGTTATGCCGCCGGAGCCCATCACATCAGACTTTTAGTGACCTCAACGCCGCCAACGCTTGCGGTGGAAGATGATGGCTCGGGCATCAGTACCCAAGAGCAGGGTCGTGTGTTTGAGGCGTTTTATCGTTCGCCTGACGCACCGCAAGGTGGTTCGGGCTTAGGACTCGCCATCGTGCGAGAAATCGCGCGTGCTCATGGTGCCTGGTGGAACTTAGTGAGTCGCCCGCAGTTTGAGGGCGCCCGCTTGACGGTTGTGTTTCCAGGAACCCGCAGAGGGGCCCAGTTAACGCGCCTTGAGCGTTTTAACCAACTCCGCTGAGTCGAACGCTGACCAAAGCTCGACTCAGCAGTGTGATGCCTGAATGACTATTACAGTTTGCGGCCAGCGCGTGACTCGATGCGCATGCGCAAGGCATTGAGCTTGATGAAGCCGGCGGCATCCGCCTGGTTGTAGGCGCCACCGTCATCATCAAAGGTCGCGATGGTTTGATCAAATAACGTGTCTTTTGAGTCGCGCGAGACGGTGTACACGTTGCCTTTGTAAAGTTTCAAGCGTACCCAACCATTGACTTCTTTTTGTGTGCTGTCAATTAAGGCCTGAATCGCGCGGCGCTCGGGTGACCACCAGTAGCCGTTATAAATCAGGCTAGCGTAGCGTGGCATCAGATCGTCTTTTAAATGTGCCACTTCGCGGTCGAGCGTAATCGATTCGATTGCACGATGTGCTTTGAGCAAAATTGTGCCGCCGGGGGTTTCGTAGCAACCGCGTGATTTCATGCCAACGTAGCGGTTTTCAACTAAGTCTAAGCGGCCGATGCCGTGCTTACCACCGAGTTCATTGAGCTTGGTGAGCACCTGCGCTGGCGAGAGCCGCACGCCATTGAGCGCCACTACGTCACCGTGTTCAAACTCAAGGTCAAGGTACTCGGCTTTATCTGGAGCAGCCTCGGGCGAAACTGTCCAACGCCACATGGTTTCTTCGGCTTCAGCCTTTGGGTCTTCAAGATGACGACCTTCAAAACTAATGTGCAGCAGGTTGGCATCCATCGAGTAGGGGGCACCGCCTTGTTTGTGCTTCATATCGATTGCGATGCCAGCGGCCTCTGCGTATTGCAAAAGCTTTTCGCGCGAAACTAAATCCCATTCGCGCCAAGGGGCGATGACCTTGATACCTGGCTCTAGTGCATAGTAGCCAAGTTCAAAGCGCACTTGATCGTTACCCTTGCCGGTTGCGCCATGCGAAACCGCTTCGGCACCCACCTGGCGGGCAATTTCAATTTGACGCTTAGCGATTAACGGCCGTGCAATCGAAGTGCCCAGCAAGTACTCGCCTTCGTAGACGGTATTGCAACGAAACATTGGAAACACAAAATCGCGCACGAATTCTTCGCGCAGATCATCGATAAAAATTTGTTCGGGCTTGATGCCGAACTTAATCGCCTTGGCGCGCGCAGGTTCGAGCTCTTCGCCTTGACCGATATCAGCCGTGAAAGTCACCACTTCACATTGATAGGTGTCTTGTAGCCATTTAAGAATGACAGAGGTGTCTAAACCACCCGAATAGGCTAAGACTACTTTTTTGATATCGCTCATAAGATGCTCTAGATTGGCAGATTAATTAATAGAAGAAGATATTTTAGCGGAAGGTCGCCAGCCTGAGTCTTGGTGCTCGCTCAAAGGCCGATTCGATCGCCTGGACGAGCGCGCGGGGCCAGGTTTTCTGGCCGCTCGTGCGTGTCAGGTGCTGTGGGTTAGTTCAAGCGCCCGAGTAGTAAAAACTCCATGAGGGCTTTTTGCACGTGAAGTCGATTTTCGGCCTCATCCCAGACAACGCTTTGTGGGCCGTCGATGACCTCGGCGGTGACTTCTTCGCCACGGTGCGCCGGCAGGCAGTGCATGAAGAGGGCTTCAGGGGTCGCCTGAGTCATCATGTCTTGATCAACGCACCAATCAGCGAAGGCCTTGCGGCGTTCTTCGTTTTCTGCCTCGTAGCCCATGCTCGTCCAGACATCGGTCGTGACCAAGTGAGCGCCTTTGCACGCTTCATGAGGGTCGGCGAACTCTTTGACCACTCCGGGTTTAACGGATGTCAAGCGGGATGGGTCAAGTACATAGCCCTTTGGGGCAGACACATGCAGCGTGAAGCCCAGAAGCTCGGCGGCTTGAATCCAGGTGTAGGCCATGTTGTTGGCGTCACCAACCCACGCTACGATTTTGCCGGCCAGGCTGCCGCGCGCTTGGATGTACGTAAAGACATCGGCCAAGATTTGGCAGGGATGAAACTCGTTCGTCAACCCATTGATGACCGGCACGCGCGAGTGCGCGGCAAAGGTTTCAAGTCGAGTTTGCTCAAAGGTTCGAATCATTACCAGGTCGACCATGCGTGAAACGACGCGCGCGGTGTCCTCGATCGGTTCAGAACGGCCTAGCTGCGAGTCGTTCGTCGTGAGGTGAATGACAGAGCCACCCATCTGATACATGCCCGCTTCAAAAGAGACGCGGGTGCGCGTGCTGGCCTTTTCAAAGACCATCGCTAATGTGCGATCGTGCAAAGGGCGATGAGGCTCGTAGCGCTTGAATTTGTCTTTAATCAGTTTGGCACGTTCAAGCACGTAGAGCAGTTCGTCTGTGCTGAGGTCTTGCAACTGCAGAAAATGCCGAAGCGAGCCGGCAGTAGGTACGGCGTTTGACATGATGTACTCGATAAAGTTGTCAGGCCCGAGCCGCACAGCCTGACACTCTGTTTGAGTGCCAGGCTGTGTCAGTGCGGGTTAGGCGGATTCGGCGTTAAACGCCTTGATCAAAGGCACCAAAATCTTGACGATTTCGTCGGCCTCAGCGGCTGTCAGGATGAGTGGGGGTAACAGACGCACCACGCGGTCGCGTGTCACGTTAATGAGCAACCCGGCCTCAAGCGCACGCGCGGTCAATACACCACAAGGCTTCTCGAGTTCGATGCCCAGCATGAGACCCTGGCCTCGCACTTCACGCACGCCTGGCGTGCCTAACAAGGCTTTGCCAAGTTCTGCCTTCAGGTGTGCGCCCACGGTTGCGGCGTTTTCAAGAAGCTTGTCTTCTTCGAGGGCGCGCAGTGTGGCAATGCCGGCGGCGCTCACCAACGGGCTGCCACCAAAGGTCGTACCGTGGCTGCCAGGGCCTAAAATGCCTGCTGCAGGGCCACAGGCGCCGATCGCACCAATTGGTACACCGCCGCCTAGCCCTTTTGCAAAGACGACGACATCGGGCAGAATGTCGGCCCATTGATGCGCCAACCATTTGCCGGTGCGACCAATGCCCGATTGCACTTCGTCAATCATCATGAGCCAGCCACGTTCGTTACAGAGCGCACGCAACGCTTTGAGCTTTTGTACGTCGATCGGGCGGATGCCGCCTTCACCTTGTAAGACCTCAAGTAGAACGGCAACCACGCGTGGCTCAGCGTCGCCGGCCGCTTTGATGGCGTCGATGTCGTTGTAAGCAACTTTGATAAAGCCGCCAGGCAAAGGACCAAACCCCGTACGTGCTTTCTCGCTATCGGTTGCAGCAAGCGTGCCGATGGTACGACCATGCCATGAGGACTCCATGGTGATGATGGTGGGCAGATCGTTACCCTTTTTGTAGCCGTAATAGCGCGCAAGCTTGATGGCGGCTTCGTTGGCTTCAGCGCCGCTGTTACCAAATACGATCTCGGTCATGCCTGACATTTTTGTCATGCGTTGAGCAAGCTCTTCTTGTTCTGGAATTTCGTACAAATTTGAAGTGTGAATGACGCGTGCAGCCTGCTCACTAATGGCTGCAACCAGTTTAGGGTGTGCATGCCCTAAGCAGGACACACCAATGCCCGCCATCGCGTCGAGATAGCGTCGGCCCTTGGTATCCCATAGCCAAACGCCTTTACCGTGGGTAAAAGCTACTGGAAGGCGGGAATACGTATTGGAAAGGGCAGAGGACATGGCCGAGGCTCCGTAAAATACCCGTTATGCAGGATCGCATCTATGCGCGTAAAACACT
>CALFXX010000075.1 GCA_937952975.1 uncultured Alcaligenaceae bacterium
ATTTTAATGCGATCATTGCACTGAGCAAGAAATTAAGGACTTCGCATTTTGCGGTGTTTGTCGCGATATACGTCATTTATCTTTCGCGTATGACGGGCAAAGAGGAGATATGCCTGAGCGCACCCATATCGGGTCGGGATAATAACCTCCGAGATGTGGGAGGGATGTTATCTAACGTTGCGGCTGTGAGCCTCAACATACGGTCTAACAATACACTCAAAGAAATCGTTGAACACGCTTTAACCGTATATCTCGAGGCATTACCCCACAGTCGATACCCGGCTCATGAAGTGCGCAGACAGTCCCGCGCAAATAATATACCTGACCCTTTAGGTCTGAATATTAATCTGCAAAGTTTTGCCTTACAACTAGATTTTGGTGAGGTCAGTGCAATCGTAAACAAGCTCGATAATTCAGGACCTGTCGGCGATAGTGCACTGCAAATTTTTGACTATCAGGATGGCGGCCCTGTAGAAGTGAGGTTTGATTATGAAGAAACTCTTTTTGAAAAGTCTTCCGTTCTCAAACATCTTGATCGACTGATTCAACTGTTTATAAATATTCCCGATCCTGACACTGTAGTTGCCTCATTTAAAATACTAGGCGAAGACGAAGAAAAATCATTATTAGAAACTTCCTGCGGTGAGTGCATATCATTAGAAAGTGTTTTTAGTACCTTGCCCGAACTCTTTGAGCAGCAGGTAGTACGCACGCCCGAGGCTACGGCTCTCGTGTTTGATCAGTCTAAGCTCACCTATCGAGAACTCGATTCGCGCGCCAATCAACTTGCACGTCACTTAATCAGCCTAGGCATCGGCCCCGAGCAGATCGTAGCCTTGGCTCTCCCACGCTCCATTGAGATGGTGGTCGCCCTGCTTGCGGTGCTCAAGTCTGGTGCGGCTTACCTGCCACTTGATCCAGACTACCCTGCCGCGCGTCTGACTTTCATGCTCATCGATAGTCACGCGTCTTTACTTATTACCGCGGATGACATCATCGGTGAAGTCATTCAAACACTGCGAGCTGACAGCAATGACATTCCCGTGCTCGACATCAATGACGAGCAGTTTAAAGTCGCGCTGACTCGATTCGACCAAGCACCTGTTACACAAGCGCAGCGAGTTGCTCCCCTCACCTCGCAGAGTCTCACCTATATCATCTACACCTCAGGCTCAACGGGTACGCCTAAGGGCGTTGGCATCACCCATCTAAACGTTACGCGTTTAATTGAGCAAACAGACTTTTGGTTTAACTTTAATACTCAGGACGTCTGGACACTATTTCATTCGATTGCATTTGATTTCTCTGTATGGGAGATCTGGGGAGCCTTAGCTCATGGAGGATCTCTTGTCGTTGTACCTGACGACATTCGTCGCTCACCGCCTGATTTTTTAAGATTACTTCAAGAACAGGGCATTACCGTTCTAAATCAAACACCGGCTGCGTTTGAGGCGCTAGCCTCTCACGTTATTACTTCAAATATTTCTCCAGATAGTATTTCGCTCAGATACGTAATCTTTGGAGGCGCAGCGCTCAATCCAATCAAGCTAGCCCAATGGAATAAGAGGTTTGTATCGCCTAAACCCGCCTTGATCAATATGTATGGGATTACTGAGACAACCGTACATGTAACCTACAAGCCCCTCATTGACCAAGACTTCGGTAGTGATGCCAGTCCTATCGGTCAATCTATTACAGATCTTTCCACGTACATCCTGGATGCAGCACTGAATCTCTTGCCGGTTGGCGTAACGGGCGAGCTATACATTGCAGGCGCAGGTCTGGCGCGCGGTTATTTCGGTCGTGCGGGGCTCACCGCAGAACGCTTCATAGCCAACCCCTTCGCGCAGCCAGGCTCAACAAGCACTCGCATGTATCGAAGCGGTGACTTAGCCCGCTGGAACGAAGACGGGGTCTTGGAGTATCTGGGTCGCGCCGATGCGCAGGTCAAGATCCGGGGTTTTAGGATTGAGTTGGGCGAGATTGAGTCAGCGCTGCTATCAATCTCTAGCATCGCCCAGTGCACCGTGCAGGCTAGAGGCGAGGATGGGGCTAAGCAACTAGTCGCTTACCTCGTCGCAACTAACGCTGAGGGTGTGGTCACAACCATACCTGAGACCTCGACCCTTAGGGCGCTACTCGCCAACACCCTGCCCGACTACATGGTGCCCGCCGCCTTCGTTGTGCTTGAGTCCCTACCCCTCACCCCTAACGGTAAGCTTGATGTGCGTGCGCTGCCTGCGCCTGAGATAACCGGTGGCAGGAATTATCGTGCACCACAAACAGAGCACGAGCAACTTGTAGCTAGCCTCTTTGCTGAGCTCACAGGAGCGAGTCGCGTTGGCTTAGACGATAGCTTCTTTGCCTTAGGTGGCGACAGTATCAGTGCCATTCGTCTAGTATCGCTTGCCCGCGCTCGCAACGCACACCTGACTGTGCGCACCATCTTTGAGTACCCAAGCGTGCAGGCACTTGCCGCAGCAATAGAGGTTCGCTACGAGCAGGCTGTTATCCCCAAACCCGAGGCGGGATCTGTACTACTGACCCCACTTCAGACTCAGTTCCTAGAGTTATCCGGCTCAGTGACTCAATTTAATCAAGCCGTCATGCTTGTTGTACCTGAGGGCGAGTCTATAGAGGATGTACGCGTTGTGCTCGCCAAGCTTGTGGCGCATCACGATGCGCTGCGTCTTAAGCTCATCGATACCCCGAGCGGTCGCAGCCTATGGTTACAAGACGAGGCGCCGGGGCTTGAGATCGTAGCTGTGGATCTGAGTGAACAGGACGACGACAAACAAGCCGAATCTATCGCCAAGCTCGGTCAGGAGCTCTCCAAACGGCTTGATCCCTCTGCCGGCCAGATGCTGGCGGCCACTTGGGTGACAACGAGTCGTGTACACAGTCACCCGCCAGAGGCTGCACCGCCAGAGGCTGCACCGCCAGCGCGTGCCCTTCTCCTGCTTGCTATTCATCACCTGGCCATCGATGGCGTGTCCTGGCGTATCTTGCTTGAAGACCTTGAGCACCTGCGCATCCGCGATACCTTACCCGCACGTACGCACTCGGTCAGAGACTGGGCACAGGCACTTGCCCTGCAATCCACTTCCCGTGAGCGCGAGCTAGAAGACTGGTGCAACACGCTCACCGATCCCCAAGCGCTAGGTGGCGATGCCTTAATCGCACCCGAACAGAACCGTATCGGAGATGTTCGTCACTATACCTCACTGATCAGTCAGGAGCTGGCCGTCGCCCTGGGCAAGGTTGCCCGCACTTACCACGCGGGCATGGACGAGGTGTTGCTAGCCGCGCTCGGCATGGCACTCACCACTTGGCAACAAACACGCTACGGGCTTGCCCCCGCGCCTCTCCTGATCGATCTTGAGAGCCATGGTCGACAAAGCGACTCCCTCTCGCTTGATGGCTCAACTGGTCTTGACATCACCCATACTGTGGGCTGGTTTACAAGCGTGTATCCCGTGCGTCTGGATACCTCAGCGCTCGATATATACGAAGCCTTTGCGGGTGGGGATGCGGCAGGCCTGATGCTGCGCGCCACTAAATCCCGTATTGCCAAGATGCCCGATAAGGGACTAGGCTTTGGTATCCTGCGCTATCTGAACGAGAAGACAGCAAGCGTTTTAAGCACCTTACCCCAAGCGCAGATTGTCTTTAATTACCTGGGGCGCTTTGAGCAGAGTCAGCCTCAAGAAGGTTGGTACTCCAGTGGTTTTGTAGTCAGCGCCGACGATGCGGATCGTACACGCATGCACGAGATTGATGTCAACGCGTCCTTTGATGAGCAAGGTCGCTTGCAAGTCGTCTGGTCGCACCACCCTCTTAGACATCTACCTGCGAGCATTGAGGACTTGGCACAGCGTTTTGAGCAGGCTCTCGACGCTTTGGTTCGCCACAGCAGCGAGGCTGCGCTCGCGCAACGCCACACGCCCTCGGACTTTGCGCTCGCACACGCCCGTGGACTCGACCAGGCCATGCTTGATCGCTGGCCTGAGGCTTGCGAAGTCTGGCCACTCACCCCACTGCAGCAAGGCTTGGGCTTTGAGAGCTTGGCGCTTGCCGATACAAAGTATGACCCATATCGAGTTCAGTTGAGGATGACCTTAAAGGGCTCCCTTGACATCGAGCGGCTCAGGCGCGCGTTCGAGGCATTACTTGAGCGCCACTCGATTCTGAATCTTGCGCTACCCAGCGAGATGCTGGAGAAAGGACTCGGAATAGAGAATCCTCAGCGCGTTGACTTTGAGCTCCTTACCGCAGACGAGCAAGAACTCAGTGCACT
Organism: uncultured Alcaligenaceae bacterium; assembly: GCA_937952975.1. Taxonomy (GTDB): domain Bacteria; phylum Pseudomonadota; class Gammaproteobacteria; order Burkholderiales; family Burkholderiaceae_B; genus Zwartia. Next base: position 4,298 of record CALFXX010000075.1, read on the forward strand.
GATTCAAGAAGATTTACACACCCCCTTTGATCTGGAGCACGGCCCGCTCATCCGAGCCCGGTTGATTCAAACCGCGCCAAACGTTCATCACCTGATCCTCACGAACCACCACGCGATACTGGATGGATGGTCCATGCCCATCGTGATGGCTGATCTCGCAGCGCTATACCGCGAAGAAACGCTGCCCCCTACCTTAGCCTGGGGCGAGCACCTAAAATGGCTTGCTGCGCAGGATACTGAGGCTGCAAAGCATTACTGGCACCAACACCTCGCGGGGCAAGATTCAGGTGTGCTCTGGTCGTCTCGCGAGACGCATACCAAGCTAGTGCGCACAGAGTCGAAAAATCAAGATCCCGGCGAGTATGTCGAACACCTCTCAGCCGAACTCTCAGCGAGTCTCGAGCGCTTTGCAAGGAACCATGGCCTCACCATCGCTAACATTCTCCAATCACTTTATATGCTGTTACTCGCACGCCTGAGTGCGCGGGATGACATCACCATCGGGGTCACCCGCAGTGGTCGAAGTGCGCAGCGTGCAGGGGTAGATCGCGCAGTCGGGTTGTATATCAGCAACATGCCCTTAAGAGCACAAATTGATCTGTCGCAACCCCTTGTGGAATGGATGCGCGAAGTACAGACCGAGTTTGCCCAACAGGACGAGCACTTACATCTGGGCTTACAAGCTGCCCAACAACTACTTGGGCAACAAACGCTTTTTGATTCCCTGTTTGTGTTTGAGAACTACCCGATCGACACCAATGTGATTCAGTTTGCACCCGGCGTAGATATTGCACACATCTCGGGACATGATGCGACGCACTACGCACTATTACTCTGCGTGATGCCGTCAGCGAGTGGTTTAGTGCTTCGCGTATCCTATAACCAAGCACTTTTAGAGGCGAAACAGATTGAGCGTATCGTCGGATACCTGACAGCAATGGTGCAAAGCTTAGCGACTGAGCCTGCCGATGCGTTACGTCTGGGCGAGTTGAGCTGGATCGACGAGACCGAGCATCACCAAGTGCTCGAGCTATTTAATCAGACTCAGGCACCTGATGCAGATACGGATACGACCACCTCGGCGTTCACCTTTTTGCCTGAACGCTTTGCGCAACAGGTAGCTCTTACGCCTGAGGCTGCGGCACTCGTGTTTGGTGAGCAGACCCTCACCTATCGCGAACTCGACGCGCGCGCCAATCAACTCGCGCGTCACTTGATTAGCCTTGGTATCGGACCCGAGCAGATCGTAGCCTTGGCCCTCCCGCGCTCCATCGAGATGGTCGTCGCCATGCTTGCGGTGCTTAAGAGCGGTGCGGCTTACCTGCCGCTTGATCCAGACTACCCTTCGGCGCGCTTGCACTTCATGCTCAGCGATAGCCAAGCAAACGTACTCATTACCGCCGGAGACAAAATCGGCGAAGTCATGCATGCGGTGATTCAAACGCTGCATTCTGAGCACGCAGAGATCCCTGTTCTTGACCTTAATTCGTTGCAGCTTCAACTCACCCTTGCCCAACTCGACCAAGCACCCGTTATTCAAGCTGAGCGCGTGAACCCGCTCACGCCCCAAAATCTCGCCTATCTCATCTACACCTCTGGTTCGACAGGCAGACCGAAAGGGGCATGTATCACACACTCGGGCTTAATGAACTATTTATCTTGGGCTCAAGCAACCTATCATCCTGAAAATGGCAGCGGTACGGCCTTTAACTTATCGGCATCCTTTGATGCGTCAGTCACTCAAATATACCTACCTTTATTAGCAGGTGCGGCGCTGCACATACTTGACAGCGGCGATGAGGTTCAAGGACTCATTGCGTTAATGCAGCGTGAGCGCGGTCTAAGCTTTATCAAAACAACACCAGCCATCTTTAATATTCTTGCAACAACGCTCACTCAGGATCAAATCCAAAACGTAGCACCTGTGATCATACTGGGTGGTGAAGCACTGGACGTTCACTCGTGTGCGATCTGGCGCATGAACGCTCCCGATACGCGTTTATTTAACGAATATGGTCCAACTGAAACGGTTGTAGGCTGTGCAATTTATCAGGCAAAAGACTCTGATCAAAATAGCGTACCCATCGGCTCAGCGATCTGGAATACGCAGATCTATATCCTCGATGCAGCATTGAATCCTTTACCGGTGGGAGTAACAGGTGAGCTATACATTGCAGGCGCAGGGCTGGCGCGCGGCTATCTTGGGCGCGCGGGGCTTACCGCAGAGCGTTTTGTGGCCAATCCGTTTGCTCAACCTGGATCGACCGGTGAGACAGGCAGCCGCATGTACCGTAGCGGAGACTTGGCACGCTGGACCGAGGATGGCGTTCTGGAATACCTCGGACGAGCCGATGCACAGGTCAAGCTAAGAGGATTCAGGATTGAGTTGGGCGAGATCGAGGCGGCTCTGCTTTCGATACCGGGGATTGGTCAGTGCACCGTTCAGGCCCGCGGCGAGGATGAGACCAAACAACTGGTGGCTTATCTTGTTGCAGAGGTTGATACAGCTGCGGGAGACAGTACGGGTACGGGTACGGGTGCGAGCGCGGATACAAAGGTAACCATTCCAGAGACATCTGCTCTGCGCAGTCTACTCTCCACCACCCTGCCCGACCACATGGTGCCCGCAGCCTTCGTGGTACTAAAGTCCTTACCACTCACGCCTAACGGCAAGCTTGATGTGCGTGCGCTCCCTGCACCCGGAATCACAGACGAGAGTAAGTACCGAGCACCTGTTACCGAGCACGAGCAACTGCTGGCCAGCCTCTTTGCTGAGCTCACTGGGGTCAGCCGAGTTGGTCTAGACGACAACTTCTTTGAGCTAGGCGGCGACAGTATTAGTGGTATTCGTCTGGTATCAAAGATCAAAGCGCTCACAGGAGTAAAACTTGCGTTACGCACGCTCTTTGAGTACCCAACCGTACAAGAGTTTGCTATGCAATTAAAAGTTGTTGAGACCACACGGCGCTACAAACCTCTCTTACCTTTAAATAAAACGGGCAACTTACCGCCATTATTTTGTTTCCCTCCTGGCGGTGGAATCTCAACCGTTTATAAAAATTTATCCGATGCCTTAGGTAAAGACCATCCGGTCTGGGGACTGAGATCGGAAGAGCGTCGTGTAGGGAAAGAGTGTCTTCGCCTGTGTAGATCT
>CALFXX010000076.1 GCA_937952975.1 uncultured Alcaligenaceae bacterium
TTCCGATCTCCGCGTCAAACTCAGCTGCGTCGCCGCCGCACATGACCGTCAGCATACCGTTGACCGCGCCCGCTTGGCCGCCGGATACCGGAGCATCGATAAAGCGCAACGACTTTTGCTTGGCTAACGCACTGAGTTCACGGGCAACCAAGGCTGATGCCGTGGTGTGGTCAACAAAGGTTGCCCCCGCTGACATGCCCGCAAAGGCGCCATCAGGCCCCAACACGATGCTACGCAAGTCATCGTCATTGCCTACGCACGCAAACACAATGCGTGCACCTTGTGCGGCCTCGCGAGGGGTTGCGCAGGCGCGCCCCCCAAACTCTTTGACCCAGGCTTGCGCTTTTTGAGCGTTGCGGTTGTAGACCGTGACGTCATGACCGGCGGTTGCAAGATGCCCAGCCATGGGCAGCCCCATCACCCCCAGTCCGATAAAAGCGACTTTTGTGGGGGTAGAGGGTTCGTACGTTTTGCTGTTGATGCTAGACATTCAATTTACTCTTCGACAAAGGCTTCTTCACGCTTCTTCTTGATTGAAGGCAGCGCCACGATGATCACGAGAAGGACAGCAACTCCAAGCAGCGAGGCCGAGAGCGGACGCTCAAGGAACGTGAAGTAGTTACCGCGTGACAACAGCAAGGCACGGCGGAAGTTTTCTTCCATCAATGGGCCGAGCACCAAGCCTAGCAACAACGGTGCGCCTTCGCACTTTAGTTTGGCCCATACATAACCAATGATGCCAAAGCATGAAGTCGTCATGATGTCAAAGGTGTTGTAGTTCAACGAATACACGCCGATGGTACAAAACACCAAGATCGCTGGGAACAAAATCTTGTAAGGGACTTTGAGCAATTTCACCCAAATACCAACCAGCGGCAGGTTCAGCACGACCAGCATCAAGTTACCAATCCACATCGAGGCGATCAAGCCCCAGAACAGCTGTGGGTGGCTCGACATCACCTGTGGGCCTGGCTGGATGTTGTGAATGGTCATCGCACCGACCATCAGCGCCATCACAGCGTTACTTGGGATACCAAGCGTCAGCAGAGGGATGAACGATGTTTGAGCACCTGCGTTGTTGGCAGCCTCAGGGCCTGCAACGCCGGCCGGGTGTCCCTTACCAAAGCGCTCAGGATTGCGTGAGAGCTTTTTCTCGAGCGTATACGAGGCAAACGATGACAACACTGCGCCACCGCCAGGCAAAATGCCGAGCATTGAGCCCAAGGCTGTGCCACGAACAACTGCAGGCCAAGATTCTTTGAACTCTTGTTTGTTGGGGTAGAGTGAGCCGATTTTGGCAGCGATTTCAACGCGGTTTTCTCTGAGCTCAAGATTGCTCATGATCTCAGCAAAACCAAACACACCCATCGCCACGATTGCGAAGTCAAGACCGTCTTGCAACTCGGGTACGCCAAAGTCAAAACGCGCAACGCCTGAGTTCACGTCGGTGCCGACCATACCGAGCAGCAGACCAAGCAAAATCATGCAAATTGCTTTGATCAACGAGCCTGAGGCCAACACCACAGCGCCCACCAAGCCAAGAACCATCAACGAAAAGTACTCGGCAGGGCCGAATTTAAACGCGACTTCGGCCAGTGGTGGTGCAAAAGCAGCCAACAATAATGTGGCAACAGTACCTGCAAAAAACGAGGCTAAGCCCGCAATTGACAGTGCAGCACCCGCGCGACCGTTTTTGGCCATGGCATGCCCGTCAAGGGTGGTGACCACCGAGGAGGTTTCTCCCGGCAAGTTCACCAGAATCGCCGTTGTCGAGCCACCATACTGTGCGCCGTAATAAATACCAGCCAACATAATCAGGCCGGCAATCGGGGGCAACACATAGGTAATCGGCAGCAACATTGCAATGGTTGGAACAGGACCCAGGCCAGGCAGCACGCCCACCAAAGTACCGAGCAAACAGCCTAGCAGTGCATAGGTTAGGTTTTCAGGCGTAAATGCAACGCCAAAACCCATGTACAAATTATTGAGTAAGTCCATGAACAGGTGCTCCTTAGTTCAGACCGAGAAAGGCGGGCCAAATTGGAAACACCAATTTGAGACCTTTCACAAACGATAGCCAGCACAGTAACGTCAAGAAGGCGGCGTTGGCGATAGTGACTTTCCATGAATGTTCGTGGCTGGCAAAACTGCTGATTGCCACCAACAAGAACAGGGAGAAAATCATGCCCATTGGGCGCAGCAGTAAGCCGAACAGAACGATCGCTGAAATGATGATGGCCAGAATCTTGAAATCAAATCTGGCCACTTCTGTTTGCTCTGCTTTTGGACGTAGTGAGCTCAGCAGCACGACGGCGCCTAAGACTGCCATGAGGATGCCAAGCCAATGAGGGAAGTAACCAGGGCCCATTCGGGCGGCAGTGCCCATCGAGTAACTGGTGGCTTTCCAGGCAAATCCAAGGCCAAGCAGGATGAACATCACCCCTGACCAGAAGTCCTGTTTATTTCTAAGCTGCATGATGGGTAGCTCCTTAACTGCGCTGCTAAAAATTTGTTGAAACAATTTGTGCGTTGGGCGCACCGTGGTTCTGCTAGGCCTCAGCCTCCGTTTGTATTTTTGTCCGAAAACTAGCAAGGCTTGCATGGTAATGGAGTGCAGCCTCAAAGCAAACCCTGAACTTACCCCTAGAGGATGGGGTTTTCCCTAGACTTGTGTTAATTTGCCCACAAAATCTGCCGAAATGCGCAAAGCGCTTGCATTTAGCAACACTCAATTGCTGTTGAATTTGGCACTAACATAGTTTTCTGAACGTTAACTGACAAAACTCGCAAATTTGTTCGTTTTATGTTGGAAGATGTTTCTGCGGCAAATGTACGTTTCTGCTGCCAATGTACGAGGGGTGACTAAATGCGCCCGAGGCAGCTTCACAACGTGCGTTACGCCCGAAGACTCAATTTTGCTTTACGATATCGTTATGCTTGAAGATCTCGATCAACTATCAATTCGCTTGGCGACACTGGTTGCCTATACGCAAGAGCTCGCCTCTGAGGTAGAGTCTTTGCGCGTCAACTTGTCTCAGGCTCAGTCAGAGCGCGACGCCTTGCAGGCAAAACTTGCGCAAGAAGGGACGCAGGCCAAGGCGCTCAATCGAAAGGTCGATGCGTATGCGTCGGAACAGGCGGCTCTGCAGGGTTCGCTTGATCTCTTTAAGCAAGAGCAGTCAACGCTGCAAGCTCAACTGCAGTCGCGCGAGCACGAGGTGTCAACCTTGCGCGCTGCCACTGCGCAGGCGCGCGAGCGCATCGAGGCGGTACTTGAGCGCTTGCCCGGCGCACCAGCCTCACCTGAGCAAGGGGCTCAATAATGGAACGCGTCGATATTTCTATTTTGGGGCGAGATTATTCTTTGGCTTGCCCACCAGAAGAAAAACAAGCGCTGACGGCTGCGGCGCAGCATATCAGCCAGCTGGCTGGGCGTATACAAGGCAGCGGCAAGATCTCTGGCAACGAGCGCATTGCAGTGATGGCGGCAATTCAGGTTGCGATCGAGTTGCTTTCTGTTAAAGCGCCTGATGGTCCGTTAGGTGGTTTGGCTGTTGGCGACTTCAAGCGTAGAATTGGCGACATGAATGCGATGTTAGATGCGGCGCTGCCAAAGGCTTCGGCTAAAGCACGCTAAGTAAGCTAGCTCAAAATCGCGCACATTGAGCTCATTTCAAAGGGCGTTAATCAAGTTAACCCCAGATATGGTGCTCGTAGATATGTTGCTTGGTTGACATGTCTTTAATTGAATTCACACTCGTTGTGGGGTGTGTACAGTTTGTCCCTGCTGTGTTCGTGATTAGGTCATATATTCTCAGAACCAATGCTTATGGCATACATAGGTTGCGGGATAGTTAGACGGGCATGCGGGTCTCTAGCAGACGCGCTCAAAGTCAACAGATCGCGGCCAACTTGAACTTACGGTTCGAGATGCCGGCCTAAACGGCACGAGCGGGGCATCTTTATCAACGAGTCTGTGATTTCACAGGCTCGTTGCTCGATAAAAAAACACACAACACTCTACCTAACTAGGTCTGTTCGTTGGCTGCCAGGCGGTTCACGCAAGCACTGTGTTTGCACTTGAGCGTCGCACTTTTGCGTTAACGTTGCTTGCGTACGCTAAAAAATAGCCAGATTCCCGCTAGCACCATTGGTACGGATAGCCACTGCCCCATCGACAGCCCCGCTGCGAGTAAGCCCAAAAAATCATCCGGCTCACGTGCAAACTCTGCAATAAATCTAAAAATGCCGTAACCCATCAAAAATACTGCACTGACTTGTCCAGTGGGGCGGGGCTTATTGGCAAACCACCAGACCACCACGAATAACGTTAGACCTTCAAGGCCTAGCTGATAAAGTTGCGACGGATGTCGTGCGATACCATCGCCGCTTTGTCTGAAAACCATCGCCCAGGGTAATGTGCTCGGCCGGCCCCATAGCTCGCCATTGATAAAGTTGCCCAGTCTGCCCGCTGCCAAAGCGAGGGGTATGAGGGGCGCGATAAAGTCGCTGACTTCAAAAAATTTGTAGCCACGACTACGGGCAAGCCAAAACATCATCAACAAGACGCCCAGTAAGCCGCCATGAAAAGACATGCCACCTTCCCAGAGGTAGCCGATTTCGAGCGGGTGCGCTAAATAGTAGGCAGGCTTGTAAAAAAACACGTACCCAAGCCGGCCACCCGCCACGACCCCTAAAACCCCATAAAAAATCAGATCTTCGAGGTCACGCACATTGAGGCGTGACTTATTGTGCGCAATGCGCCAGCGTCCAAGCAGCCATGCAGAGCCAAAACCCACTAAATACATCAAGCCATACCAGTGGATGGAGAGTGGGCCTAAGCGCAACGCGACGGGGTCAAAATTTGGAAATTGCAGCATCATGAGCTACCGATCAAAAGATGTTCGATAATAACCCTTCAAGGTTTCTGGTGATCTGCTTTGACAGATTGACCGAAGAAGGGTTAGCTTTGAAGGCTACCCAGAAATTTTTTGTAATTCATCCTTAGGTGTTCATTCATGGCAAATAACGAGCGTTCTAAACACATTACCGAAGGCGTGACGCGCGCGCCTAACCGTTCGATGTACTACGGCATGGGCTACAAAGAAGCCGATTTTGCGAACCCTATGATTGGCGTTGCCAACGGGCATTCGACGATTACGCCTTGCAACAGTGGCTTGCAGCCCTTGGTGGACGCCGCAATTGCTGCGATTCGTGAGGCGAAGGCTAATCCTCAGGTGTTTGGTACGCCTACGATCTCAGACGGTATGTCAATGGGTACCGAGGGGATGAAATACTCGCTCGTGTCGCGCGAAGTGATCGCAGACTGTATTGAAACCGCCGTTCAAGGTCAATGGATGGACGGTGTGGTTGTTGTGGGTGGCTGCGACAAAAATATGCCTGGCGGCATGATTGGTATTGCCCGCATGAATGTCCCTGGCATCTACGTGTACGGCGGCACGATTAAGCCCGGCTCGCATAAAGGTCGTGACTTGAACATCGTTTCGGTATTCGAGGCCGTGGGCGAGTTCACCATGGGTCGCATGAGCCAAGAAGACTTCAAAGCGATCGAGCAAAAAGCGATTCCGGGCTCAGGTTCCTGCGGCGGAATGTATTCAGCCAACACGATGAGTTCGGCTTTTGAGGCGATGGGGATGGCGCTGCCGTACTCAAGTACGCTGGCCAATGAAGATCAGGTGGCGATCGACAATGCGGCCGAGGCTGCACGTGTTCTGGTTGATGCTGTGCGAAATAATCGTAGGCCGCGCGACATCATCACACGCAAGTCACTTGAAAATGCTGTTTCAGTGATCATGGCAATCGGCGGCTCAACAAACGCAGTGCTGCACTTTCTTGCCATTGCCCATGCAGCCGAAGTGCCTTGGACAATTGATGACTTTGAAAAAGTGCGTCAACGCGTACCGGTATTGTGCGATCTAAAGCCCTCAGGTAAGTATTTGACTGTTGAGTTGCATCGCGCAGGTGGCGTGCCACAAGTCATGAAGATTTTGCTCAATGCTGGTTTGTTGCACGGCGATTGCATGACTATTTCGGGCAAAACCATTGCTGAAGTTCTAAAGGACGTTCCAGATCAGCCGCCTGCCGACCAGCAGGTGATTCGCCCAATCTCTAACGCCATGTACGAACAGGGGCATTTGGCCATTCTCAAAGGAAATCTGTCGCCCGAAGGTTCGGTGGCAAAAATCACTGGCCTAAAAAATCCTGTTATTACAGGTCCCGCGCGTGTTTTTGACTCAGAAGACGATGCAATGGCCGCGATCATGGAGCGCAAAATCACGCATGGCGACATCGTGGTCATTCGCTATGAAGGCCCCAAGGGTGGCCCTGGGATGCGTGAAATGTTGGCTCCCACTTCGGCGCTCGTTGGTCAGGGCTTGGGCGAGACTGTCGGTTTGATCACCGACGGGCGCTTCTCTGGAGGCACTTGGGGGATGGTGGTTGGACACGTTGCTCCCGAAGCCTTTGTGGGTGGTTTGATTGGTCTGATCAAAGAGGGCGACTCAGTCACCATCGACGCACACAAGCTTCTGTTGCAGTTGAACGTGCCCGAGGCCGAAATTGCCGAGCGTCGCAAAACATGGGTGCAGCCCAAGCCTCGCTACAACCGTGGTGTACTTGCTAAGTTTGGTCGCTTGGCAAGTACGGCAAGCCGCGGAGCTGTCACGGATGCGTTTGACGAATAAGCCGGATGCGTTGGACAACCAAGTGTTCACGGCGTGGGTATCTTGGGCTTGTCGCAGCCCTAGCGTGCTGCTGTTTTTTTGGGGTGCCCCACGCTGCCCTGGCGCAAGCGGTTTCGCCTGCGGCACCGGCCTTGCCTGTTTTATCCGTTGAGGCCGGCCTTGAACTGGCTCGTACAAAAACGTGTTTGGGATGTCACCAGCTAGATTCCAAGCGGGTTGGGCCTAGTTTTCAAACGGTCGCCCAACGGCACGGCAACCAGACTGGCTCCCTTGAATATTTGGCCAGTGCCATTCGTCAGGGTGGGCGAGGGCGTTGGGGAGCGGTGCCGATGCCTGCTCAGCCGCAGGTTAGTCAACAAGACGCGCTGCAATTAGCGCAATGGATTCTTTCCTTAAGGTAGTGTGCAATGCAAAATACAAATGAGATGAGGGGCACAGCCCCCGGTCAACAAGTGGCCGTCTTTGGCGGTGGCTGCTTTTGGTGCACTGAGGCGGTGTTCGCCGCAATGAAAGGCGTACTGTCCGTTCAGTCGGGCTACTGCGGCGGTTCGGTACAAAATCCCACCTACGAACAGGTGTGCGGCAAAGATACGGGCCATATTGAGGTTGTCAAAATCGAGTTTGACGCACAACAGGTTGATTTTGCTGCACTATTAGAGGTGTTCTTTGCGACGCACGACCCAACGACACCTGGTCGCCAAGGTAATGATGTCGGGCCGCAGTATCAGTCAGCCGTCTTTTATCAAAATGAGGCGCAGCGCGAGCTTACCCAGCAGTACATTGCGCATTTAGAAAAAGAGGGTGCCTACGATGCGCCGGTCTGTACTGAGCTACGCGCTGCTGCTAAGTTTTGGCCGGCCGAGCAATATCACGCAGATTATTTTGCATTACACCCCGAACAGGGCTATTGCCAGTTTGTGATTGCTCCAAAGGTTCAGAAATTCCGTAAGCAGTTTTCAACAAAGCTTAAGGGTTAACCCTTGTATTTAGCGCTAAATTCAAAATAAATCGAAAAAATTGCCATATTTCAGATTTATTTCGGGTTTACGTTTGACAGGGCAAAATAATCCATGCATAATCTCGTTTCTCTGCTTCTACCAAAGCAGAGATGCAGCAAAAGCAAATCGCAGCAAACCGGTAAGTTAACGGCAAATTGCTGAAAAATAGCTAAAAGTTGTAAGAAGTAAGCCGAAGTTAGAAGTTAAAAACTAGGTTATAATACGTTTTACCGAATACGAAGTAAGCAGTACTGAGTACCTTGTTCTTTAAAAATTTGACAACCGATAAGTGTGGGCGCTTGGAATGAGTGTCGCAGGTTTGCTGGCTGTAACAGGTCAGTAAATTGCAAACGAAATCAAGTGCTCACAAAGAAGTTTGGAAATGATTATCTAGGTGTAAAAGCTTAGATGAGTAATAACCTCACTTCCTTTGAGCAGCGACGTATAACCGGCCTTGGGATAAAACCTAGGGTCAAGGAAATACGATTTATACAGAGATTAAACTGAAGAGTTTGATCCTGGCTCAGATTGAACGCTAGCGGGATGCCTTACACATGCAAGTCGAACGGCAGCGCGGACTTCGGTCTGGCGGCGAGTGGCGAACGGGTGAGTAATATATCGGAACGTGCCCAGTAGCGGGGGATAACTACTCGAAAGAGTAGCTAATACCGCATACGCCCTACGGGGGAAAGGGGGGGATCGCAAGACCTCTCACTATTGGAGCGGCCGATATCGGATTAGCTAGTTGGTGGGGTAAAGGCCCACCAAGGCGACGATCCGTAGCTGGTTTGAGAGGACGACCAGCCACACTGGGACTGAGACACGGCCCAGACTCCTACGGGAGGCAGCAGTGGGG
>CALFXX010000077.1 GCA_937952975.1 uncultured Alcaligenaceae bacterium
CGTCTGAGGATGCCATTGTTAGCGCACGGCGCGACCAGCTTAAAGCCGCCGTGGATTTATACAAGTCGCTAGGTGGCGGGGTGGCTGACAAAGCCGATCGATGCTTAAAAGAGGGCAGCCGTGGCTAGTGTCCATGATCTAGATCATCAGGTCTCGCGGCTGAGTACCTTCAAGCAATCTCGTGCGACGGTGATCGCGGCTGGGGTCGTGATCAACCTCTTGGGCTTGGCCTTCCCGTTGTTGATGTTGCAACTTTATGATCGCATTCTACCGAGCCAGTCGTTAAGTACCTTGACGCTTTTTGTTGTAGGCATTGCGATCGCGCTATGCCTTGAAGCCTTAACCATGATGGCTCGTAGTTCGCTCACCGCGTGGATTGCGGCAAAATTTGAGCATGCTGCAATGACGCAGGCGATGAGTCGGTTCTTAAGAGAACCCATTCAAGATTTTGAGCAGAAGGGCACGGGTGAAATTACTCACACGTTGAAATCAATTAGTGGTTTAAAGAGCTTGTATGCCGGCAGTAGTTATCAGCAACTCTCAGATTTACCCTTTAGCTTGTTGTACGTGCTGATTATTATGCTCATCAACCCAGTTCTGGGGCAGGTGTTATTGGTGGCGCAACTCTGCTTTGCTGGATTTAGTTGGTGGTTTAGTCAAGTAAATGTGAAGCTGATGGGCAATAAAGCGGCCGCTGATCAAAGGCGCGGTAACTTTATTCACGAGACGTTAAATAACATTCATACGATTAAGTCCATGACGATGGAGCTCCCGATGCTCAGACGTTATGAACGCTTGCAAAATACGTGTGCAAAGGCGTTGACCCAACTCATTTATCGCTCAGACCTTTCAACGGCACTTGGTTCGACCATAAACCCCTTGGTGACGGTGTTTGTGATTGGTGTGGGAGCCTATATGGTGATCCATCAATCGATGTCAGTGGGTGAACTGGCAGCCTGCACCTTTTTAGCCATGCGATCCCTCTCGCCTCTACAAAAGCTAACAGGACTTTTTGCCAAATTGCGACAAGATCGTCTTTTGGCGATCGAATTAAACAACCTTCTGTTAAAGCCCGCGCTCGTCGTCTCTGAGTTGCCTGAGGCGCAGGTGACGGACAGCACAACGGTGTTTGACGAATCACATATTGGGGCTTCGGTTCATATCGCGGGTTTGCGCTACCGGTTTGTGCGCTCTTCTGACCCGTTTATGCTGTTTAGCAACCTGTCGCTTGAAGTGAAGTCGGGCGAATTTATTGCGTTGGTGGGCCGAGGCGGAAGCGGTCGAACGACTTTGATGCAATGTGTGGCGGGGTTGCTGCGGCCCGAGGCAGGGAGCATCAAAATTGATGAGCAAGACGCGCAAGAAGCAGAGTTAAATGGGTCTGGCGGACGAGTGGTGTATCTGTCGACCGCGGCAAAAATGTTTGACGGAACGTTGCTAGAAAACATTACGGCGTTTAACCCCGCGCGTGTCGCTGCCGCCTTGCAAATTGCGCAGGCGTTGGGTTTGACCGAGTTTGTTTCGAATTTGCCACGAGGTTGGGATACGGTGGTCGGCAATACAGCGAACGAAACCTTGCCGCCCGGTTATCGACAGCGTTTAGCCATTGTGCGTGCGTTTTCGAGTCAACCAAATCTGGTGCTCTTTGATGACGCCAATGCTGAAGTTGATTTACTTGGCGATCGTTTATTGCTTGAGTTTTTGAGTTCGATCAAAGGTCGCGTAACCGTCTTGATGGTGACGCAGCGCGAAGATTTTCAAACACTGGCTGACCGCCTGCTTGCGATTGAGCATGGCCAGGTTGTTGAAGTGACGTTGCAAGACTGGCAGTCTCAGCAAGTAGGCTCCTCTGCCAACGTCAACGCTGCCGTTGCAAGCTCAACCAGGCGCTTTGACGGATACTTTGATAAGTTGCAAGCCTCAATGGCTTCGAGTGATAAGGGACTCACGCATTGGCAGCGCGTTGAGGCAACTGTGACGCAACAGTTCTTAAAAGGAGCGAACGATTTTTCAAATTGTTTCAGTCTCTTGTTAAAACTGCTCAACGCCAGACACTCGTCGCGTGAAATCGCTGAGGTGTTGCCTTACTACGAAGAGCACATGGATTTGTCGGAGTTTTTGAATAGCCTGGCACGGTTAGGGTTTAAAGCGACAACGGTACCTTGTGCGTTGACGGACATTCCAGAAAGTGCATTACCTTGTTTGTTTGTTCCTGCCGGTGGCTCAAGTTTTGTCGTGCTGGGCCGAGTGGGGGACGGTGTTCGCGTAACGACCTCGATTGATCAAGAGCCGTATCTGCATGCCAATGCGATGCTGATCGGACACGCTTACTTTATCCACCCTGTCGATATTGCCGCCAACGAAAGACAACCTGTCCGCACTGTTTTGAGGCGTTTTATTGCACAGTTTTTACAATCGGGTGTGGCCGAGCTGTTCGCCGGTCTGTTGCTGGTGACGAGCCCATTATTTTCGATGGCGATCTACAGCGCGGTGATACCTTCGGGGGCGACCGATACGCTGTTGTACCTAGGTGTCGGGACTGCGCTAGCCGTTGCTTTGTCTTTTTTGTTCACGCGCTACAGAATTGCCCTTCTAAGTTTAGTCACGGGCCGTATTGATTATCTCTTCGGCACGATGGTGACGGGACAGTTGTTAAAAATGCCCGTTGCATATACCGAAAGTGCCTCAGTCGGTGCGCAAACGGCCAGGCTGCATGGCTTTGAGGCGATACGAGATATGTTTAGCGGACCGCTCGCTGCGACGATCCTCGATTTGCCTGTCACACTTGTTTTTTTGATTGTCCTCGCCCTTGTAAACCCTATGGCGTTGTTGGTATGCGTCGCAGTGGTGGTTGCCTACGCGTTCTTGTATTTGATCTACGAACCGATGGTCTCAAGGCAAAGTGAAAGGGTTGGGCTTGCAGTCAATGCGCGCAGCGGGTTTTTGACTGAGTCGGCTCACAAGATGCGGCTCATTAAAGAATGTGGCGTCGAGAAAATCTGGTTTAAACGTTTCAAAGATATCTCGGCTGAGGCGAGCATGCTGATGTACCAGTCTGAAAAGACTGCTGCGCGGATTGCTGCACTGTCGCACTTGTTCATGATGCTGTCGGCGTTGATGATTATTGCTATTTCAGTGCCGCTTGTGATCTCGGGGTCAATTGGTTCGGGCGCGTTAGTTGCTTCGACAATGTTAATGTGGCGAATCCTGACGCCCATCCAGATGTTCTTTTCAAATTTACGTCGCTTCAACAATATTACGGCGGCGGTACGGCAGATCGACGGCTTAATGGCGATCCAAGGAGAGCGGTTTGACACCACCAATGCCGTGTCAAGACTCATGGCGGGCAAGGTTGAGTTTTCAAAGGTGTCTTTTCGCTATGCTCAAAGTGCAGACCCTGCGCTCGTGGGCGTCGATTTTTCATTGCGCCATGGGCAATCTGTCGCACTGACTGGCCCGGATGGTGGAGGTAAATCGACACTATTCAAACTGTTACTGGGGCTGTATCCGCCTCAAAGTGGTGCCATTCTGATTGACGGCATCGATATCCGTCAGTTGACGCCCTTTGAGATTCGCCGTCGAATCGGCTATATGCCTGAGGATCGGTCCCATATGTTTCGGGCAACGATTGCGCAAAATATGCGGCTTGTTAGGCCAGACGCAACGGATGACGATATCCTGACCGCGCTAGAGTTGGCTGGTGGGCTCGAGCAAGTGTTGCGTCTGCCCAATAAGCTAGATTATCGAAGCGGCGATAACAAGCAAGATTTGTCAATTAGTACGCGTCGAAAGTTTGCCCTGGCAAGGGCCTATTTAGCGGGTGCTTCAATTTTGCTGCTGGATGAACCCACTTCAGGTCTGGATCCTTTGGCTGACCAAAAGTTTGCTGAATTCTTAACCGCTGTGAAGGGAAAAATCACCGTTATTTTCGTTAGCCATAAGCCCTCGCATATCCGCTTGGCTGATACCTTAATGGTGTTTGAAAATGGTTATTTGCGTGCAACAGGTGCGCCCAACGATTTACTTAAGCCACCCACCGTGGGCACTGGGTCGAGGTCATGAATATTTCAGGCATTAAAAAAAATGTCAGTGCAACACCGCTTGCCATTGGTCAGGCAACTGATCAGATTCTGTCAAAGTCGTTGTTGCTTGAAGAGGCTGCGCCAGCAAAGTTGGTGCGGCACATCATTTGGCTCGTCGTCGCCGCGATATTTGCTTTCATCGTTTGGGCCGGCTTTGCACAATTAGATGTGGTGAGTACAGCCAAGGGCGTCGTGGTACCCGTGCAGGCTGTCAAAGTGATACAGCACTTTGATGGTGGACGCATCGCAAGTATCGATGTGCTTGATGGGCAGGTTGTTCAGCAAGGGCAGCTGTTAATGCGCTTAAACCCAACCGAGGCGAACTCAGAGTACAAGACACTCGAGGCCAGGTACTGGTCGCTTTGGGCGAGCGCACAAAGGTTACGCGCCTTAATCAGTGATCAGACCCCTGATTTTACAAAAATCCCCTCAAGCTACTCGATTTTGATTAAAGAGCAGTTGCTTACGCTGACCATGGCGCGCGAACAGCGTGACGTGCTCGAAGAGGATATTCGCATCTATAAAGAGCTGCGTACGATTCGAACCGATCTTGAAAAAGAGAAATTGGTGTCGCGGGTGCAGGTGCTAGAGGCGAATAAAAACCTGAATTTGTCAGAGTCTGAGTTATTGCGATTCGAAAGAAAAAATCTTGACGACCTCAATAGCGTAGCCAGCGAGTTGGCTCAAGTTGAAAGTCAGATGTTAAAACTGCTCGACCGACTTGAACGCGTTGATATTTTGGCGCCCGTGGCAGGCACTGTACAAGATCTAAAGTTCCGTACCGTTGGTGGCGTGGTGCCGCCAGCGGCAACGGTGATGAATCTTGTGCCTTCAGACGGTAAAGTGCACGCCGAGGTACAGATCGCCGCCAACGATATAGGCTTTGTAAAAATAGGCCAGACTGCGCGCTTGAAATTTGGTGCGTTCGACTTTATGCGCTATGGCACGATACCCGGACAGGTCACGATGATTTCGCCTTTTAGTACGATGGACGAACGCCGCGCCCCTTACTTTAAAGTGCTCATTGATATTTCTAAAACACACCTTGGGCAGCAGGCCGGTGTGATGACCGTTGAACCTGGTATGACACTTGATGCAGACATCATTACAGATCGGCAGTCGGTGCTGCGTTATTTAATGCGACCTATTTACTACGCGTTAACGCAAGGTATGCGCGAGCGTTGATCTGTTGGTAGAGAGAGAAACCTTGGCACGCGTGTCAAGCGGCCTCGGCTCTGGTGGTTTAGGTCGAGCGCTCGCGTCGACCGCTCGCTGGAAAGATCGTCTTAACTAAACGTAACGTCTGTCGCGTTGTTTGAGGTTAATAGAACTTCGTTTAACTGTTGTTGCGTCATGGGGCGCGCCAAATAGTAGCCCTGGCCAAAGTCACAACCCAATTGTTGTAGTACTTCTAGCTGCGTCTGTGTCTCGATCCCTTCTGCAATGGCTTGCATATTCATCCCGTGTGCGAGCTCAATGATGGCGCGAACAACTGCTTGGCTCTTGGGGGTGTTGTCAAGTGTCGACACAAAGTGCTGATCTATTTTGAGGTAATTAAATCGCGTATTCTGTAAGACAGCGAGCGACGAATAGCCTACGCCAAAATCATCAATGCTAAATTGAAATCCAGCCGCTTTAAGCTGATCGATCCGCGTACGCACAACGGCAGAGGGATGCAGCATCACGTGTTCTGTAATTTCTAAAGTCACCAACGCGGGTGCAAGCTCACGCTCTTCGAGTTCTTGAGCCCATAACTTTGTGTGGTCTTCACGGGCACTGAGTTGACTTGCTGAGACATTGACCGTTACTGAAAAACCTGGTTTGGTTTGATTAAATTGCTGACAGGCTCGGGCAGCTTGGGTAAATACCCATTCGCCTAACGGCACAATCAAGCCAGAGGCCTCTGCGTGCTCTAAAAAACTTGATGGCATTCGCAATGCCTGGTTTGGAAAATTCCATCTCAGTAAAGCTTCACTCTTAATAATTTTTTGGGTGTCTAGTGCAAAGATAGGTTGAAAATAGAGTTCAAACTCTTGTTTCTCAAGCGCTTGTCTAATCTCGGAAATGATTTGTTGTTTCTCGTTTGCTTGCCGTTGAAGCGCTGGATCAAAGACCTTGTGACGTCCTTTACCGTCTCGTTTGGCTGCGTACATTGCCTGGTCTGCGTGCATTAAAATTTCTCTGCTTGTAAGACCATCACGGGGGTATTGGGCCACGCCAACGCTGATTGAAATTTGATATACGGTATTTTTGATGTTAAAGGGCTGTTCGAATTCTTTAAGCAGCAAGTCGACCCTGGTTTCGAGTTGTTTGTCAGAGGCGAGGTCGTTGTAAATCAGCGTAAATTCGTCTCCGCCGAGACGCGCTGTCGTATCATTTGTACGCTGCAAACCGAGCAGTCGGTTGGCAACGGCGATCAGTACGTCATCGCCAACGTCGTGACCACGCGTGTCATTAATATCTTTAAAGTCGTCAAGGTCAATGAAGATGAGACAAAATGTCGACTGATTTTTTGACGCTCGGGCAATGGCCGACTCAAGTCGATTGGTCAACAGCCTTCGGTTCGCTAAGCCTGTGAGCGGATCGTATTGCGCTTGCCGCCGTGTTTGCGCGCGCGCCCTTTTTGCATCGTTTGATTGTGAAAAAAGCCAAACGCGCTGGGCAGTGTCAGAGTCGGCGTTTGGGTTCGTATAGATCGACAGGTGGCGCACGGCGGGAGCTTGACTGTGTTTAGGGTGAATAAGGATTTCACCCTCGAAATGATCGTGATGATTCAGTTGTTCCCACATGTTTTTAAACGAGTCGCTATTTGAACTCAATGAGACGTGAGAGGTGATCCCCTGGCCAAGCAACTCTTGCTCGGTTAAGCCAATCTCAGCTAGAAAGGCAGGGTTCACGGCAATAATCTTATTTTCTTGGTCGGTGATAGCGACCATTGCCCCAATTGCCTGATACAAGCTTGCTGCGATTTTTAAACTATTTTGTTGGTGATGGATATGGGTCATATCCTGACCGTACGAAAAAGTACGGCCCTTCGTGGTGAAAGAATTCCAAATAAATAATTTTTTTGAACCATCGCGACAGCGAACCCAAGACTCTATTTTTGAAGGGGCATAAGGGTTGGTAGAAAAAAATTTCTCGCGGTCTTCAATCATCTTACGGCGATAGGCTTCGTCTGGGTAAGCTTGACGCCACCAAGTGCTCAGATCCGGAAGCTCAGCGCTGGTGTAACCCGTTTCATGAGTGAAGCTTAAATTGACATAGTCCATCCGAGCCTCAACCTCCAAGTGCTCTGAATCGACGTCCTGACTCATTACGGCAATCGGAATAGGGATTCCATCGATCACCTGCCGAAAGACTTCTTCGGTTGTGGTGTATCGCTCTTTTTGCTTTTGAATCAATTCGATCACAATGATTGTGACCAAACCACTGACCGCGTGGCATGCGAGGAAGACTCGTAATTGAAAAAAATCAAGAACCTCACTTTGATAAAACGTGCCCGTGGTTGAAAAGGAGCCCCACACCGCAGCGATATACAAAATAGCAGTCGAGAGCGTGACGCCATGAGCGCCTAGATACAGACCCACAAAGGGGGTCAGTACAAAAACAAAATATCCTCGCGAAACGATATTATTTGCCTCGCTGTGAGGTACAAAAAACATCACATAAGCGATTGCGCTCCAGAGGACTATAAAAAATATAAGTTTTAACTTGTTGCTTGGCGTAGTCCAGTTAGTTGGAGGTGTGCTCCAAACCATCAGTGCAGGAAAGACTAGAAAGCAGCGTAACGTGGCACGCTCAAAAATGAAGAACAGTTCTCCAGCGGCTATATTTACTACATTGGCATCCAAAATGATTTTTTCGATAAAAACAAGCAGCGTGGCGCCTGCGCCAATGGCCGTCGACACCAGCGCAAGCCTAAAGATGTCAGGCAGTGATTTGATGGTGAGGGGGCGTTTGTAAACCGCTTGATCGAACTGCAGGATCGTCAAGGTCATCAGGGTAAGCGCTACGGCGTAAGCGCCTGCGAACACCACGGGTGATCCAAAGGCCGCTCGACCAATAAAACTAGCAACTAATAGTACCGGCCAATATTGTGGGCCGCTAAAAAGGAGCACAGCGCACCAGAGTGCAATCGGAATAGCGTAGATATTGACTGTGTGCGGATTAACGTGGCCCGCTTGAAACGAGCCGTATTGAAGCAAGAACGCGACGAGAGCAAAAAATACAGCTTTTGAAAAGCCGGCTTTTGTCACGTTTTGGTTGATTGCGAAAAGCTTTTTTAGAAAGAGGCTCATACCTAGGCGTAAGGAGCGTGTAGCGTTCAAAGTGGATTGTGATAGAGATAGTACGTTGTGCAACGAACTTGAACCTGCGTAATCAGAAATTTAATTTTCGACATTGTGACAAGCGTACGTTTCGCGTGAATGGAGGTCGAACGATCCGCTCAGCCGAGTGGTTGTTGAGAATTTGCTGCATGATACGCCAAATGGTGTAATAATCGCCTAAGTCCTTTATTTGCATTGGCGTATTTGTGCAAGATTAACCCTAAAAATGCAATATGGTCACACGTAAGACACCCACAGCGCTGCCTCCTTTGCTGTTTGGCGGCCGCGCAGCTCAACTTAGTGATCGCCTTGACTACTTGTGTGAGCAACTGAAACTATCGGCGCCGAGCATCGAAGAGTGTGCCTTGCCGGCGGGTCATGCCGCTATTTCTCACAGCAGCGCTTTTGTTGATGTCAATGGTTTGAAGCTGACTGCACTTTCTTGTAGTCCACTCAGGACACAAGCCTCAGCTAAGGCAGACAACCTTTTATTGGTTCCGTTAGTTGGCAGTGGTACGGTGCGCGTAAAAAACCAAACGTTGCGCTGGAAAGCAGGAGCAACAGCCGTTTGGTTGCCCCGGTGCGCGTTCGTCGATGAAGGCGTGCTGCGCTCAATGTTGGTGCTAAATATTGACACTAATCGTATCGAGCGAGTGGCTCGAACGATGTTGGGCTTGACGCCAGACGCCACCCTAGAACAAGAGCTGCAAACTCCGCGCGAAGTCTTAATGCAGGTCGGGCGTGTCTCGTTTGAGACGATTTTTCGCCAATTTGCCAGCGTCGTTGATCAGTTTGTGTTGCAACCTGAGTTGTTGCGTTATAGCGGCATTGACGACAATTTTTATCGCAACGTGGCAATGATGTTGCACCCCGCTTTGTTTTTGGATATCGATGAGGCAAGCCCCGGTGCTGCGTATGCCCGCAGGCGCTTAGATCGCGTCTGCCAGTATATTTTGGCCAATTTAGGGCAACCGCTGAACTTGACTGACTTAGAGCGTGTCGGGTTTATGTCTCGGCGCAACTTGCATTATGCATTTCAGGCGCGTTACGACTGCACACCGATGCAGTGGGTGCGTCAAGAGCGTTTAACGCTTGCACATAGTCACCTGGTGATGGCGCGTGTCGGCACAACAGTGACCGATGTAGCGTTGAATTGTGGTTTCAGCAAAACCACGACTTTTTCTGAGTATTACAACAAGCAATTTGGTGAACTGCCTTCTGCCACGCTTGCACGAGCTCTAGCTCGCTGAGTTCAATGCGCTAGTCTGTTTTGCATTGTTTGGCGCTCGGTTGCAATATCTGGGTCGCATTGTTTGCGCCTGAACCCCACAATGAGTGAGTCCTATATTCGGCACACTCATGGCCATTCAACACGCATCTGACCTACTGCCCGGCCTGCCTTTTGGTGGGCGAATCTCGCATCTTGACAGTAATGTGCAAGATATGAGTCACCGTATGCGCTTCATTGTGCCCGGTCTGAAAGAGTGCGAATCCTTGGTGCCAGAAAATGAATTCGCACACCGCTCTTCGATGTTGTCGCTCAATGGTATGAAGCTTGCCGCCAGCGCTGGCACAGCGTGGCGGGCTCGATCTGAACAAACAGATAACCATACGTTGGTGATTCCGTGCGTCGGGCACTCGACAATTTTTGCGGCAGGGCGCTCGCTGCGTGCCGAAGCAGGTGCCACAGCCGTTTATCTTTCGGCTTGCGCGCGTAGCGAAGAGGCTAGCACGCGTTCTTTCATGATGATCGATATTGATCCTCAGCGCCTTGAAAGTGTTGCACAAGCGATGTTAGGTCGTGAGGAGCAGGATCCACCTGTTTTAGATTTGCTGACGTCACGCGAAGTCAAACTTCAGGTGGGTCGAGTCTCTTTCGAAATTGTGATGCGGCAGCTGACCACGGTGCTTGATCAGTTTCTCTTTGAGCCAGATTTATTAGAGTTTGCCGGGTTAGACGATTGCTTTTACCGACAAATTGCGGTGATGCTCAAACCCTCGTTGTTTTTAGAGCAAGTTGACGTCAAACCTGATCGCGGCTTTGCACGACGCAAGCTTGATCATGTCTGTCAGTACATTTTGGCACGCTTAAACCAACCGATTTCATTAACTGCGCTTGAACAAGTTGGGCGCATGTCAAAGCGTAGTTTGCATTATGCGTTTCAAGACCGTTTTGGCGTGACACCCATGCAGTGGGTGCGTCAAGAGCGGTTAAGTTTGGCTCGTAGTCAACTCGCGATTGCGACCCGTGGAACCTCGATTACCGCTCTTGCACTCTCGTGCGGCTTCACTAAGCCTGCACGTTTCGCCAGTTATTACCACATGCAGTTTGGTGAGCTGCCATCGGTCACTTTGGCGCGTGCTCTCAACCGATAGTGCAGGCGGTTTTTGCATTTTTTGGCTAGTAAAGTTTTGATTGGTTTTGCGCTTTTTGGTTGAGACTTGCAAATTTAGGGTCGATCAGTTGACGACAACCAAGCAAAATGACTGTGTACCCAATGCAAGCGAGTCGCGACGGTTTAGTTGCTTCGACATTTGCCTTCTATTTTTAATTGGAGATCTAAGACCGTGAAGCCTGAAAAAGTCGATTATCGAATTCAGCGTCAATGTTCACGCCAATGGCGTAGTTTGTTGGCAGCATTGGCTCAAGAATGCACGACGCAAACCGAGCCAATTGAACCGCGTGAGTTGATGCGACGTATCGGCATGCGTTTTGCTACTCAGACGCCTTTAGCGCCTTGCGAAAATCTTGAGCAGTTGCAGCAAGCCATGCGCGAAGTTTGGAAAGATATGGATTGGGGTCGTGTTGATCTTGAAGAGCACGACCGTGTCCTGCGTATTGTTCATCACGACTCAAACCATGGCAGCTTGATGTCTGGCGCGTTCGGTGATGCGACCGCGACCTGGGCACCTGCCTGTCTCGAGGGCGTTTACCAAAAGTGGTTGGCAACGTTAGGCGCTGGCGATGCACTGCGCGTAGTTCAAATTGGTGAGCCTGATGAGTTTGGCAGTATCGAGTTTCAGTTGAGTCTCTAAACACATACAGAGTAGCGTCGGCAAGGCTTTGTGTTTGTAGGGGCCGGTCGATTTTCCAAAGGGTAGTGCTGATGAAAGATTCAAATGATATTGCGAATCTATACAAAACTTTAGGACAAAATCCTAACCAGTATCAGGAAGTTGTGCGCGATGAAGAGCTCGCTCAGGCCAATGAGCGCTGGCCGCTGATCGCGGCGATGCATGATTCGGATTTTTCACCGCCTCCCGTCAATCAAAAGAAACGAGGGCCGCGCGAGCGTGCGCCTCTAGTTGAGCTCGAGCATGAGAACGAACTCGATATGGGAGCGCATGACTATCACGAGCGTGTCGAGACGGTTAAGGCGATTGAGCTCTTAGCAGACCCTGCTTTGACCCCGACGTGGGCGCCCGACATGCACGACGCGCCGGCAGTGGTGAGCCCAGCGCCATCACAAGACGTCATCGAAACCGGCTGGATCGCGCCAGAGCGCACGCCAGCGCAGATTGAATTGGCGGCGCAGGCCGCTCAGGCCGCCGCAGCGGCCCACGAAGCGCAGGCTATCAAAGAGGCTCAAGCTGCGAAAGAGGCGCAGATTCAGCGTGACCGCGAAGCTGCAGTCCAAGAGCAGGCTGAGTTAGCGGCAGAAGCAGCGAGGGTGGCACAAGAAGCTCAAGAGGCGGATCAAATTCGCGCTGCACACGCAGCGAAAGAGGCGCACGAGGCGAACGCAGCAAGAGCGTTGCAAGCGGCAAAAGATGCTCAAGCGGCAAAAGATGCTCAAGTGACTCAAGCGGCGAATGCCGTTAGAGAGGTCGCGATCGTCAAAGCCGCGCAACTCGCGAGGGAGCAGCGCGCCACAACTTCCAAACAAGTAATCGAGGCGCCAAAGGCCGCGCAAGTCGCTGTGTCTGTACCGGTGGATGCGGTTGTGCAAAAGCAGATCTCGAGTGTTGAAGTAACTAAAAAGGCGGTGGCGACAGTGAGTACTTCGATCTTTCAAGACGACACTAAAGTGGTGTTTGCGGGTGCGCCAGCGTCTATTTTCTCTGAGTCGACGCTCGCTGAGTCTCTGATGGATCAGGCCGCCTCTGATTACGACGAAATGGATAGTGATGTAGAGCCATTTATTGACGATGAATCGGATCCATTTATTGAAGAGGAAATCGCTCCAGTTGTTGCGAATCCCAGACGCCAGCGCGGGGCCGTAGAGCCGGTGGCGCCGCCCCAAGCGGTCGTCACGCCTGCACCTCGTGTTACTGAAAAGCCAACGCGCACAACATCGCCTGAACCGACTTCAGTCGTGACGCTAACACACATGCGGATGCGCGCGTCAAATGAGCCTCGTCCTCTTGCTGCCTTATTTAACCGGTTGTCCGGCAGTGCACCGACGCCATCTGGTGCTGCCGAAGGTAAAAAATCTTTGTTGTTTGAACGGATGAAGCGCACGTGAAAATTATTGCAATTGTCTCAGGCAAGGGCGGGGTCGGAAAAACGACTGTCAGTGCAAATCTTTGCTCTGGCTTACGGCGTCTTGGCAAAAGCGTTCTAGCGGTTGATCTAGACCCGCAAAATGCGTTGCGTTTGCATTTTGGTGTTTCGCCTCGGCACGTTGGAGGTCTGGCGCGTGCAGTATTGTCGGGAGACGACTGGCGCGGCAGTGTGGTGCAGGGCAATACTGGCGATTATGTGTTGCCGTATGGTTCGATCACAGAGAGCGATCGCCTTGATTTTGAGCAAGATCTTCGCGAAAACCCAACCATGTTGCGCGATCAGCTTGCCCTGTTGGGGTTGGCCGAGGATTGTGTCGTTGTACTGGATACCCCTCCCGGCGCATCCGTTTATCTGACGCAGGCCTTGGCTGCAGCAAACGCAGCGGTCATTGTGGCGTTGCCAGATGCAGCATCGTATGCGACGCTGCCTAAGATTATGAGCTTGATCAAGCAGTATTGCTCGCGTCGAAAGAAATTTTTAGGTTATCTGTTATTGATCAATCAGGTCGACCGCGTCAAGCAATTGGCAGATGACGTGACTGACATGATGACAGCAAAGTTTGGGAAAAAATCTATTGTATTGATCCATCAAGATCAAGCAATCCCTGAGGCTCTGGCCTACAGCAAAGATTTACAAGAATATGACCCGCTCAGTCGTGGTGCGCACGATGTCAAACTGTGCGTCCAAGCCGTCGAACGCTTGATCAATCCTGACACCGCCGGAGCCGCATCTGTATGAGTATGCTCTCTTTTACCGAGATTTCTACAAAGCTCGAACGACTTGGTGGCAAAGTAGCAAACGCTTCATATTGGGAAAGCAATGTAGTGCGTGCCATTGCTGCAGCGCTTGCAGTATTGCTCTTGGCTATTGTCATTGCAGTTCCGTTGGATTTGTATCAACAGGCGGCGATTGGTATTTTGGCCTATGTGGTGTCATCGAGAATTCGCCGATTGTCTTGGGGCCGTGGTGGCATCCTCATCATGGTCGGTATCTCTTTGTTAATGACGCTGCGCTACCTCTATTGGCGCTTGACGGTCACGCTTGAGTTTGAGACGACCGTTGACGCTATTTTTGGTTACCTCTTACTGTTTGCAGAGCTTTACGGTATTACGTGTCTGATTCTTGGTTACATTCAAACGGCATGGCCACTTGAGCGTCAACCCGTGATGATTGATCGCCCGACGTCTGAGTGGCCAACCGTCGATATTTTTATCCCGACCTATAACGAAGACTTATCGGTTGTGCGCCTATCTGTTTTGGCTGCGCTAACGCTAGACTGGCCTGCCGATAAACTGCGGGTCTATTTGCTTGATGACGGACGTCGTGAGCAATTCAGGGATTTTGCCCAAAATTGTGGGGCAATTTATTTGACGCGTGATAACAACCGTCACGCGAAAGCCGGAAACCTAAACGAAGCCTTGAAGCGAACGAATGGTGATTTTGTTGCAATTTTTGATTGCGACCACATCCCAACACGTTCGTTCTTGCAGTTGTGCATGGGTTCGTTTCTGCGTGATCCGAAGTTAGCGATGGTTCAGACGCCACACTTTTTCTTTTCACCTGATCCTTTTGAGCGCAACCTTGAAACCCACGGCAAAGTGCCCAACGAAGGGCAGTTGTTTTACGGACTTGTGCAAGATGGTAATGACATCTGGAATGCCTCATTCTTTTGCGGCTCGTGCGCTGTCTTGCGCCGGGCACCGCTTGAAGAAATTGGTGGTGTAGCCGTTGAAACGGTAACAGAAGACGCGCACACGGCTTTGAAAATGAGCAGGCGTGGGTACAACATGGCGTATCTCGCGGTGCCCCAGGCGGCTGGCTTGGCGACCGAGAACTTATCAAGTCACGTTGGTCAGCGGATTCGTTGGGCTCGCGGGATGGCCCAAATTTTTAGAATTGACAATCCGCTGTTCGGCCCAGGCCTGACTCTGGGTCAGCGCCTCTGCTATGTCAACGCCATGCTGCACTTTTTCTACGGTCTGCCACGACTGATCTTCTTGAGCGCGCCTGTCGCCTATCTTGTGTTTGGTGCGCATGTTTTTACGGCAACGACTTCGATGGTGTTGGTCTATGCCCTACCTGCCATTGTGCTGGCAAGTATGACCAACTCAAAGATTCAGGGTAATCATAGGCATTCATTCTGGAATGAAGTCTATGAGACTGTGTTGGCCTGGTACATCTCGATGCCTGTACTGATGGCGTTGTTGAACCCAAAGTGGGGTAAGTTCAACGTCACCGCTAAGGGTGGAAAAATCGATCAAGAATATTACGACTGGAAGATGGCCGTACCTTATGTCTTACTCTTGGCGGTTAACGCGATCTGCGCAGTCTTCGGTCTGACGGAGTTAGTGCGCGGTTCAAACGAGCCCTTCACCGCTCTGATTAATTGTGTTTGGGTGGTTTACAACACCGTGATCCTGAGCGCGAGTGCGTACGTTGCGAATGAATCGCGTCAAATCCGACATACTCCGCGTATTAAAGCTACGTTTCCTGCGACAGTCAGTCGGGCAAATGGCCGGACGGTGATGTGCGAAACCGCGAACTTCTCGAGTACTGGCCTCGGTCTTAAGTTACCTAAGGATGCCGGAATTAAGTGGGATATCGGCGAGCGTGTGCACGTGTCAATTTTTCGGGGCGAAAAAGAGTCGACGTTTCCGGGAACAGTGCAAACAGGCGGGCAGTTTGTTGGAATTCAGTTTGATGATTCGCTCACGCTCAAACAGACTAAAGAACTTGCAAAAATGACCTTCGGCCGCGCAGATATGTGGGCGACCGAATGGGATAAGCACACCGAAGATCAACCGTTAAAGTCTATTAAAAACGTAGTTGGGCACGGGTTCGTTAATTTGTATGGCTTGATCCGTAGCGGGATTCGCGGCGCATTCGTCAAACGAAGAGCGTAAGAATGTCTTTCGCACATATGCACACTTCACAAGAGTCAGTAATGAAAGAGAATGTTTCCGTCAGATTGTTTGACTGCGGTGCGGTATTGGCCCACCGAGCCTGTTTTGCAGTGCTCGTGCTGTCTGGCCTTCTAGGGGCAGCACCTCATGCCTTTGGGCAAGTGCCCAGACCTGCCTCGCTGGTACCAGCGCCAGCGTCTGCCAGCTCTGCAGTGCCAGCGTTAGTCATCCCTGCTGCGGTCACGCCGGTTGAATCATCGGCCACCGTGACGTCAGGTGAGGGGACCCGGACTGTTAAACAGACATTACGTCAACTTGGGGCGAATGGTGCGTTAACGCTCCGGGGCGCTGACGGCCGTGATGGCGTACGCTTCAACGTTCGTGCAGACGAAGTCATTTCGAAGGCAACGCTCACGCTGAGCTATGGTTTTTCTCCTGCGTTGTTAAGCGATGGTTCGCAACTTAATGTGCTGATTAACGGCGATGTGGCTGCTAGTATTCCGGTTGATAAAGCTGACAGTGGAAAGAATCTCGAACGCACAATCGAACTCCCTGTTCGTTTGATTTCTGACTACAACCAATTGACATTGCAGTTGATTGGACGCACCACCTTGCAGTGCGAAGATCCCACCAATAATGGTTTGTGGGCAACGATCAGTAACAAGAGTGTGCTTGAGCTTGTTACGCAGGCGATCGCACTTCCTAATGATCTCTCTTTGTTGCCATTGCCTTTTATGGATCAGCGCGATGCACGTGCGTTGAGTTTGCCCTTTGTGTTTGTGGGCGCGTTGGATAACCCAATGCTTGAAGCTGGCGGGGTATTGTCTTCTTGGTTTGGAGCTCTGGCGGCCGGGCGAGGCGCGAGATTTCCGGTCACTATGAACACTGTGCCTGCGAAGGGCAATGCCATCGTGTTGATTGCAAATGCAAAGCCGACGATCGCTGGCATTCAAATTGCACCGATTTCTGGTCCTACGATTTCTGTTGTGACGAATCCTAGCGATCCGTTCGGAAAACTGCTGCTGGTGATGGGACGCGACAGCGCCGAGTTGAAAAAAGCTGCAAGCGCACTCGCCTTAGGTGGTTCAGTGTTGTCGGGCCAAACAGCAGCGATTACAGGCGTGACCGAGCTTGTTGCTCGCCGCCCCTATGATGCGCCAAACTGGCTCCCTTCTGATCGCGTAGTGAAATTTGGCGAGCTAAGTTCAGCTCAAGCGATGAATGTCACAGGCTACGATCCGGGCCCGATTAGACTGAACTTGCGTATACCGCCCGATTTGTATAGCCCTAAGGTGGCGGGTGTGCCAGTCGATTTAAGGTATCGCTACACCCCGCAGCCAACCTCAAAAAATTCTTCCTTGACGGTCAATATTAACGATCAGTTAGTGAAGTCGTTTATTTTGTTTCCACTCGAGCGTTTGACGGCTGATGAGAGTCTTTACGGTAAGGTTCGTTCGCGCGTATGGGGCGAAGGCACCGTGCTTGAAAAACTTCAAGCCGATGAAACACAGTCGATGGCTGGTAAATTGAGTTTGCCTTTGACGGCGTTATACCCCCGATCACAATTGCAACTGCGCTATCAATACGACTACATCAAGACCGGTGAGTGCGGCGACATTGTGGTGGATAACATGCGCGGTGCGATCGAACCTACGTCTACGTTAGACATCTCGGGTTTTTCGCATTTCATGGCGATGCCTGATTTACGTGCGTTTCATACCCTTGGCTTCCCGTTTACACGTTTGGCTGACTTGTCTCAAACGGCGGTCGTTTTGCCCGATTCGCCCAGCTTACAAGAGTACTCGACATATCTAGAGCTTTTGGGGCGTTTGGGCGAGTCGACTGGCTACCCAGGGACTGCGATTACTGTCACCCAAGCAGAGCGCCTTGCAACGGTTGCCGACAAGGATCTGTTGTTGGTGGCTTCTGGTTCGAATCAGCCTTTGCTCAAGCAGTGGGCAAGTGCCTTGCCTGGTAGCTTGGGTGGTTCCAAGCGCCTGAGCCTGTCTGACCTAATTTACGAGGCACGTCAGTATGTGAGCCCAGACCCTGCCGCTAACGTCAGGTTGGCGCGCTCAGAAATTACGTTCAATAGCATGGCCGACGGAGCGCTCTTTGCTGGCTTTGAGTCGCCTTTAAAGGGCGGCCGCAGTGCAGTGCTGTTGTGGGGCGTTGAAGCCCAAGGCTTGCGCGATGGCATCAGTGCGCTCATTGCTGGCGAGGGTTACGACAAGCAGTTAGAGGGTAGTTTGGCCTTGGTACGTGGGCAAAAAATTGAATCACTCGTGGCAGAGCAGTCTTATCACATTGGACGCCTCGGCTGGTTTGAGCAAACTCAATGGACCCTGTCTAGAAACCTCAGTGTTTATGTCTTGACCGCGTTGGCTGCTGCCTTGTTGTTAGCAATCGTCGCGTTTGTCTTCTTGCGGTCATTGGCAAAGCGTCGATTAGCTGTCGCCGATGGTGTGAAACGTGGTCGCCAAAGCTAAAGTGTTCGGCGCATGTGCTGTACAGCAGGTGCGTCCGCTTTGTGTAAGCGTGATGCTGCTTGTCTGCACGCCCGCGTTGGCTGTGACCGTCCCTGCACCCGCGTCGGCCACGGCGTCGCAAAGTGCATCTGTACCAGCCCGAGCGCAGGCACCGGCACGCGCCGCGGCGCAAGTGCAAGCACAGTTACAAAACCAAGCGCAGGAAGGCGTACAGGTTGGTGCGACAGGCGCGCCCGTTGGCGCGCGCTGTGAGGCTGAAGATTGGCCGCTCTGGAGTGAATTTTTAAAGTTTTTCGTCACAACAGATGGGCGGGTAATTTATTCGTTTGCGCCAAAGGCCGATAGCGTGTCTGAGGGTCAGTCGTATGCAATGTTCTTTGCTCTTATCGCAAACGACCCTGTTAATTTTGAAAAAATTTGGCGTTGGACTGTCCGTAATATGTTCGCCAATGATCTAGACACACGTTTGCCTGCGTGGCTTTGGGGACAAGCGGAAGACGGTAGCTGGAAGATTTTAGATGGTCATTCTGCGTCGGATGCTGATGTCTGGATTGCGTATTTATTGCTCGAAGCGGGCCGACTTTGGCAGCGTCCTGACTATGTTGCCGAAGGTAACAAGGTGCTGGCAACGATTGAGAAGTATTTGATCCTTGAGTTACCGAATTTCGGAAAAATGTTATCAGCTGGACGGGTCAGCTTTGTCGAGCCTGATGATATTTGGCGTCTGAATCCTAGCTATTTGCCGATTCCGCTTTTGCGTCGATTGGCAGAGCTTCGTCCGAACGGGCCGTGGACTGAGATTGCCTTGAACACACCTAGGCTGCTGAAGGCAACAAGCCCAAAGGGCTTTGCCGCCGACTGGGTCAGTTACTTGCGTCCGCCCGAGGGGCGAGCCCATTTTGGGATTGACGAGCTTGGCGCCGACCGTGGTAGCTACGATGCAATCCGCGTGTACATGTGGGCTGGTATGACAGCAAAGGATGATCCGTTAGCGGCTGAGGTTCTAAAAACGATTCCGGGCATGTTGACGTATATCAGTGCAAACAGGCGGCCGCCCGAAAATGTTTTGGTGACGACAGGTGCTGTGACAGGCCAAGCGCCTTTCGGCTTCTCTGCGGCCGTATTGCCGTATTTGAAGGCCTTGGGTGCGACCCAGCTTTATGAAGAACTGGCGCAACGTGCGCGTAGCCAACAGCGTGTCAGTTCGAGCGATCGAACGATGTACCCAGTACGGCCGCCTTATTACGATTACGCCTTAAGCCTCTTTGCCTTTGGTTGGACAGAAGGTCGATACCAGTTCTTAAAGAACGGACAAGCAAAATTTAATTGGGAAAAATCATGCTCTTACGCCGCAGTTCGATAGCTTTAGGTCTGTTGCTTGCCTTTGGCCCACAGGCGGGCTTTGCGCAGAATGCTGCGCAAAAGGTATTGCTTGAACAGGCGTTGTACTGGAAATCGAAGGGCAATGGCGAGCGTGCCGCAGAGGCCTGGAAAAAGCTGTTGATTATTAACCCATCTGATGCGCGTGCTCTGTATGGCCTTGCGATGGTTGAGCTCGATTCGAATCGACTCGACGCGGCACAAGCCTACGTCGATAAGATTAAGCAAGCTGATCCCACTGGGCGTTACGTCACGATGTTGCAGCAAGACTTGAGCCTGCGCACGCCAGCAAACGAAAAATTGCTTTACGAAGCCAGATTGTTGCAAGAAAGCGGTAAGGCTGATCAAGCGGTCGCAATTTACAAGAAAATTTTCGCAGGTAAAGAACCCGTTGGTGACATTGCACTTGAGTATTACAATTTTCTAGGGTATTCGACCGACGGCTTTGAACCTTCGCGGCGTGGCCTCGAACGATTGGCAAAAGAGTCGCCAGACGATCCGCAAATTGCACTCGCAACCGCTAAATTGTTGGCCAGAACTGGCGAAACACGCACCACAGCGATTGAACAATTGGCGCGCCTGTCGACAATACCCAGCGTTCAAAGCGAAGCCAATGAATTTTGGCGTAAATCTTTGGTGTGGCTTGAGCAGCCCCGATCGGTTGATGTCCCTTTATACGATGCTTATCTCAAGGTGCATCCCGATGACGCTGAAATTCGCAAAATGCGTGATGAGGCAACCAAGCGTGTAGAGGTGGCAACAGGGGCTGCTGCCAGCCCAGTTGTGACGGCTGGCTTTACTGCACTTGAGCGTGGCGATCGTGCTGTCGCTGAAGCTGAGTTCACAAAACGTTTGAAAGAAAGCCCTAATGACGCAGATGCGTTAGGGGGTCTTGGCATTATTCGCTTGCAGCAAAATAAGCTTGATGAAGCGCAACAACTACTCGGTCGGGCTGTTGCACAGCCGGGCGGTCAGACTTGGGGTACGGCCCTAGGTAATGTTCGTTACCTTCAGTTAATCGAGCAGGCGAACTCGGCGCAGCGTGATGGAGATACGACTCGCGCGCGCGCACTCTATCAACAAGCCGCCAGACTGGATCCAAAACAGAGTGGTGCGCAGCTAGCGTTAGCAGGGCTGCAAGTTGAAGCTGGAGAGTACGACGCTGCTGAAAAAACCTATCGTGCGATCTTGGCACAGAATAAAAAAGATGCTCTTGCTTTAAGTGGCCTGATTAGCGTGCTGGCCTTAAACAATAAGCTTGCCGCGGCACAGCAGTTGCTTCAGGGGGTGACCCCTGAGCAGGTGGGGGGTGCTGCAGAAATGAATCGTTTAAAGGCGTCGTATTCAACAGGATTGTCGCGCGCTGCTTTGCGTCGCGGTGATTCTGCCTCAGCGGTGACTGAACTCGAATCTGCGATGCAAAATGATCGGGATAATCCGTGGATTCGTCTTGAGTTGGCTCAAACGTATTTAAAGCAGGGTCAAACAGCGAAGGCGCGTTCAATGTTTGATACGTTGACTGTTGGCAAGCAAACAGATGCAAGTGTGTTGTTTGCAGGTGCGCTGCTTGCCACACAGCGGCGCGACTGGGCAGGTGCTACGACTCTGCTTGATCGTATTCCAGTAAAAGAACGCTCGCCCGACATGGTCGCGCTGCAAACACGTGTGCAGGCCTATAGCGAATTGAACCGCGCCACCAATTTGGCGCAACAAGACCGGCGAGCTGAAGCGTTGACTGTCTTGACGAATAACCAAGCAGGCCTGACGAAATCAGTTGAGCTCACAGGGGCTCTGGCTTCGGCCTATGTTGAGATCGGCGAACCGGCTAAAGGTTTGGATCTGTTGAAGCAGACGATGGCGGGTGCAAAGCAGCCTAAGCCAGAGTTGCTATTGCAATATGCGAGTTTGTTATTACGTACGAATCAAGACGCTGAGTGTGCAAAAATTTTGACAGCGGTTAGTACGCGCAAACTATCGGGCGACGAGAAGCGTAGCTTTGATGACTTGCTATTTACCTACTCTATTCGCCAGGCCGACCTGTTGCGCGAGCGTGGCGATTTGACTGAGGCGAGTAACCGACTCACGCCGTTGTTAGCTCAACGTCCGTCAGATATTCAAGTCAATGCGGCGCAAGCTCGTCTGTTTGCAGCGGCCGGTGAAAAAGGTAAGGCACTGGATGTCTTTAAAGAGCTGGCTGCAAAAACGCCCGATAGCGTTGAGCTGCAGTTAAGTGCCGCGCAAATAGCCACGCAGGTTAAAGAAAATAATGTTGCTGCTGCTTCGCTGACAAAGGCCCTAGCGTTGGCACCAGATGATGTCGAAGTCACTGCGGCCGCGGCCCGGATGTATCGCGCGCAAGGTCGCATTGCAAAGGCTGAAGAGCTGTTTGAGCGAGCAATCGCATTACAAGGCTTGCCACCGCCTGCGAGTCCTTCAGATGTTTCGACGGGTTCGCCCAGTCGCGTGGCTGCGGGTGAACTGTTATCGGAACGTCCCAATGCTCCGGGCGGACAACCACCGAATGCTTTCAGTGTGAGTGGCAATGGGCCGACAGCAGACCCGGTTTTGGTGGCCGATACGATGACCGGTACGCCGATGACGATGGCAACAGAATTAGACCTGATCAAACAAGAGCGCGCGCCCGAGTTGTTGATCGGACTGCAAGTTCGAAATCGTAACGGCACATCGGGTGGCGGTAAGCTCAGTGATGTTGAGGTGCCGGTTGAAATGCGTCTGCCGGTTGGCGATGGCAAGTTGAGTTTAAGTGCAACGTCTGTGTCTTTAAATGCAGGTGCAATCGGTACCGATTTTTACTCACGCAGCACTTTTGGCGGTGGTCCGGATGCAGCCTTCGATCAGCTAGCCGGGTTGACGGGTTACCCAGGCGAGCAAACCGCCCGAGGGGTGGGCTGGTCGCTAGGGTACAAGACGCCCGGCTTTACCGCGGACATTGGGGTGACGCCGGTTGGCTTTCAATATAGCAACGTGACCGGTGGCCTTAAGTTTGACGGGATGTTGGACCAAGAGAACACTTGGTATTACAGCGTTAGCGCATCAAGTCGTCCTGTGGTCGACAGCGTATTGTCTTTTGCAGGAACACGAGATAGCGTGACGGGGCAAACGTGGGGCGCAGTGATGTCAACCGGCGCACGTGTACAGCTTTCAAAAGATCTTGGTGGCTACGGTGTGACCGGCTCAGCAGGTTTGTTTTCAATTACCGGACACAACGTGGCGGCGAATACCCGTGCTGATGCCAATCTAGGGATGTACTGGAATCTCGTTAAAACAAACGATGAGAATCTGACCGTAGGCGTCAACGCGGCGAGTATGTTCTATAACAAAAACCTGAGCAATTACACCTATGGGCAAGGTGGCTACTTTAGCCCCCAACAATATTACGCAGTGACCTTGCCACTGAGTTGGGCGCAGCGATCAGGCGACTTTTCATACAGAATCTCTGGCGCCTTGGGCGCACAGAAGTTTTCACAAAGTGCGTCAGATTACTTCCCCAATAATGGCGATTTGCAGGCGGCCGCTAACGCTGCCATGCAGAGAGTGTTGGCGCTGGGTGGTGGCGGAACCGGCACTGCAACCTACGAAGCTCAAAGTCAATCCGGCGTGGCCTACAACTTATCCGCGGCAGGGGAGTATCAACTCAACCGCTATGCGTTCTTAGGTGGTCTGGTTCAGCTCGATAACTCTAGTAACTACCGCCAATGGGGTGCGGGTCTGTATTTACGCTTTAGTTTCTATCCAAGAACAGGACCTGTGCTGATGCCGATGAGCCCGTACGTATCGCCTTACGGTTTATAACTTTATTTAAGAGCATTCTTATGGCTTCAGCATTATTGGCGGGCTTAACGGTTTTGGTGATTGGTGACAGCCACCTATCGATGCCAACCTATCTGATTAAATCTTTGCATGATGGTTTGATGCAACAGGGTGCGCAAGTGCACTCGTTAGCAGCTTGCGGAGTCCCCGCCGGAGATTGGGTACGGTCGGTATCTGCCACGTGTGGCGCTGAGCGGATCGGTAAGGCTGCACCCACCACCGTGGGGAAAGAGGCGAAAACGACGCCAATTAAAGATCTGGTCGCTGCTGATCAGGCCAAGCTAGTCATCGTTGTCATGGGTGACACAATGGCTGGCTATAAGCAAGATTTTCCGAAGGTATGGATTTGGCAGCAGGTCACTGCGTTGACCAAAGAAATCGCCAAAACAGGTGCCTCGTGTATGTGGGTGGGACCAGCCTGGGGAACTGAAGGTGGTTCGTTTGGTAAAAACTTTGCACGGGTGCAACAAATGTCAACGCTACTTGCCAGCACGGTGGCACCCTGCGAGTACATCGACTCACTGAAATTTTCTAAACAAGGTCAGTGGCCAACCTCTGACGGGCAGCACTTTACGGCTGCTGGCTACGACTTGTGGGGCAGTGAGATTGTTAAAAGTGTACTGGCTTCCACTGTCGTAAAAAATTTAGCGAATAGTAAATAAAGGACAGACAAATGGCTGCAGGAACATTAGCCGGAATTGCAATGCTGGTACTTGGTGAGAGTCATCTCTCACTGCCAGGCTATTTGATGAATCCGCTGTATGAAGATTTGACCAAGCAAGGTGCAACAGTTCATGCGATAGGCGCCTGTGGCGCAACAGCTGGCGATTGGCTCAAGACAGTCGAAGTGCCTTGCGGTGCAGATCGCTTCAAGGGCGACACTGTTTTTAAAGGCCGCGCGGCGACCACAAGTCCAATCAAAGAGTTGATTGCTAAAGATAAACCGAACCTCGTGGTGATCATTTTAGGTGACACCATGGCCTCGTACGACAACGAGTCGTTTCCAAGAGCATGGGCTTGGCAAGGTATTACCGGCCTCACAAAAGAAATTGCAGCGACACAGACACCTTGTGTTTGGGTGGGTCCAGCGTGGGGTACGCCAGGTGGTAAGTATTTTAAAAATGATAAGCGTGTCGAATTTATGGCAGGGTTTCTAGAAAAAAATGTAGCTCCCTGCGTGTTTATCGATTCGCTGAAGTTTTCAAAGCCTGGCCAATGGGCAACCGTTGACGGACAGCATTTCAATCTTGCTGGCTATCAGGCGTGGAGCGCGAACATCACTCAGGCGCTTGCCTCGTTGCCTGTCGTTCAGGGATTGAAAAAATGAAAGATGCAGACTTAGCGCTATATCCAGAGCACGGTGCAACAGCCAAGCAGTCAAAAGAAATACGCTATTTAAAATCGATATCGCATGTGTTGCTGGGCTGTGTTGGCTTAACATTGAGTGTCTTGAGCGTTGCTGCCGACATTCCTTTATACCCAACAGGTCCAAGCGCTGATTCGTCTTTTGTCCGGTTTATTAATGGTACCGATGCTGCCCTTGAGTTGACCGCGGCAGGGTCGCAAGCAAAAGTGAAGTTAGATGCAAAGACCCCAACAACCGTCTTTTATCCGGTGCGGGCAAAGTCTGATATCAAGGGTCAATTCGCTCAGGCACAAAACAAAAGTGATATCGCGACCACAGTGAAAGCTGGCGAGTTTGTCAGCGTCATCGCACTCAGTGACGGCACAAAGTTAAAGCATGTGACGATTGGTGAAGAACCAGATGACTTCAATGCGTTGAAGGTTTCTTTGGCGTTTTACAACGTCAGTTCAACCTGTGCGAATGCAGGCTTACAGGTGGTAGGCCGAAATGTCATGTTATTTGAAAAACTTGGCGTCAATACTTTGACCAGACGCATGATCAATCCGGTCAAAATTTCTGTTCAATTACTTTGCGGCGAGCAAGCCACGGGTGCACCACTTGAACTCGGTGATTTGACTGCCGGCGAACGATACAGCGTATTTGCTGTGCCGACAGCGACTACAACACGCATTTTCCTTGCCTCAGATGCTGTTGCACGTTAACGCTTACACAAGTTTCTAAACGATCATGGTTTTTGCTTCACTTGAGTTTTTGACAATTTTTTTGCCAGCATTTTTGGCCTTGTATGCTGTGGTCGGGCCAACCCGTCGTAACGCAACGCTGTTGCTATGCAGTTGGGTGTTTTATGGGTGGTGGAGCCCAATTTTTCTGCTGCTGTTCATGTTTCTAGCCGTGATGGGTTGGGTGGGCGGCTTAGCGATCGATGCAACCAAGACGCAGCGCGCGCGTGGCTGGACACTCACCGCCTTTATCGCACTAAATCTTTCACTACTTTGTTGGTTTAAGTATTCAAATATTTTGGTTGAAACGCTCAACGGTATCGTTGGACCAGGTAGTGCTCTATCCATTGAGTGGCAGCTCGTCATTTTGCCGATCGGTTTGTCGTTCATCGCGTTGCAGTCGATTTCATACTTAATTGATGTGTATCGCCGCACCGTACCGGCCGACAAGAGTTTCGTGAGCTTTGGCGCCTATCAATCAATGTTTGTTCACTTGATTGCGGGCCCAATCATTCGTTACGACTGGGTCAAGCGCGAGCTTGTTTCACGCCCCTTTGATTGGCAGCATTTTTCGTTCGGTGCACGCCGGCTGATGATTGGTATGTCGATGAAGGTGTTAATTGCCGACACGTTGGCACCGGTGGTAGATGTTGCCTTTGCTGTGCAAAACCCTTCATTTTTAGATGCCTGGTTGGGTTGCATCGGCTATGGCTTGCAGTTGTTCTTCGATTTTGCCGGCTACAGCGTGATGGCGATCGGTCTTGGCATGATGTTGGGCTTTCGCTTTCCTGAAAACTTTAATCACCCCTATCTTGCGACAAGCATTCAAGATTTTTGGCGGCGCTGGCATTTATCGCTATCAAGCTGGATTCGAGATTACCTGTATATCCCTTTGGGTGGTAACCGGCTCGGCCCCATTCGAACCTATGTCAATCTTTTGCTGACAATGTCGATTGCAGGGCTTTGGCATGGCGGTGATAGCTGGAACTTCTTGCTCTGGGGGATTGCACATGGTGTCGCGCTTAGCGTGGATCGACTTTGGAATCAGGCCAAACTAGGGCGTGTGCCGACCATACTGTCACGCGTGCTGACGTTACTGTTCGTCTTCTTGGCGTGGACAATTTTTAGAGCGCATACCTTCGATAATGGTCTGCAAATGTATGCAGGCCAGTTTGGCATGAATGGGTTTGGTTTAAGTGATGCGATGTCTGTGATACTGCGTCCCTCACATTGGCTTGCTTATGCGTTAGGCGTTGTATGCGTGATGCTGCCACTGCTGCAGGGCTGGGCGCAGCGTCAGTCTGGGCCCGGTGTCGTCTTCGTTGCAACAGTCTGGCCAATTATTGGTTTTCTGTTTTCTTTCGCGCTGATTGCTAGTCGCGGAGCGGTTCCATTCTTGTATTTTCAATTCTGATGACTAAGCCATATATTCCGCCAGAGTCCGGTCTAAAGCCAATTACCGACCGTGATCGTAAAACCAGCCCGGTTGCCGGCGCCTGCTTTGCGCTGTTTATTGTGTTCGGGTTCTTTTCGACTATTTACGCAACTAGTTTTGAAAAGTTGAATTTATTTCCGAAGGGCGTGGCATGGACGCCATTTTTGAAAGGCGATGTTTCTCAGTCCTTTGCCCTGGCGTTGGCAGATGCCCCCGTGCCTTCAAATGCTGCTCATATCGAACGCGGTATCAGTTGGGTGGTGACGGGCGATTTGGGGCCGCGTGTGCGTCGCGGTGCGCCAGGTTGGCTCTTTCTGGGAGATGAACTCACGCTGCATGAACAGGCGCAGTTGAATTCAGCGAAGCGCAAGGCAGACGTCCTGGCGGTGCAAAAAACACTTGCTGCAAAAAATATCAAATTGCTCGTAGTGGTCGTACCAGATAAATCTCGTATTGAAGCCGGGCAGCTTGGTGGCTTACATCGCCCCAGTCGCTATGCTGACCGCGCCATTCAATGGGTGAATCAACTGAGACAAGCCGGCGTTGAGGCCATTGATCTGACCGATACACTCAACGCGTTTAAACAAAAAAACTCAGCGGCCTTTTTAAAATCTGATTCGCACTGGACAGAGCAAGGCGCAGAAGCTGCGGCAATAACAGTAAGTGCTGCGGTACGGCGCTTAAAAGTTGTCGCAACACCACCGCAGACTCTTGCGGTTGAGGCGCGCACGACAAGCGATCGCCCCGGTGACTTGATCCGTTTGGCGGGCGTTCAATGGTTGCCTACTTGGCTGCAACCCGAGCAGGACAGCGCTCAAGAGACAAGCTTTAAAGTCACTGAGCCCATAGGCAACAGCACGCCTGGTTCTACCTCAGTGTCAGCTGGCGGTGGCCAAACAGACGATCTCTTCGGGGATGCTGATTTGCCAAATGTCGTAGTCATTGGTACTTCGTTTTCGCGTACCTCACATTTTGTCCCCTTTATCGAAAAGGAGCTCAAGGCGAAGATTGCAAATTTGGCGCGTAACGGCGGAGATTTTTCGGGCGCGATGAATGCGTATCTTGTCAGTATGGCATTTAAAAAAACACCGCCTCAGCTCGTGATCTGGGAAATTCCTGAAAGAGTTCTCGAGCAAAAGACCTTGAACGATTCTATTCACTAAGGTGGTGCGCAGGTTGGGTTGCACCCAACTGTCGCCTGCTGATTTTATGCGTTAGCTTGTGGTTGAAAGCCGGCTCTGGATTGTTGCCTGCTTGCGCGTTTTGCGCAAAAAACTGCCAATTCGCGCAAGGGTATTAAAACTTCGTATTTATCGTTCTGCTCTTTGGGCAGATTCGGGTTGAACGCTGTTAAGGTTTACCCCTAGCGTACTTGGGATGCAATAAATGGCCGTGCAAAATTTGGGCAATGAGATTTCAGTTTGGGTCGCCAGACGAACGTATGCGTTGCTAGTGGGTTTAGTCCTTGTCATGTGCGCGCTAGGGTGGGCACTTTACGCAGGTGCTTCGATGCTGTGGGTGGCCGTGTGCGCGCTTGTGATTCTAATTGCCACCGCTGTCGTGATGTTTTTGACTCATGGCCAACTTCGTGGATTTTCGAAAGAAGTGCATACCCGTATGGGCGATATCGTTACTTTAAGTCACGATATTGTTGCCGGTAAATCTGTGGTGCTGCCAACAGATGCTCCAAAAGACATGATTACGCATGTCGCTGAGTCGATTCATGCTCTTCTGGTCGAGCAGCAGGGAAAAATTGGCAAGCTTCGTATTACCGATCATGTCTTTACTACTGCTGGTGAGGCGATCTTGGTCAGCGATATCGACGGAAAGATCGTCGATGTCAATCCTCAGTTATTGAAAATCACTGGTTACACCAGAGAACAACTGATTGGTCGCCCTGCTGGCATGTTGTATCGAAACAATGCTGTGCAAAATAGCTCGGTTCAAATACGAGATGGGCTGATTGATATGGGCCATTGGCGTGGTGAAACCGTATTTGTCGATCGAAACGATACTGCGATCCCTGTGTTGTTATCGGTTTCTAAAATTCTGGATGACCAAGGCGTACGACAAGGGTATGTTTCAATTTTTGCAGATATTCGACATACCAAAGAAGTCGAAGCCAAGTTACGGCAACTCACGACAACCGACCGATTGACGCATTTGCCAAACTATGCGGTGTTTAGTCAATCCTTGCAAGAGCGTATTGCCAATCCCGAATTGAATAACACGCAATTCCTTTTTCTGTTTTTGAATATTGATCGTCTACGAACAATTAATGATAGGCATGGTCCTGAAAACGGCGATAAATTAATTGCCCAGGTTGCGGCATACCTTGAAATGGTGTTGCCCAAGGGTTCAACCTTGTGTCGGCGATCGGGTGACGAGTTCATTGCAGTGGTTGAAGTTG
>CALFXX010000078.1 GCA_937952975.1 uncultured Alcaligenaceae bacterium
CAAATTCGCCCAGCATTTTTGAGGCGAAAGGCCCTGCGATGAGTTGCCCAAGTTCAATGACCCGCAGGCCGCTTAAAGGAAGTGTCATAGTGTGAGGATTCAAGTTATCTGCTGAACATGAGCGTCGCGATACTGTGCGTTAAACGAGTAGGGCGGTCGTTCGATCATTCAAGTGGTTAGCCATGGGTGCATGCGGCGCTGCTGCTGTTCAAAGTTTTCAATCTCGTTAGCATAGCTTAAGGTGAGGGCGAGCTCATCGACCCCTTTGAGTAAACACTCATGCCAAAAGGGATCCATCGAAAACGTCTGTTGTCCGTCTAGTCCAGGGGCCTGTAGTGTGCAGGTCGTCAGGTCAATCGAGATCTCACGCGCAGAAGGATTGGTATCGGTCGAGCTCAACAAGGCCTGACGTACCTGGTCGACCGACTTTGCCTCAAGTCGAATCGGTAGCAGTCCATTTTTTAGGCAATTATTAAAAAATATATCGCCAAAGCTTGGGGCCAAA
Source organism: uncultured Alcaligenaceae bacterium (assembly GCA_937952975.1). GTDB lineage: Bacteria > Pseudomonadota > Gammaproteobacteria > Burkholderiales > Burkholderiaceae_B > Zwartia. Next base: position 506 of record CALFXX010000078.1, read on the forward strand.
ATAGCGCGAATGCCAAAGTCTGATAAACAGTACACCGCGCCTTCACGCGAAGAGCCGCAACCAAAGTTTTCATCGGCGACCAAAATTTGGGCGCCATTGAAAAGTGGGCGATTCAGAATGAAATTTGGGCGTGGTGCTTCGTGTTCGTCAAAACGAAGATCATGAAACAGGTAGTTTTTATAAAACTCATCACGATTCTTTTTTAAAAATCGTGCCGGAATAATTTGATCGGTATCGACATTGCGCCCCTCAAGAGGGGCTGCGAGCGCCCGTAAGTGCGTAAAGGCTTGCATATTATTGTTGGCCCATTAAAGTTCGTACATCGGTGAAATGACCTGTGACGGCCGCAGCCGCAGCCATCGCGGGGCTCACAAGATGCGTGCGAACCCCCGGGCCCTGGCGTCCAACAAAGTTTCTGTTTGAGGTTGAGGCCACACGCTCATTTGCGAGCGCTAAGTCGCCGTTAATGCCGACGCACATTGAGCAACCAGGCTCGCGCCATTCGAGGCCTGCTGCCTGAAAAACCTGATCGAGGCCCTCGGCTTCAGCAGCCTGTTTGATTAGCAATGAGCCCGCCACCACGATGCCCGGCACAACCGCCCGCCGCCCGCGCAGAATGTCTGCCGCCAGACGCAAGTCAGATAGACGGCTGTTGGTGCATGATCCAATGAAGACGCGGTCAATTTTGATCGCGCTCAAGGCAGTGCCCGGTTTAAGGTCCATATACGCAAGTGCCGCCTCAGCCGCTTGTTTAGCATGCGGATCTGAAAGGAGTGAAGGATCGGGGATCACTGCGTCAATGGCTACCCCAGTATCAGGTGTGGTGCCCCAAGTCAGCATCGGCGATAGTTGCGTCACGTCAATGCTCAGTGTTTGATCAAAGTGACAGCCGTCATCAGAGGGTAATTGGCGCCACGCCACGAGGGCCTGATCCCAGGCTGCGCCCTGCGGCGCAAACTTACGCCCGTACAAGTAATCGAACACCACATCATCGGCAGCGATGAGCCCCGAGCGTGCGCCGGCCTCGATTGTCATGTTGCACATGGTCAGGCGCTCGTCGAGCGAAAGCCACTGTATTGTGCTGCCTGCATATTCAACGGCATAACCGACCGCACCTGCGACGCCTAATTTTGCGATGACCGCTAGGATGATGTCTTTACCACCGACTCCGGCACCCGGCTTACCGCTGAGTTCGATACGCATCTGCTTGGGCTTGGTTTGCCACAAGGTTTGGGTCGCCATGATGTGCATACTTTCTGACTGCCCAACGCCAAAGGCCATCGCCCCCATCGCGCCATGGGTTGAGGTGTGGCTGTCGCTGCAGGTGATGATTGACCCAGGCAAGGAGATGCCTTGCTCTGGGCCAACAACGTGAACAATGCCTTGCTGTGGATCTTTGATAGAAAAATAGTGCGCCCCCGACCATTTCATGTTGTCGTCAAACTTGAGGATGACTTCTTTGATCTCTTGGGTGACCGCGTCGTTGGGGTCGCGACTGGTGGTCGGCACATAGTGATCGGCAACACCGAAGACTTGTTGAGGATTGCGAATCGTCAGGCCGCGCGCGCGCAGGTCTTTGAAGGCATGAAACGAACCCTCATGAATGATGTGCCGATCGATATATAGCAAAGACGGGCCTGCCGCGCGGGGCATGACGACATGCTGATCCCAGATTTTTTCAAATAGAGTACGTGGTGGTACCTGAGTTGAGTTCATTTTTTGCTCGATTATCTTTGTCGCGTGAGCGGATGCTTCTCGCCACATCCATCAAAGGCGTTTCGTCAGCTGCTGGCGATATGTTCAGGTTGGTGTTGTTCTTGTTGCGGTCGCTTTGGGGTCTGTTTTAGAGGGTACAGGATCAATGTGCGTGAGCAGATTGAGCACGCGGTGACGTTGCATCACGGCATGTCGAGCGGCAAGACCAATATCGTGACCGGTTTCAACAGTTAAAAACGCATTGACCTCGATGTGTGCGTCAACCAAAATCATGTCACCCATTTTGCGTGTACGCACGTCGTGCACACCCAATACCCCTGGTGTTTGGAGCAGGGTCTCTGTGATGGCTTGCACTTCTTTGTCGTTCGCCGAGCGATCCATCAAGTCATGAAAAGCGTCTGAGCCAAACTCCCATCCCATTTTGCCAACCATCAATCCGACGATCAAGGCTGCGATGGGGTCTAGGATCGGGTAACCCAGCAGGTTGCCAATAATGCCAACCGCCACCACCAGAGAAGAAGCCGCATCAGACCGGGCATGCCACGCGTTTGCCACGAGCATGCTGGATTTGACCGCTTTGGCGATGCGTAGCATGTAGCGAAAGAGCGTTTCTTTTGCGACTAAGGCCAAGGCAGCAACCCATAAGGCAATGCTGTGTACCTCTGGGATCTCGTGCGGGGCTTTTAGTTTTTCAAACGCAGACCACAGCATCCCGAGCGCCACCGCAAGCAGCAAGCCGCCTAGAACCATCGAGGCGGCGGTTTCAAAGCGCTGATGACCATAGGGGTGATCTTCATCGGCATCTTTTTGGCTGTGATGGTTGGCAAAAAGCACCACAAAATCGGCGATTAAATCTGATAAAGAATGCACGCCGTCAGCAATCAGTGCCTGAGATTTTGCAAAAACACCGACGGCAATTTGCGTGGCGGACAATAAAATATTGACCATCACGCTAATCCAAGTGCTTTTTTTAGCAGCACTGGCGCGCTCGGCCGGCGTAAATTCGACGTCTTCACTGTCGTCATGCAAATCTGAAGTGTTCATATTCGTCTCAATGTTTTACGGTCGCCGTACAAAGCTCAAGCATTCACGTGGATGTTAGTGTTTGCCTGTTTTCGTGCAAAGCTAAAACGTTCATGTGTATCCCGGTTTTTGCAAATTCGAGGTTTAAGCGATTTAGCTAAAACGCGTTGGGCTGAACGGGTTCAAATCGATTTCGGGCTGTTGGCCTGCCGCGAGTTGAGCCACTATACGCCCCGTTTTAGCTGATCCTACCAGTCCAACATGACCGTGGCCGTAGGCATGAATAATATCTTTGCAACCAGAGGCCAAGCCAAGGCAAGGTAATCCGTCTGGGGTACTTGGACGCCGCCCCATCCAGATCTGGATTTGTTCGGGAGAAAGATCACGCGGCAGGCTCGGGTACAAAGCTAGCAAATGATCGCGCAAAATTTCGGCGCGTCGCCAGTTTGGCGTGTCGTCAGCCTCTGCAATTTCGACTTGACCGGCAACGCGCAAGCCCTGGTTCATCTGTGTGACGATGACTTTACAGTCGGCAAACATAGTTGGTACTCGGGGGCCGATGTCTACGCCGCTGACCACTGCATGATAACCCCGCTCAGTTTCAAGAGACACATGATCGCCTGCCAGAGCCGCAAAGGCCTTTGACCGTGCGCCCACGGCAATCACCGCCTTGTCACACAGCACCTCACCACCCTCGATTTCTACAGCCTTGAGCGACCCGTTTTCGATGCGAAAGCCCGTTGCTTTGGCCTTTAATAGCGTCGCGCCACGGGCTTGCGCATGGGCAATGAGCGCTGCCGTGTAGGCGCCAGGGTTGCGACAGCTACCCGTTTCGGCAACGAAGACGCCAAAGGTGTACTTGGGGTCAAGATCTGGTTCAAGCGCAGCCAAGGCGGCGGCATCGAGTTCTTGCCAATTGACCCCTTCTTTGCGACGAATCTCCCAGGCTTTGGCGTCAAGCAGAAAGTGCTCGCGCGATAAAAAAGCATGGAGTAAACCGCTGCGTTGAATCAAGTCACTGACGCCGGCTTGTTGCGCCATGTGTTGATGCAGGTCGGGCGCCCCAGCGAGAAGACTGCGTAGTGCACGAGCGGTGCGTTCGATTTTTGGATAGGTCCACGCCGCGGCGAGGTAGCGCACCAGCCAGGGTAGAGCGCGTGGAAAATACCGCCAGCGCACAGAAAGGGGCCCAAGTGGGTCGGCCAGCCAGGAGGGCACTTGTTTCCAGATGCCGGGCGAGGCGGGCGGTAAGACTGAGTGGGAAGAGAGCCAACCTGCGTTGCCGTAGCTAGACGCCTGAGAGGCGCCCGGCGTCTCGGCTTCGATTAAGGTGACTTTAAGCCCTGCCTCAAGGCAGTGAAAGGCGCTCGCGGCTCCGACGATGCCTGCGCCGATAATGACAACGTGCTCTGGTTGATTCAAAAAAGATCCCTCTGGCTCTAACTCAGCGAACTGCTATGAATCGTAGCATTTGCGCCTGGGGTCGTCGTGCTCTTAGCCTGGCGCCGCACGTCGTTTTTTGCAGGTGGCGCCGTTTGAGGGCGAAACCGTGATGCTCACGGGCAAAAGCCCCGTTATGATGTCGCTATTGTATTTTTTTGGATTTTGCAACATGAAAGCCGTTTTTATTGACGCCAATGGTAGCTTAGCTGACGTTGCGCGCCGCTTGCACCAGCCCGACGACCTCGAGTTGTTGGTCAACGAACAACCCGACATTACCCCTGAACAGATCCCTGGTGTGATGGGCGACGCCGAGATCTTGATCGTTGATCACACTTCGGTGCCTGTTGAGATCGCCAGACAGTGTAAAGGCCTCAAACACGTGGTGTTTTTAGGCACAGGCGCACGGTCATACATGAACCCCGAAGCGCTCGCTGAGCTCGGTATCGAAGTTCATATCATTAAAGGCTATGGGGATACCGCCGTTGCCGAGTGCGCCTTTGCCCTAATGTGGGCCAGCGCCAAGGGCTTTGCCCGCATGGATCGTGGCATGCGTGCCGGGCAGTGGCTACGTACGGATGGTATTGAGTTAACCGGTAAAACCCTCGGGCTCATCGGCTTTGGCGGGATTGCCGCTGAAATGGCGCGCTTAGCGCTTGGGGCCGGTATGAAGGTCATCGCTTATAACCGCAGCCCGAAAACGCACGCAGGTGTTCGCTTTACTGACCTCGATACAGTGTTGGCAAGCAGCCATGTGCTGTCAGTGCATTTATTGCTTAACGATGACACACGTGGCTTTATTTCGGCCGAGCGTATTGCCAAGATGCGTGATGGCGTAATTTTGGTGAACACGGCCCGCGGGGCGGTGATCGACGAGCAGGCTTTAATCGCCGGGCTGGCATCTAAAAAGATTGGCCATGCTGGTCTCGATGTGTTTGATATTGAGCCGTTGCCTGCAGAGCACGCTTTCACCAAAATCGAAAACGTCACCTTGTCTGCGCACTCTGCGTTTCGAACGCCTGAGGCGAGCGACAATTTAATTGAGGCGTCATTGAATCATTGCCGCCGAATCTCAGGGCAAGGTCAGCTGCGTTGATGTTTGTTAAGACAGACCTGAGCCGTCAAGCACAAAGGGATTAACGATGTTGCATAGACTTAGAAGAACGCTCGGTGTATTGCTTGGCCTCACGCTGAGTGCGACCGTGCTTGCCCAAACTGACACGTGGCCAAACCGCGCGATCACAATTATTGGCGGATTTCCTAATGGCGCAGGCACCGACCTGTATGCCCGCAAGCTCGGGGAAGCGCTGTCAGGGGTCTTGGGCGTCTCGATTGTGGTGGATAGTAAAACCGGGGCAGGTGGCAATTTGGCGTCTGACTTCGTTGCCCGCGCCCAGCCCGATGGCTACACCTTTTTAATGGCTACCGCTGGCACGCATGCGATCAACGCCGCGCTGTATAACAAGCTCAGCTTTGACGTCGAACGTGACTTTACCCATATCGCGATTTTGGGTGATGTACCGAACGTGCTTTTGATCAATACTAAAAAACATCCCACCATTAAAACGTGTGCTGACTTGCTTGCCTTGATTCGGGCCAACCCAGGCAAGCTCAACTATGGGTCGACCGGTAATGGGGCTTCGACTCACTTGTCGGCGGCTCAATTTGCCAGTGCCGCCAAGGTCGATATCGTGCACGTGCCGTATCGCGGGCAGGGGCCGGCCATGACAGCCTTGTTAGCGGGTGATGTTGATCTGTTTTTTAATCAAAGCGCACCGGCAATCGCCTCGATCAAGGGGGGGTTAAACATTGGCTTGGCCGTGACTACGCCAGCGGCCCTTGAGGCGCTGCCTAACGTACCTCCGATGGCGCAGGCCTGTGATTTACCTGGCTTTGAGAGCAGCACGTGGTACGGGTTGCTTGCACCGGCCAAGTTGCCGGCGGCCATCACGGCCAAAATGAGCACAGCCGTCAAACAGGTTATTTCAACGCCTGCCTTTAGAACGTGGTTGGTTGAAACGCAAGGGATCACGCCTGCGTTGGATCCAAGCCCAGCTGCATTTGCCAAAATTCATCACGCCGACGTCGCAAAATGGGCTGAAATTGTGCGTATTTCTGGGGCGCAGGTTGACTGAGCGCCGCCCAAGTTCGAAGTGACTTAAATTTGCTGAATAACAAAGCCAATTTACTGAATTTCGTAGTCGGTTAGGCCTTGAATTTGCTTTACTATCCCTCATTGATATTTTTTTATCGTTTTCATCATGAATCGATTCGTGTCGTCTTGCTGGCTGGCTAGCGCTTGCTTGGCCCTGTCGGGGTGTATGGTTGGCCCCGATTATGTGCGGCCCGCTACCAAGGTCCAAGACCAATTCAGTCAGCCTAAACAAACTGAGTTCACTGAAGCCCTCGATGCTAACAATGCCCAACGCATTAACCCGGTGGCCTGGTGGGCCAGCTTTAAAGACCCGACACTGAACCGCTTGCTCGCTCGGGCGGCCGCCGATAACCTCACTCTTCAGCGGGCAGCCGTGCGTATTGCTCAGGCGCGTGCGCAGCTTGGTGTGACTGAGGCGACATTGTTGCCCACTGTGGGTCTAAATGGGTCTGGTTCACGTAACGATCAGCCTAATGCGCTGACGCAATTTTTAAACATCTCACCATTTTCTAACACCCGTAGCTTAATGATTCAGGCTAACTGGGAGATCGACTTTTGGGGCAAGTATCGTCGTGGTATTGAAAGCTCCATGGCCTCTTACATTTTGACTGCTGCGGCATTCTATTCGGCAGATGTGTCGCTTGCCTCTGATGTCGCAAATACGTACATCAACATCCGCAACTATGAAGGCCTGATCCAAGTCGCCAAAACAAACTTGGCCTTGCAGGCTGAAAGCTTACGTATTGCTGGGTCGCGTTACAAAAATGGTTCGACTTCGTTGCTAGATTTAAGTCAGGCTGAGTCGCAGTACGAGCAAACAAAGTCTCAAATTCCAACCCTAATTGCATCATTGAAAATGTATCAATATGCGATGAGCGTGTTGCTGGGTGAGTCTCCTGATTACTACGAGCAAAATTTCAAGAGCAGCCAGCAAGATCTTGTGGCCCCAGCAGCCTTGCAAGTGGGGATTCCCAAAGACTTGCTGAGGCGCCGTCCCGATATTTTGCAGGCAGAATACGCGGCGGCCGCGCAATCGGCCTTGATTGGCGTAAACGAGGCCGCTCTGTATCCTAGCTTTAGTCTGAGTGGTTTGTTTGGTTTTCAAACCACCACGACCAATAATACGAATCAGTCTAATTTATTCTCTTGGGACAATCGCAATACCTCGATCGCAGGCAGCTTTATGTTTCCGCTGTTCTATCGCGGTGCGATCACCGATCAGATCCGTGTGCAAGATGCCGTGTTTCAGCAAAGCATCTTGAACTATCAAAATCTGGTGCTGCAAGCCCAAAAAGAGGTGCAAGATGCGCTGGTCGCGATCTCAACGACACGCAGCTCGGCCGCTGACCTTAAAAAATCAGTCATCGCTGCCGAGCAAGCGGCAAAGCTGGCACTTGATCGGTACAAGGCTGGGCAGGTGGATTACAACACTGTGATCATTGCCCAACAGCAACTTTTATTGGTGCAAAGCACACTTGTGCAAACCAACACGAATAATTTGCTTGGTTATGTCTCGGCATTTAAATCATTAGGCGGGGGATGGTCTGGCGACTTGCTGACACCCGCTTTGCCTGACGCCATGGTGGCCGAGATGAAGCAACGTACCAACTGGGGCAACGCCCTGAATCACCAACCCGATCCACGTTTAGTTCAGTCTAGTGAGACCATTCAATGAGCCCCTTTATGCGTACGCCGCTCATGCGAACAGCAGCCCTGACCCTTGCTTTGTTAACCGGCTTGGTGTTGGCCGGTTGTGAAAAAAAACCAACCGTTACGGCCCCACCGGTTAAGGTGACGGTCGCCAAGCCGGTCTCTCAAGATGTTCGAAGCTATGAGATTTTTGATGGCGTCATTTCGCCGCTGTTGACGGTCAATCTCGAGGCACGGGTGCCGGGCTATTTAAGCAAAATCGCCTTTGAAGACGGTGCTTTTGTTAAAAAAGACCAGTTGTTGTTTGTGATTGAACAAGATCAGTACATTCAACAGGTCAATCTGACTCAGGCAATCTATAACGAAGCAAAAATCGAGCTTGCACGTCAAAAGGCGTTGCTAAAAGACAATGCAACCTCGCAGGCTTCTGTTGATAAAGCCTTGTCGTCTTTTTTGCAATCTGAGGCGAACTTAAAGCTTGCACAGTTGAACCTCACCTATACCGAGGTGCGTGCGCCTTTTGATGGCTTGATGGGCCGTCACTTGATTGACGTTGGCAATTATTTAGGAAGCAGCCCTTCGGGGGTTAAGCTGGCAACGATTCAAAAAATCAACCCAATCTACGTGTACTTTTATATCAACGAACGTGATCTGCTGAAGTACCAAAAACGTTACGTGAATGAAGATAACCGTAAATCGCTGGTGAATGCGTTGCCGGTCTATGTGCAATTACAGGGTGAGAAGGGTTTTCCTCACAAGGGCACGCTTGATTACGCAGCGAACTTGCTAAGCACCAGTACGGGCTCGTTGCAACTACGTGCTGAACTGCCCAACGATAAGCTTGATCTTGTGCCTGGTTTGTATGGCAAGGTGCTGGCCGAGTACGGCGAGTCGCGCAAAGCCGTCTTGATCCCCGCACGGACTGTCCAAACCGACCAACAGGGTGACTACATTTTTGTGATGGATGACAGTAAAAAGGTTGAACGTCGCGCGATTAAGATGGGGCAGCGTTTCGATTCGTTGGTTGAGATTGCTCAAGGCCTCAAGGATTCTGAAACCTTTGTCTTGAACGGCTTCATCAATATCAGCAGTGGTCAGACCGTCAACCCCGAGACGGCGACGGTCGCACCTATACCTGCACGCTAAAACAGTCAGGCAACCGGATACCTCATGCTTTCAAAATACTTTATCGAACGCCCAGTTCTGGGTAACGTGATTGCGTTAATCACGATGCTAATTGGTGCGGTGTCTATTTTTGGTTTACCGATTGCGCAATATCCACCGATGACACCGCCCACGGTGCAGGTGACGACCAACTGGCCAGGCGCAAGCGCTGCCTTAGTGCAACAGCTGGTGGCGAGCAATATCGAAAATCAGGTAAACGGCGTGGAAAACATGCTGTACATGGAATCCGATTCGACAAACGATGGGCGCTACACCCTGACAGTGACGTTTCAAGTCGGAACCGATCCAAACATTGCTCAGGTCAATGTACAAAATCGGGTTGCGATTGCCTTGCCTTCCTTGCCTCAGGCGGTGCAACGCCAGGGGGTGACGACCAAGGTGCAGTCCACCGCAATTTTGCAGTTTGTGACGCTGACCTCTAGCAACCCTGCGCACGACGCATTGTTTCTTAGTAACTTTGCTAATTTGCAGATGCAGAACCGCTTGGCTCGTATTCCGGGTGTGGCCGCGGCAAACGTGTTTGGGGTCGGCAATTACAGTATGCGGGTCTGGCTTGATCCAGCGCAATTGAACATGCGCAGCCTGACGCCGTCTGATGTGAGTGCTGCGATTAGCCGACAAAACTTGATGTTAGCGGCCGGTCAAGTGGGTGCCCCACCGGTACCGAACGGACAAGACTTCCAATTGACGCTCAACGTCACGAGTGCGATGGATACGCCCGAACAGTTTGGTCAGATTTTGATCAAGGTCGACGAACAAGGCGAAATGACCCGACTGCGTGATGTGGCTCGGCTTGAGATGGGTAGTCAGAACTACAGCCAGTTCTTTCGCCTAGATGATCGACCTGCCGGTGGTATCGCCATTTATCAGTTGCCTTCGGCGAACGCCATTGCCACGGCTCAGGCGGTACGCGCCGAGATGGAGAAAATCTCAAAGAATTTCCCTAAAGAAATTAAATGGGAAATCCCGTTTGACACCACAATGTTTGTGACGGCTTCAATCAATGAGGTTTATCACACCTTGTTTGAGGCTGGCATCTTGGTGCTGCTGGTCATCATGCTGTTTTTACAAGATTGGCGTGCGACGCTCGTGCCTGCGACGACGGTGCCGGTGACCCTGATTGGCGCGTTTGCTTGTATGGCCGGTATGGGTTTTTCGATTAATTTATTGACCTTGTTTGCGATTGTGTTGTGTATTGGTATTGTCGTTGACGATGCAATCGTGGTGGTGGAGGGCGTTGCAAAAAAGGTCGAGCATGGTCAAACCCCACGCGAAGGGGCGATCAGCGCAATGACCGAGTTGATGGGCCCGATCATTGGAATTACCTTGGTGTTGATGGCGGTGTTTTTGCCTGCATCGTTTATCGCAGGTATTACTGGCCAGATGTATAGGCAGTTTGCGCTGGTGATCGCAGCAACGGCATTGATCAGCGGCATCAACGCGGTGACACTGAAGCCAACACAGGCGGCGCAATTTATTCGTATCAAGCCGGTAAACGAAAAAAAGAACTGGTTCTTTGCTGGCTTTGACCACTACTTTGAAAAGCTATCGAATTGGTACGCCGGCATTTTGCACGGGCTGATGAATAATCGTAAAACTGCCTCGGTGGTCGGTGGACTATTGATTATTGGTGCGATTGTTGGCTTGATCAAGCTTCCTACGGGCTTTATCCCTAATGAAGACCAAGGGTATTTGGTGGTTGCAACGTCGTTGCCCGATGCGTCGTCGCTTGAACGGACACAGCTCGGTATGCAGTTGGTTGTCAGTGCAATCGAAAAAGTGCCGGGTGTTGACCGAATCGTCTCGATTGGCGGCGTCAATGCACTGAATAATAATGCGTCTCAGTCTAACGCTGGCGTGATGTATGTGATTCTGAAGCCTTGGGATGTGCGCGGCAAGGGCCAAGATTTAAAGAGTATCTATCTTGGCTTAAACGCCGTGCTGCGTGATATCAAAGAGGTGAAAGCGCAAGTGTTACTGCCACCGGCAATTCCGGGCTTAGGCTTGTCTGGTGGTTTTCAAATGCAATTGATGCTGACTGACGGCAGCAATAACTTTAAAAAGCTTGAAGATGCTACTGAAAACTTCTTGGCAGCTGCCCGTGCGCTTCCTGAAATTTCAGCAATTTTTACGCCGTTCAGAAACAACGTGCCGCAACTGACGCTTAGTTTTAATACCTCGCGCGCTGAGACCTTAGGCGTGTCGATTGGCGACGCCTATGACGTGTTACAGAATTCGATTGGTTCGTCGTACGTCAATCAGTTTTTCAAATACGGCCAAACCTATCAGGTTTTCATGCAGGCTGATGGTCAATATCGCATGACGCCCGATCAGATCAGTCGCTTGTATGTCAAAAACAAGTCGCGTGAGATGGTGCCGCTTGGTTCGTTCATTGATATTGTCGAAAGTACAGGGCCGGCTATCGCATCTCAATATAACTTGTACCCCACCGCAGCCATCCTTGGTGCCGGAGGCGGTGGCTTTAGTTCTGGTCAGGTGATTGACGCACTCGAGAAGCTCGCAAAAACGAATCTTCCAGATTCAGTGACGTATGAATGGACTGCGATGTCCTACCAAGAGAAACTGGTCGGTAGCACTGTTGTGTTGGTCTTTGCGCTATCGATTTTGCTTGTCTACTTGGTGCTCGCAGCTCAGTACGAATCTTGGGTCGCACCGATCCCAGTCATTTTGGCCGTGCCGTTAGCTCTGGTGGGTACCGTGATTGCGTTGTTCTTCACAGGGCTTGCAAACAACATTTATGTGCAGATTGGTCTGGTGCTTATGATTGCGCTTGCCTCGAAAAACGCTATTTTGATTGTTGAAGTGGCGCTTGAGGCCAAGCGAGAGGGCTTAAGCTTGGTGGATGCTGCACTGAAAGCGTCGCACGAGCGGTTTCGCCCGATCGTGATGACCTCTATCGCGTTTATCTTGGGCGTCGTACCCCTATTGACAGCGTCGGGTGCTGGTGCTGCGGCCCGTGTATCGATTGGTATCACCGTGTTTAGCGGCATGATCGCGTCGACCTGCCTCGCCGTAGCGTTGGTGCCAATCTTTTTTGTTCAAATCGAAGGCTTGTTTGCCAAAAAAAATAAGGATTGATGTTGTCTACGGTACCGGCTCACGAGGTTTCAAACTAGACTGAAATAACACTTTTATCATTTGACGGCGGTCGACGGTTTAGAGATCGATCTCTTGCTTGACGACTTATAAACGGCAGGGTTCCAGAGAAAATATATGAATCAAGATGCTAAAGCAGTGCAATCCGTCGGACTGGTGGGGCTTGGCGTGATGGGCCGCGGGGTTGCAGCCAACCTGCTCAAGAAAGGCTTTGGCGTAGTGGGGCGCGACGTGAATCCTGAGGCCTTGTCATGGCTTGAGTCGATCGGTGGTCAGGCCGCACAGTCGTCGCAGTCGATTGCAGATCATTGTCGGGTCGTGATCAGTTTTGTTGTCAATGACAAGCAAACTGAAGAGATGTTGTTTGGTCGCGATGGCTTGGCCAGCAAGTTAAAGCCAGACTCTGTGTTGATTACGTGTAGCACAATGGCTCCGAAGTATGTGCGTGACTTGGCGCAACGGCTTGCGGCACTGAAAATTCATCTGGTGGATGCTCCCGTGACAGGTGGAAAGGTTGGTGCCTCAAACGGCACCTTGACGATCATGGTCGCCGGTGAGCCCACCATCTGCGCCCGAGTGAAACCAATCCTCGAGACCTTTGGCAGCAAGATTTTTGTGCTGGGTACAGAGCAAGGAATGGGAAGTCAGATGAAAGTGGTGAATCAACTTTTATGTGGCGTACATATTGCGGCTGCAGGCGAAGCCTTGGCGATGGCCAAGCGCGCTGGTTTGCCGCTAGACACGACGCTTGAAATCTTAAAAAGCGGCGCGGCCTCAAGCTGGATGCTGGGTGATCGGGGCAATCGCATGATCACCGAATCGTTTGAAGACGTTACTTCGGCCGTTGATATCTTTGTTAAAGACCTTGGCTTAGTGCTTGATGCGGCGCGTGAGCAGACCTTTGCCGCCTCAATGGCTCATGCGGCTTTCTTGCAATTTACGACGACTAGTAGTCACGGTATGGGTCGCTTAGATGATGCGGCTGTGATCAAGAACTACACCGAGTGATGAAGAATTACACCGATTGAACGATATTATTATTACCACTTCATTTACAAAAAGAGACTTTACATGGCACGTATTCCTTACGCAGACTTGACCAATCCAGAAGCGAAACCGCTCGTTGATCGTATCGTCGCTGAACGCGGCGGTGTATTACACCTGTATCAAATGCTGCTGCACAGTCCGCCGGTTGCCAGCGGTTGGCTCAATTACCTGACTGCGATTCGCCAGCAAAGCAGCTTGCCTGGTGGCTTGCGCGAACTGGTCATCATGCGTATCGCGGTGCTGAACGGTGCACCGTACGAGGCAGAGCAGCATGCGCCGATTGCACTGCGTGAAGGTGTTTCGCAAGCGCAGCTGGATGACTTAGATAACTGGCAGCAGTCGAAAAACTATGACGCAACTCAGCGCGCTGTATTGGCGTATACCGATGCCATGACCAAAGAGATCCACGTGTCGCCTGAGGTCTTTGCCGCGACGAAGGCTGTGTTGACCGACCGTTTGTTGGTCGAGTTAACCGCAACCGTTGGTGCGTACAACATGGTGTCACGCTTTTTAGAGGCGCTGCAGATCCATTCGCACGACCAACGCTAAACGCAGCGTTAGTCAGCCGAAATATTGGCACTACGCGCAAGCTCCTGGTAGCGAGCAGTTTGTTGTGCCAGGTATTGTTTAAACTGCTCGGGTGTTGGGCTTGCACCAAGTTCCACACCCTTCGCCATAAATTGCTTGACCAAGTCGGGCGACTGCAAGATTTTGGTGAGCTCAGCATGCAGTCGGTTAATGATTGGGGCAGGGGTGCCAGCCGGTGCAAACAGCCCGTTAAAGGTTGAGTCTTCAAAGCCTTGTAAGCCTGACTCGTCAAGTGTGGGTACGTCTGGCAAAATTGCCGACCGTGTCTTACTGGTTACGCCGATCGCGGCGATCTTTCCGGTCAAGATGTATTGCGCTGAAGTACTGACCTGATCAAACATAAACGGGATTTGCCCGCCTAATAAGTCGACCATTGATTGTGCATTGCCTTTATAGGGCACGTGCAAATAAGACACGCCTGCCGCACTACTAAACAATTCAGCTGCGATGTGGCCTGTAGAGCCATTGCCCGACGAGGCGTAAGCATAAAATTTGGGTTGTGCCTTTGCCAGCGCGATAAAGTCTTTGACATTACGCGCAGCGATTTTGTCTGAATTGACAACTAACACCATCGGGATCTGACAGGTCACCGTAATGGGAATGAAGTCTTTGAGCGGTTCATAGCCTGCATTTTTTAATAAAACAGGCGCTGTCACAAAGGTTGTTGAGTGCGCCAGAAGGGTATAGCCATCAGGTGCAGATTTTGCGACAAGGTTGGTGCCTAGTAAGCTGCTTGCACCGGGTTTGTTTTCAACAATGACTTGCTGCCCTAAAGACTTTGTTAAGGCCTCGGCGATCGCTCGCGCAACGATATCGACTGTGCCGCCAGGTGCGACGGGCACAATAATTTTGATCGAGCGCGTCGGATAGTTTGCGCTATCTTGCGCGTGCGCGACGACTGGCAGTGCCGCAACAAGCGCTAAGCATAGTGAGACAATATGGGCGCAATACACTCGAAAGAGTTTCATCTTCAGTACCTGAGGTTTATGTTTTAAAAATCATAGAGTCGAGCAGGGTTGTCGACAAGAATTTTTTTCGCGCGCTCGGCACTGCCTGCCCAACTGACGACTCGGTTGATCGCTGCTTGATTGTCTTCGTGATGAAAATGTTCAATGACTTCGGGCCTGCGTAGTTGACCTTTAGGTGGAAAGGGATGTGGCCAGTCGGTGCCCCAAATCATGCGATCGGGATTCGCCTCAATGAGCGCCTGAGCAAACGGGGTTAAATCAGCGTAATCGACGGCCTCTGACACACGATAGGCCGCCGAAAGTTTGACGTAGACCTTGCCCGACCGTACCAAAGAGAGCAGGGCATCAAAGCCTGGTTGTTGTAAACCGGCTGCGGCATTCAGACGGCCAAAATGATCGATGACTACCGTGGTGGCTGCTTGCATGATGGTGTCGTGCATGCCGGCAATGACGCCCAAGTTGGTGTACATCTGAATATGCCAGCCAAAGGGTGCGACTTGCTTTGCAGTGCGCAGTAATTGTTGTTGGCCGACGCTTGGGTCGTTTTGACCAACGGTCTCAAGATTTAAACGCGTGCCGCGCACCCCAGCTTGATGCATGTCAGTAAGCGCCGCCTGTGAGGTTTGGTCGTCAATCACGGCCACGCCTCGTGAACTTTCGCCAATGGTTCGAAGCGCCCAGAGTAAACAGCTGTTATCGGCTGCATAAGGGCTTGGATGCACAATCACAACACGCTCGACACCAATTGAACGATGCAACGCGTGCAGCTCTTCGATTGAGGCCTCAGCGGGGGTGTAATGCCGCGTGGGCGAAAAGGGAAACTGCGCCTGGGGCGGAAACACATGCGTGTGGCAATCGCAAATGCCAGACAGACCATAGGGAGCGATGGAGTTTGTTTGAAGCGTGGTGGTCATCACATTTTTTACCTAGACAAGTCATCGCTCAGCCAGACAAAATTCTCAAGTTTGGCGAGCATCTGTTGCGTTAAGTCAGGCACGATGCTCGAGCCTGACGCGCACTCTTTTAGTTAAACGTATTAAGACGCGTAATGCGGAAAGCCGCCTGGCTCTGCTTCAAGCAAGCGCAGCATGGCATGCCATTCAAGTTCGCCATACGGGCGACGCACATTTGGCTGATACAGGTGTGCTGATTTTTCAAGAATCTCGTTACTTGGCAAGCTCAGTTGGGTGCCTGCAGCCATGGCATCGACTTGAGCGCGACAAGACATCTCAAGTTGATACATCAGGTTAAACGCTTGCTGGACTGACGCGCCACAAGTCAATAGGCCGTGGTTGCGCAAAATCATTGCGTTGTGGTCGCCTAAATCGCGCACCAGTAATTCGCGTTCGGCCAAGTCGACTGCTGGGCCTTCAAAGTCGTGATAGGCCAGGTGATTATTAAATCGGCTCGCGGTTTGAGTCATTGGCAGCAGGCCACAACTCATTGACGAGACTGCCATGCCGGCACGCGTGTGGGTGTGAATAACGGCTGAGATGTCGGGCCGCGCAGTATGGATACAGCCATGAATCACATAGCCCGAAACATTAATGCCATAGTCGGTATCGGGCTTGCGAACGATTTCGCCCTCAACGGTGATGCGTACCAAACTTGAGGCCGTGATTTCTTTGTACAGCAAGCCATAGAGGTTGATGAGTAAATCTTCAGTGCCAGGGATACGCGCTGTGATGTGGTTATAGATCATGTCGGTCATGCCGTACTTATCCATCAAGCGGTAGCAGGCAGCGAGCGTGACGCGTGTTTCCCATTCTTCCGGGCTGACTTTGCCTTTTAAGGGCTCAAACTGGGTTGAAAATTTTTGGCTCATATTTGTCTCCTAAGCGATTGTGTCGATATTATCAGTGCGCGGCTCAAACGTCATGCTGTCCGCGAATAAGGCACAGCCTCAAGTGTTGTGGTCAGGCCTTTCATGCATGGCCTGCTTGATGCAAACTTGTCACCCAACTGGGCTGTTGCGCTTTTCTTCATGTTCTCTTTCTCAGTATGTCTGATTAGCCGACTCGGGACACCACGAGATCAGCCTCAGGGATCGGCAGCCCGTGTTGAAAGAGCTGGATATTTCTAAACATATGTCCGACCAGATTGGGAAGGTTGTCAAAGACCCCGCCCGCTGAGTGCGGGGTGACCACCACTTGATCCATTTGAAATAGTGGATTGTCTGCCTTTGGAGGTTCAGCCTCAAAGGTATCCAAGCCTGCCCCCGAAAGTTGTCCTTTCTGCAGGGCCTGAATTAAAGCAGGTTCGTCTACAAGTTCACCACGCGCGGTGTTAATTAGGATCGCACCACGTTTCATGTTGGCAAACGTATCGGCGTTAAAACGATGATGGGTTTGAGGTGAGAGCGGAGCATGTAAGCTTAAGATATCGCTCGTTGCCACGAGTGTGTCAAAGTCAACGTAACGTGCCTCCAGTTTATTTTCGACTTCGGGCGCGACGCGATTGCGTGTGTGATAAATCACCTCAACATCAAAGCCTTTTAAGCGTTTGGCAACGTTTTGGGCAATCCCACCAAAACCAAACAACCCAACGGTTTTGCCGTCGAGTTTGCTGCACACGGTGCGCAGGTCAGCAGCGATCCACTGGCCCTGGCCCAAGCTGCGGTGCGCCAAGGGCAGACGACGCGACACGGCAAGCATCAGCAGCAACGTGTGCTCAGAAACAGGAACTGAGGTCGCACCAGACGTGATAGAGACAAGCACATTGCGCTCTTTCGCGGCAACCAAATCAATCTTGTCGACTCCGATACCCCATTTTTGAATCATTTTTAGACGAGGCGCCTGGCGAATCACGTCGCCCTCAATGAAGGTGCCGGCGATCATCACAACGTCAGCGTCTGCCAAGAGTTTGATTTGCTCTGCTTTAGTCGAGGTTTGCGCAAAGGTAATTGTGCAATTGGCTGGCAACAGCTTGCGCACCGCTTCAAACGTGACCTGCGCCATTGGCGTTAAAAAGGCAATATGCAAGTGCTTGAGTTGATCTGTCGTCATGATAGGTTATTGCAGCGATGCCCTAAATAATTTGACCTAGCTACGATTTGAATGAAACTGCTCTGCGACGCTTTACAGAAAGTTAAAGCGTCACAAGAGGTTATTGAGCCACGTTCTGAATCTCGCCGCGCTCAACTAAAAGCACTTTGATATCTTTCTTAACAATTTTTCCGTACCCTGATTTAGGCATGACATCCCAAAAGAAGATGTGGCGTGGCCAGCGATATTTGGCACAGCGGCCTTCAAGGTATCCCAGCAGTTCGGCAGAATCCACGGCTTGGTGTTCGGGCCGTTTAACAATGACGGCGACACCGATTTCACCCCACTTGGCGTCGGGCATACCCACAATGGCCACCTCAGCGACGCCAGGGTGAGTGAGCAGCACCTCTTCAACTTCGCGCGGGTAGACGTTTGAGCCACCCGAGATATACATGTCTGACTCGCGCCCCGTGATGTACAGCAAACCACGGGCATCCATCTTGCCCAAGTCGCCGGTGTGAAACCAACCACCGCGTAGCGCTTTTTCAGTCGCCTCTGGGTTGCCGTGATAGCCTGCAAAGACGCCAGGGCCACGGCAGCAGATTTCACCAATTTCGCCCGTGGCAACGCGTTCGAGTTTGTCATTCAAAATGGCGACTTCCATGCCAATGCGCGGACGACCGCATGACCCAATATTTGCATTTGGATCGTTGTCATCAGCGCTATGCATATCAGGGGGTAAAACCGTGATATTGCCTGTGACTTCTCCTAAACCAAAATATTGCACCAGTACTTTACCCAGTTTTTCGAGTGCCCGCTTTTGATCGGCGCGATACATCGGGGCACCCGCATAAAGCATGTAGCGCAACGAGCTGTGATCGTACTGATCAACAGCGGGGTGCTCGACCAACATTTTGACGATCGTTGGTACGGTGAAGAGGTTGGTGACACGATGGCGCTCAACTAATTGCCAAAATAATTCTGGATCAAACTTTTCGCTTGACATCAAAATCGAGGCGGCTCCACGCGCGACGTTGAGCAGCGCATGAATACCGGCGCCGTGCGACAGCGGCGCAACGACAATTGAGCAATCGCGCTCTGTCGTGCCCGGGATGATCTCGGCGAGGTGGTTGGTGACCACAAAGGCCATTTGCCCGTGGGTGAGGATGCCCGCCTTGGGCTTGCCGGTGGTACCCGAGGTATAAAAAAACCAAAGCGGGTCGTCGTAGTGAACGGTTTCTTCTTCGCTGACCACACCTAAGTGCTGCGCGATCATCGCTTCGTACGACAGCTCGCCTGCACGTGGCTGGCCAATCACAATCACGTGTTTCAGTGTTTTAGATTCGGCTTTGACGGCATCGGTGTGCCCCGCAAAGAGGTCCTCAACAATCATTGCCACCGCGCCGCTCGATGCGCCTAAATACGCCACTTCGGGCGGCGTCAGACGAAAATTAGTTGGTACCCAAACGCAGCCGAGCTTAAAAGCAGTCCAGCAATTTTCAAAGGTCTGCAAATTATTGCGTGATTGCAGCAGGATGCGATCGCCTTTTTTGAGGCCCAGCGCACGTAAGGCGGCCACCATCGCGTCCACACGCGCGTTAATCGCAGACCACGTCCAGCGTTGTTCGCCCTGAATGAGTGCGGTGTGTTCAGGGTAGAGCGTGGCGGTGTGCGTGAGCAACCGCCCTAAGTTCATGGCTTGCGCTGCGTTCACGTTGCTTCCAGCACGCTCAGATAATTAGCAACGGCTGCGCCACCCATGTTAAACACTGCTCCAGTGTGTGCGCCTTTAATTTGCATATCACCGGCTTGGCCCGAAAGCTGCATCGCAGCCATCACGTGTTGTGACACACCGGTCGCGCCAATCGGATGCCCGCGCGACTTCAAGCCACCCGAAGGGTTGACGGGCAGCTTGCCATCTTTGCAGGTGATGCCATCGAGAATGACGCGTGCACCTTGGCCGTGTGGCGCCAAGCCCATGGCTTCGTACTCAAGCATTTCAGCGATGGTGAAGCAATCGTGCGTTTCGACGAATTGCAGATCGTCGAGTGTGCGTTGTGCATTTGCCAAGCCTTTTTGCCAGGCCAGGGTTGCGCCCTCAAAGCGTGTGGGATCGCGGCGTGACAGAGGCAAAAATTCGTTGACGTGAGTGCGTGAGCGCCAACGTACGGCAGGCACCTTGGCACCAGGCAGAGGCTCGCTTGAAAGCACCAGGGCTGCTGCGCCGTCTGAGACGAGCGAACAGTCTGAACGTTTCAAGGGCCCCGCGACAAAAGGATTTTTGTCAGAGGGATTGCGACAGAAGTCAAAGCCTAAATCGCGGCGCATATGGGCGTAAGGGTTATGGACACCATTTGAGTGATTTTTTGCCGAGATGGCGGCAAGTGCATCAGACTGATCGCCAAAACGTTCGAAGTAGCCGCTAGCGATCTGGCCAAACACGCCAGCAAAGCCGCCTTCGGTATGGCCTTCTTCTTGCACAAAAGAGGCTTTGAGCAAGATCTCACCAATCTCTTTATTGGGCAGGGTGTTCATTTTTTCGATGCCGAGCACCAGGACACGCTTGAAGCGACCCGCGGCGAGCGCATCGAGTGCCGACCAGATCGCGGCAGAGCCCGTGGCGCAGGCGTTTTCCATCCGCACGGCGGGAGTGTGACGAAACTCGGGGATCGCCACGCCCATGAGCGAACCTGTGAAATCCTGCTGAACAAAGCCTGCATTGAAGTGACCGACGAAAATGCCGTCGATATCGTTAGGCGTCAGACCCGCGCTGGCGATGGCTGGCAGTGCCGCATCACGAATCAATTGCACAAAATCTATGTTGTCGAGTTTGCCAAAGGGCGTGTGGCCCCAGCCGACGATATAAGGTTGATTCATGAGAGCGTCCTGTTCTTAAAAAAATAAATTTATTTAAATGGCAAATTCGTGAAAACCATTCAGCCTGTTTTGTGCGAGAGGTTTCTTCGAATATCAAGCTCGTTAGATTGAGCCGTCTTGATGCTTGCGCAGGGTCGGAATACCGACGCCTGACGCATCAAAGCCACCATCTACTGCCAAGCATTGGCCGTTGATAAAAGCGGCTTCTGGGCTGCATAAAAACCCAACGGCATTAGCGATTTCTTCAGGTGTACCGTAGCGATTCATGGGGATGGTGTCGTAGTAGTCAGAACGAATCGCGACGCTATGCACAAGCTTTGACATTTCTGTATCGACTGGGCCGGGCGCAACAACGTTTGCGCGAATGCCAATCGTGCCGAGCTCGACAGCTTGCTGTTTAGTGAGGTGAATGATAGCCGCCTTGCTGGTGCCGTAGGCCACGCGTAGGGTGCTTGCGCGTAAGCCCGAAATTGAGGCGATATTCACGATTGAGCCATTGCGGTTTTTTTTCATGACCTCAATGCAGGCCTGCGAACACAAAAACGCGCCGTCTAGATTGGTGCCTAGTACATAACGAAATTCTTCAAAAGTAGTCTCGCCGATGGGTTTGAACACCGCAACGCCGGCGTTATTCACGAGTGCATCGATACGACCAAATTTTTGTTCAACCTGAGCAATTGCCGCTTGCACCTGCGCTGGAATCGACACGTCGCAATGCAAGGCCATGACGCGTGCGCTGTCATTCAAAGCCTGCTCGGTTTCCTTGAGGGTAGCCGCTTCGGTATCGAGTATGGCGACCTGATAGCCGTGCGCCAAAAACCATTTTGCGCATGCTAAGCCGATGCCGCGTGCACCGCCCGTGACAACCGCCACGGGGGTAAAGGAAGGTGATTGGGCTGGTGCGGCTGTGGTGACGGCAGAGGTCAAAGTGGACTCCAGATTGGTTGCGTTTGGGGGCTGAGAGAGTGTCTCGCGCCGGCGTATCCGTTCAAAAAATTGACGCTTGAGCGCCAGTGTTGAGCGGATTAAGTGAAACTGTAACAAAATGCAGGTCTGCAGGGGTCCGCCAGTTAACTTTATGCTGCTTGTTTGGTTAGGTGTTGCATCACCCCAAAGAGGGCAGGTTGCATGAGACCTCAGGCAAATACTAAGTATTTGTTTGTTTTGAATCTCTGGCGGGCTTTATCCCGAGCCCGCTTCGGGTTAAGGTGTTTGGCAGGTCAGGCACCCTAGCGGGTCAGACGCAGCAGCAGGCAAAACTCAGTACACAAGAAAAATCGAATCTCTATGGACGACACAGGAGCCAATCATGGCACTTAAATTATTTGAACTCGTTGGCGCAGAAAGCAACCGGCCCTTTAGCCCCTATTGCTGGCGAATTCGCATGGCGCTTGCGCATAAAGGACTTGAGGCTGAACTCGTACCTTGGCGTTTTTTAGAGAAGGCCGCAATCGAACCCAGCGGGCAGGGCAAGGTACCGGTCTTGGTGCACGATGGTAAGTGGGTGTTTGAATCGTGGGAAATCGCTAAGTACCTTGAGGCGCAGTTTCCAGACCGGCCCTCTTTGTTTGGCGGGCCGCAGGGGCAAGCCTTGAGCCTGGTCTATTCAAATCTGGGCGATGTGCATGCGGGGCAGATCGTACGCTTTGTCTTGATGGATATCTACAAACATCTGGATGCTGCCAATCAGGCGTATTTTCGTGAAAGTCGCGAGGTGCGCTTTGGCATGAAGCTCGAACAAGTCGGGCTTGACCGCGACGCTAAGCTGCAAGCGTTTAGGGATAGCCTTGGGCCCTTGAGAAACGTTCTCAAAGTACAGCCGTTTTTTGGCGGAGAAACCCCGTTGTACGCGGATTACGCCATTTTTGGTCAGTTTCAATGGTCGCGTGCCATCAGTGATTTTGAGTTGTTGGCCGCCGATGATCCGGTCGCGCAATGGCGTACCCGGTTACTGAATGCGTTTAATGGGATGGCGTTGGCTGCGCCTGCCTATTGAAGCACTTGAGGTGGCCGCATGGGGTAGGCCAATCCGACAGAAGTTCGAGCGGAGTGTTAGGAGAGAGGTGCGATGAAAAAAAATATCCTTTCGTGGATGAAGGTTGTGAGTTTGATCGCCGGAGTAGCGCTCTCAATGACGGGCTTTGCACAGCCGTACCCCGACAAACCGATTAAATGGATCGTCCCATACCCGCCCGGCGGCACCACCGACGTGGTGGCACGCAGTATCGCGCAAGCGATGGGCGAGCGCTTGGGTGTGGCGATCGTGATCGAAAACAAGGGTGGCGCCGCCGGTGTGATTGGCATGCAGGCTGTCGCCAAGGCAGCACCGGATGGTTATACCTTTCTCGTCAGCGATGCGAGCTTAGCGACCGCCCCGAGTTTGAATAAGCAGCTCAGCTTCGATCCACTCAAAGATTTGCAAGCTGTGTTTTTGTTTGTGACCGTACCGCATGTGGTGTTAGTGTCACCCACCTCAGGGTTGCAGACGCTCGAAGATTTACTGACTCGCGCTAAACAGCAACCGCAGGCACTGAACTTTGCCTCGGGTGGGATTGGGTCGCCACTACACCTCGCCGGTGAAGCCTTGCGCACGAGCACTGCGAGTCAGTGGGTGCACGTGCCCTATAAGGGTGGAGGGCCAGCGATTGTTGCTGTGATGAGTGGTGATGCGCAGTTGGTCACACCGTCATTGCCCTCGGTGATGGGGCATATCCAGAGCGGCAAACTCAGGGCACTTGCTGTGACGTCTACGGTGCGGCTTAACAGTTTGCCTGCCATCCCGAGCGTCGCAGAACTTGGTTATCCCGGTGCTGCCTCAAGCGGGTGGATTGGTCTACACGCTCCCTCTGGCTTACCTCAGGCAATCGTAGAAAAAACTGAAGCCGCAGCACGACTCGCCATGGCTGACATATCGTTGACCAAACGCTTGCTCGAGCAGGGTGCTGACTTAGCTGTAGACCCCTCGGCGTCAGCCTATGCAGCATTTGTTGCAAGCGAGGCCAAGCGCTGGGAAATCATCGTAAAAGCTGCCGGCATTCAGCCTGAATAATTAAAGGAATTAAACGTGATGACCGCTTTTCAATCCGACGCCTCGTGCCCCTTAGACGGTTTGGTTGTGCTTGATCTGACCCGCTTAGTGGCAGGCAACATGCTGAGTCTGCAACTCGCAGATTTTGGTGCAGAGGTGATCAAGATCGAACAACCCGGTAA
>CALFXX010000079.1 GCA_937952975.1 uncultured Alcaligenaceae bacterium
CAACAGGTCTTATGCTGACACTTCTATTTGTTGTTTTTTTGCTCGCCATGGTTGCCGTACGTTTATGGCTCGCCAATCGTCAAATTAGACACGTTCTGTCGCACCGCGCCGCAGTGCCTGCTGAGTTCGCCACTCGTATTACCTTAGCCAGCCACCAAAAGGCGGCTGACTACACCACCGCACGGGTGCGCCTAGGCATGCTTGAGTTAGTGTTTGATGCCGCGATATTAGTAGGCCTCACCCTGCTGGGCGGACTGCAAACCATTGATCTTTGGGTGAGCTCACTGACCACTCACGATTTATTCAGGCAGGTTTTGCTGATCGTTGTGGTGAGTGTCGCGCTTGGTGTACTCGGCCTGCCTTTTTCAATCTATCGTCAATTCAAGCTCGAAGCCAAGTTTGGCTTTAACCGAATGACGCCTGGCTTATTCATCAGCGACATGCTGAAAGGGCTTGTGCTGGGCTCGGTGCTGGGGCTTCCCCTGTTGGCGGCGGTGTTGTGGCTGATGGCCGAGGCAGGCACATACTGGTGGCTTTGGGCCTGGGGGCTATGGTCCGGCTTTAACTTGCTGGTGCTGTTTATTTTTCCGACCTGGATTGCACCGTTTTTTAATAAATTCACGCCACTCACCGATGAAACCCTCGCCAATAGCATTCGAGCGCTTGCCGAGCGTTGCGGCTTTGCGCTCAATGGCTTGTTTGTCATGGATGGCTCAAAGCGCTCAGCTCATGGCAATGCTTATTTCACTGGTTTTGGCAAAGCGCGTCGAATCGTGTTCTTTGACACCCTGCTTGCGCGCCTGACACCCGACGAGATTATCGCGGTGTTGGCACACGAACTGGGCCACTTTAAACATAAGCACATCCTCAAGCGCCTGGTATTTAGTTTTGCAGGCGCCCTGTTTTTCTTTGCGATTTTGGGCTGGATTGCACAACAAAGTTGGTTCTATACGGATTTGGGCGTCATCCCACAGTTGGGCGGGCGCAATGACGGCATGGCGTTGTTGCTCTTTTTTATGGTGATTCCTGTTTTCACCTTCGCGTTCACGCCGCTTTTTAGCTGGTTTTCGCGCAAAGATGAGTTTGAAGCTGATCACTTTGCCACGCAGCAAAGCTCGGCTGAGCAACTCGTTTCAGCGCTGGTCAAACTGGTGGATGACAACGCCTCAACGCTGACCCCAGACCCAGTTCATTCGGCGTTTTACGATAGCCATCCGCCGGTATCGATTCGAATCCGTCATCTGCTTGCGTCATGACTGAGCGCACGCAGGGGCGCGTCATTGCAGCACACGGCCGACACTATACGGTCGAGCTGCAAGACCAGTCGCTGATCAAGTGCTTTCCGCGCGGTAAAAAAAATGAGGCGACGGTGGGTGATTATGTTGAACTCACGCGCCAGGGGCTAGACGAAGGCTCGCTCGAAGCTGTATTGCCACGCAAAAATTTATTATTCAGATCAGATGAAAATCGCAGTAAACAGTTTGCGGCGAACGTCGACCAGTTATTGATTGTGATTGCGGTGGCTCCGGCATTTTCTGACGACCTATTGGGTCGCGCGCTGGCAGGCGCCTGGTCTGCCGGCATTACGCCAATCATCTTGCTCAATAAGGTGGATCTGCTTGAAGGCCTACCAGCGGCGCGGGCTAAGCTGGCGCCCTTCTACAAACTTGGCGTCAAGATCATTGATATCTGTGCCAAGGATACTGCGCAAGTGATGTCGACAATTTTGCCTTTGCTCACTGGGCAAACCTCGTTGCTTTTAGGGCAAAGCGCGATGGGAAAATCCACCTTGCTGAACACCTTAGTGCCACTGGCCTTAGCGGCAACGCGTGAGCACTCGGTTGCACTCGGCGCAGGCAAACACACCACAACAAGCACCCGGCTCTATCACCTACCCGAGGCTGGTGGCGATTTAATCGACTCGCCGGGCTTTCAGGGCTTTGGCTTGCTGCACCTTGACCGCGAAGAGATTGAAAGAGGGTTTCCTGAGTTCGATGCGCACATCCCCGAGTGCAGGTTTTATAACTGCACGCATCAGCGCGAACCGAACTGTGGGGTGCTCTCAGCGTTGGCGCGTAACGAAATTGATGCAGGTCGCCACGCGTTGTACGTCAGGCTCGTTCAGGCAAAAGCTGCGCACGACTCTTACTGAAGCCTGTGTCCACTCAGCTCGACGCGGCCGCCTCAGACAATACTTGACACATACCAAGCAGCATCGCTGCCGTGGCACCCCAAATAAAAAACTGGTTATAGGGGATCGAATAAAACTGGCGCAACCCGCCATCCGGCAAATGCGCCTGATGGAAACGGTAGTTTGCGGGGTCGGTTAAAAACGACAAGGGCACTTCAAACACTTCGGCAACTTCAAACTCATCAGGCGCTAAGGTGAAGCCAGGGCGCACCAGGGCAGTGACGGGATTAATGGCGAACCCTGAACCCGTGATGTAACGGGGCAGCCCTCCCAAACACTCGATGTGCTCGCGCATCAAGCCGGTTTCTTCTTCTGTCTCGCGTAAGGCAGTGTCCTGTACGTCCACATCACTGGCCTCGCAACGCCCCCCGGGGAAACTGACTTGACCGGCATGGTCGTTTAGGTGGGCCGTACGTTGTGTCAGCAACACGGCCAAGCCCTCAGGGCGCATCACAATCGGCACCAACACTGCGGCCTCAACGGGTGTGCCCTCACGTCCTGGCATGCGCCGCAACGACTCGTTGGGGATGTCGAGCGGCCGTTCAATATTTTTAGACAGCACCGAACGCAACCAGTCGGGATTTAGGTGCCTGTCAGGCACCGGCCCAAACTTCAGGGATGAGGGCACCCAAGGCTGAGTCTTGGGGTCAAACGAAGGGCGGGTCGGCGGGCGGCGAACGCGTGGGCTTTCAGGAGGAGTAGCAGACATAACAGCGAAAAAATTCCAAACAAAGGTTGACTCCTTTTTAACCGAATCTCGCCTCGCTTGTGGAATAATCAGTGTTGTCCCTCAGCGATCACCCTTAAAAGCACCGTATTTTATGAACAACTTATTGATTCAAGGTGGTAACGTCCTCGATGTCGTGACCTTAACCTTCTCCACCGCCGACGTGCTGGTGCAAGATGGTCACATCGCTCAAATAGGCCCCAAACTGGCGGCCCCTGTTGGCGCACAAATCATTGATGCCAAAGGCAAAACGGTGATGCCGGGGATGATTGACTGCCACACGCATATCGTGGCGTCGCAACTAAACCTGGGCTTAAATGCCAATCTGCCTAACGCCTTAGCGACCCTGCGGGCTGTGCCCATTTTGGCTGGCATCCTGATGCGGGGCTTTACCACGGTGCGCGACGCGGGCGGGGCTGACTGGGCGCTTTCAGAAGCCACTCGTACCGACATCGTTGACGGCCCACGTATTTTTCTGGCCGGTCGCGCATTGTCACAAACCGGTGGGCATGGCGACTTCAGGGCACGCACCGATATTCTTGATCCTTGCGCCTGCGTGCAAAAAGTCGGCAATATCGGACGCGTCGTAGACGGCGTTGATAACGTACGCTTAGCGGTGCGCGAAGAAATTCAGAAAGGTGCCACGCAGATCAAAATCATGGCTTCGGGCGGCGTTGCTTCACCCAATGATCCAATTCACTTCTTGGGCTATTCAGAGGCCGAGATCCGCGCCATCGTCGAAGAGGCTTCAAACGCTGGCACCTATGTCATGGGGCATGCCTACACACCACGCGCAATCAGTCGGGCCGTGCAGTTCGGCGTGCGCACCATCGAGCACGGTAATTTAGTGGATGCTGCAACCGCGCAGATCATGCACGATCACCAAGCCTTCATGGTGCCCACGCTGATTACCTATGAAGCGCTGGCCAACGAAGGTCCTGGGCTTGGGTTTCCGCCTGAGTCAGTGGCCAAAATTGAAGCCGTGCGCGGTGATGGCAAAAAGGCGCTCGAAATCTTGGCAAAAGCTGGCGTCAAAATGGGCCTGGGGACAGACTTGCTTGGCGCGTTACATCGTCACCAGTCTGAAGAGCTTAAGCTGCGCGCAGATATTCTGGGTAACGGCATGACGATTCAACAGGCGACGTTAGTCGGCGCTGAAATCATACGAATGACCGACAAACTGGGTGTGGTCAAAGTTGGCGCGATTGCCGATCTGTTGGTGGTAGATGGCAACCCGCTTACAGACATCAGCTGCTTGTTAGGCCAGGGCGATCACATTGAAGTCATCATCAAAGATGGCAAAACCTATAAAACTTCACTTTAATTTTTCGGAGACCGCAACATGAATCGTAGAAACCTACTGAAACTGTCTGCCACGAGCGCAGCGTTGCAAATGTTGCCCGGCTTGGCACTGGCTCAGGCGAGCGGCGTATTTAAGGTTGGCAGTCTTTGCCCTGTGACGGGTGCGGGCAGCCCCTATGGCCCTGGTATGCAACAAGCGATTCGTATGGCGGTGGATGAAATCAATGCTGCCGGTGGTGCGGGCGGGGTCAAACTTGAGCTCTTCAATGAAGACAGCCAAACCAAGCCAGATGCTGCTGTGTTAGCCGCCAAGAAACTCATTGAAATTAATAAAGTTCAAGCTCTTTTAGGGACCTGGGCCTCTGGCGTAACGCTTGCGGTCATGCCATTGACCGATGCGGCCAATATTATTCAAATGAACACCTCGGGTGCGCCTGCGATTTCAACGCTGGATACCAAAGACTTGGTATGGCGTTATCAGGCAACCAACGATCGTTTTGGTCAGGCTTTTGCTGAAATCTGTAAAAAGAACGGGTACAAGCGCCCTGCCACCATGGCGTTTAACAATGCCTCGGGTCTTGGAAACACGCAAGGCTTCACCAAGGCCTGGGAGGCTGCTGGTGGCAAAGTAGTCGCCCATGTAACTTACGAGCCTAATCGCCCAAGTTATCGTAGCGAACTGCAAAAAATTCTGGATGCCAAGCCTGATGTCATCGTCACAGGCTCTTACCTGCCAGACTCGACCATCATTCTGCGCGAGTGGTTTCAATCAGGCGTGCCAGTCAAATGGATTATGCCCGGCTGGGCTGCGAACCCCGATTTGGTCAAGGCCTTAGGAAACGAAGTCTGTGAAGGCCTCATTTCAGTGGATAGCGTTTCAAACGAAAAGAGCGCGTCTTATGCTCATTTTGATGCCATGTATAACAAAGCCACGGGCAAGCCGGGCTCGACCAATGTGTACGCCGCGATGACCTACGACATGGCCATTGTGCTCGCACTCGCGCTTGAGGCCGCGGGCCCTGGCGCAACCGTTGAACAAGTCAATGCGAAAATTCGCGAAGTCGGTAATCCAGGCGGGACACCGGTCTTTACCTTTGCCGAAGGTAAAGCGTTATTGGCTAAAAAAGAAAAAATCAATTACGAAGGTGCTTCGAGCAAACTCGACTTTGATAAGTATGGCGATGTGACACCAGACTTTGGCGTGTACGTCATTGAAAAAGGCGAGCTCGTACGTCGTGATGTCGTCTCTATCCCCGCTGGCGCCTAAGCTTGTGCCGTTTTGATTCAATTCTTAAATCTGCTGATTAACGGTGTCATCGAGGGGCTGGTGGTCGCTTTACCAGCCCTCGCCATGACACTCGTGATGGGCGTCAATCGGTTTCCAAACGCTGCCACGGGTGACCTCATGACCACGGGTGCGTACGCCGCGGTCATCATGCAAACGCTCGGGGTCTCATCCCTGCTGGGTGCCACCGTCTTGGCGGCCTTCGCCACGGCTCTCATCTCGGTGATCGCTTACGAGTTGATTTTTAAAAAACTCGCTCGACAGCCCATGATTGCGTCGTTGTTAGCTGCGATTGGGCTTGGCTTTTTATTACGCAGCGTGATCTCATTTTTTGCGGGTCACGATCAACGCAATTTCAAACTTCCACTGGTTCGCGCCTGGAACTTTGACGGGATTCGCATCCTGCCCTCTGACCTCAACATTGCGGCGGCAGCGCTCGTGTGTTTGTTGCTCGTCTTTTTGCTCCTGTTTAAAACTAGTTTTGGTCGACAATTGCGCGCCGTCTCTGACAACCCAGATTTAGCGCGCGCAAGCGGCATCCGAGCCCGTAGCTTGATGATTGGTTTATGGCTGCTCGTTGGCAGCATCTCAGCCATCGGTGGCGTGTTGCTTGGGATGAAAGCGGTGGTGATGCCTGAACTGGGCTGGGACCACTTGATTCCGGCTTTCGCGGCGATGGTGCTTGGTGGTATCGGCAGTCCGGTCGGTGCGGTACTGGGTGCGCTGATCATGTGCGTGGCGCAAGAGCTTTCTGTTCCCTTGCTCGGCCCGTCGTATAAATTGGTCTTGTCGTTTGGCGTCTTGGCGCTCGTGTTGTTGGTACGACCCTCTGGTTTGATGGGTCGGGCCGAGTTAGTCAGATAAGGGCTTGATGAACGTGCAACGCTTGACGAACCGGTACACAGCATGATCGCTTACTTCGTCGCGATTGGCATCGTCTCGCTGATCTATGCTTTATTGGCCTTGGGGCTAAACCTGCAGTTCGGGCTTACCCGTCTGGTTAATTTTGGGATCGTGGCCTTTTTTGCTATTGGCGCCTATACCTCTGCCCTCTTGGCGCTTGCCGGTGTTCCCTTGGTCATCTCTTTTTTCTGTGCGACCGTGCTGGCAGGTTTCGCAGCGTTACCCATTGGCTTGCTGTCGTTACGATTACGCGAAGACTATCTTGCAATTGTCACGCTCGGTTTTTCAGAAGCGGTTCGCATCACGCTTCAACAAGAAGAATGGCTCACCAAAGGGGTTCAAGGGCTGCCTGGTATCCCTAAAGTTTTTGCTGCGCTCGGAGCGAGTCAGTCTGATAACGCCCTCTTCGTCTTGTTGCTCGCGTTGACCGCACTAGTCGCCTGGGGCACGGTCAGGCTCACGCGTAGCCCACTTGGGCGCTTATTACGGGCCATTGGCGATGATGAACCAGCGTTGATGGCGCTGGGTAAAAATCCTACTAAATTCAAAGTGCAGATTTTTATGCTCGGTGCCGCACTCGCTGGTTTAGCGGGTGCCTTCTACGCTCACTTCATCACCTTCATTAGTCCCGAGCAGTTCATCCCGTTAGTCACCTTTTACGTTTGGATGGGCCTCATCATGGGTGGCTCAGGTACGGTACGTGGCGCCTTGGGTGGCGCCGTACTCTTAATGATTTTTTTAGAAGGCTCGCGCTTTATCAAAGACTGGATCCCCGGGGTCTCTGAGGTACAGATGGCGAGCGTCAGACTTGCCGCCGTCGGGCTGGCGTTAATTTTGGTCACTCTTTACCGGCCGAACGGCCTGTTCACGGGGCGTTCAAAAAGATGAACGGCTCTACCCAAACCTTCGCTTCAGAGCAGTTACTCGCTGTTGAGCAAGTCAGTTGTGTCTATGGCGGCTTTAAAGCTGTTGATGGCGTGTCATTTTCACTGCAGCCGTGCGAAATGCTTGGCATCGCTGGCACAAACGGCGCCGGAAAAAGTACGCTTTTTGCTGCCATCGCTGGTCAGCAACGCGCGAGTGCCGGAAAAATTATGTTTAAGGGGACCGACCTCACAAGGCTCGAGCCCTACCAGCGTGCAAGACTCGGACTCGTGCGCACCTTTCAAGTACCGCGCGAATTCAAATCCCTCACCGTTCACGAAAACCTATTGGCTGGAGCCCCAAACAAAGAAGGCGAGCAGTTATTTGCGGCTCTTATCAATACACGGGCGCGACAGCAACGCGAGCGGGCGCTGTCAGAACGAGCCGATGAGGTACTTGAGTTTCTAAACCTGTCGAAAGTACGTAATGTCCCAGCGCTGAATCTTTCGGGCGGCCAAAAAAAACTCGTTGAGTTAGGTCGGGTATTAATGCTAAAGCCAAGCTGCATTTTGCTAGATGAACCTTTCGCAGGCGTGAACCCCGTACTCATCGACCAGTTAAGCGAGCATATCGTGACGCTTAACCAACAAGGCATCGCTTTCATCTTGATCGAACATCACCTGCAGGCACTTAAAAAATTAGCTAAACGACTCATCGTCATGGATCGCGGGAGCATCTTGGCGCAAGGTGATCCGCAAAGCGTCTTGGATGATCCACAGGTACAACTCGCCTACATGGGCGGTGTGACATGAGTTTGCTTGTTTTAAAAGGGCTTTCAGGTGGCTATAGCGAAGTCGACATCGTGGCTGAGATTGATTTAACAGTCGACGCACAAGAGATTGTCACAATTGCCGGAACCAACGGTGCTGGCAAATCCACCTTGGTCAAGGCGCTGCTTGGCCTATTACCCAGGGTACGCGGTGAGATCTTGCTTGACGGGCAGTCGCTCACGGCGCTTGCCGCCGAAGAGCGTTTTTACGCTGGGCTCGCCTACGTGCCCCAAGTGGCAAATGTCTTTAGCTCACTCACCGTGCGCGAAAACTTATTGGTCGTGCGTGGTGTCAAAAAAATTGAAGCTCGCGTGGCCGAAGTGCTTGAACTATTTCCAGCACTGACTGAAAAAATGTCACAGCGCGCAGGTCAACTGTCAGGCGGAGAAAGACAGCAGCTCGCCTTTGCCCGTGCCTTGATGCCCTCGCCCAAACTCATGGTACTTGACGAGCCTACCGCAGCGTTAGCCCCTAGTCTGGTTGAGAAAGTCTTTGAGCTCGTGCGTCAACTTCCGACGCGCGGCGTTGCGGTTTTGATGGTTGAACAACGCGCGCGTCAGGCACTACAAATTAGTCATCGCGGCTATATTCTGGATCAAGGGCGTTGCGTATTGTCTGGTCGTGCAGGTGACTTATTGGCCAATGAGCAAATGACTGCGCTGTATCTTGGTCACCGATAGCGCGTACCCTTCATTTGTATATTGCGGATATACATTGCGCCTTTACGTTGCACTTGTACGTTGCTGTTTTCACAAAATATTGACGCAAAAAAAAGCACCCTTACGGGTGCCTTTTGATCGTAACGTTAACGCTGAGGGTTGCTTACGCGGCCGCCACAGTTTTACGTACGAGTTTTTCTTTAATACGTGCTGACTTGCCTGAGCGATCACGCAGGTAATAGAGCTTGGCACGACGTACATCACCACGACGCTTGACTTCGATCGAGGCGATTTGAGTTGAATACAGTTGGAATGTACGCTCGACAGCTTCGCCAGAAGAAATCTTGCGAACGATGAACGATGAGTTCAGGCCACGATTGCGGCGAGCAATCACAACACCTTCAAAAGCTTGGGCGCGCTTACGTGCACCTTCAACGACGTTAACGCTAACGATAACGGTGTCGCCTGGGGCGAACTGAGTGACGGGTTTACCGCCAGTGAGGCGAGCAATTTCTTCTTGCTCAAGAATAGCGATCAGGTTCATATGAACTCCAAGTCATCTTGCTCTCGGTTGTTTCACCAGTGCTCTAGGCGTTGACAGCAACAAAATCGCTGACAGCGCACAAGGCCTGGATCGGTATTGTTTGACGTGCGCCTGACCTATTCAGGGGCCGCTACCGGGCAGAGGATGCGTTAACAAAGCCATTGATTCTACAACATTTTTGGGGTGCTACGCCAATCTTGAGGCTCGCCTAATGTTACAAAGGCAATTGTGTCTTGTTTGTGACACGAATAACCTAGACTCGCTCTTGGGCCGAATTCTAATTTGATTTTTAAATGAATCACCAGTTTGAGTTCTAAATTGAATCCTAATTTTTTGAATCCTAATTTGAACTCTACAAGGCATCCTAGCTTGAGCTCCATGCTAGATCCTAAATTTTTATGAGCTCTTCGGCCCTACTCTTTGTCATTGCGGCCGCAATTGCGCATGCGTCCTGGAACCTGCTTGCCAAGCGCGCGGCACACGTTGGCTCAGCGTTCGTGTTTGCCTATGGGCTTTGCTGCACCATTGTGTACGCCCCGTGGGTGGTGTGGGTGTTGGTCTTTGAGCAAAACGAGTGGAGTTGGCCAATCGTGGGATGTATCGCCCTGTCGGGCGCCTTGCACCTGGCCTACAGCTTGTGTTTACAGCGCGGCTACCAGTTGGCCGACTTATCGGTTGTATACCCGATTGCGCGTGGCACAGGGCCGATGCTCTCGACCGTGGGAGCTCTGCTACTGCTGGGCGAACCTGCTACGGTACGTGGTGTCAGCGGGATGCTATGCGTGGTGGCTGGCGTCTTACTGATTGCGACTCAAGGCAAGCTTAGGCGCCTGTTACAACCGGCAGCCATGGTGGGAGTCCGTTGGGGAGCCTTGGTTGGCGCATTTATTGCTGCCTATACCTTGGTTGACGCCTATGGAGTCAAAACTCTTTTGATTGCCCCTGTTGTATTTGACTGGGCCACTTGTGCCACACGCACCGTGCTACTGCTGCCGCATACGGCACGAGAACCTAGACAAGCCTTTGCAGCCATGAAGGGTTATTGGCCACTTGCCTGGGCAATTGGGGTTCTATCCCCACTTGGCTATATTTTGGTGTTGTATGCGTTGCGCGATGGCGCCCCAGTTAGCTTGGTGGCACCCGCACGTGAAATGTCAATGCTGCTGGTGACGCTTGCGGGGCTTTACCTGTTGCGTGAACCTGTTGGCTGGGGGCGCTTAGTGGGCTGCTGCGGTATCGCCTTAGGCGTAGTGCTACTGGCAGGCAGCTAACGCCAAGCGGGCAGTCAACTACTGGTGGGCAGCTAACGCGTAGCGGGCAGTTGACCCCACTAGCGGGCAGTTAAGCCGCATGATGACCTTAATAACCCGCTGCGTTACCAATCAACAGAACTGCAGGGATCATGGCAACCCAAAAAGACAACAAGAGGATGTCAGACAACATACCTTTTGCGCTTGGTGAGCCTTGGTGTGCGGCTGAAGACGCAAAAGATGGGGCGAATTGGGCGCGTGGGGCTTGCTGTGCATTAGATTGACGCATGGTGGGGCTCCTGAAATAGACGAACAATGCATGACGTTTAAGTAACCACCCCCGGCTGCCGTAGCGACCCAGGGTGGTTGCCGGGGACCTAGAACCGGCAAAACTGTTTGGTCAGTGACCATAAACAGTACTGTACACGCATACAGTACTGTTTGCAAATACAGTTAATTAAAGTGATTGTTTTTTACAACAAAAAAATTCTTAGTCGCTGTGAGGCCTCGTCGCAATCCAACGAGCTGTTAGCCATCGTGCGAGCCACTGATCCCTATAGAAGCAAACTCAAACTGCGTCTCAGGCGAGATGGGCCGCACTGTGCTAATTTTCGATCTTCTCCAATTTTTTGCCTGACCCCCGCGATGACAAACTTCACCTCAAGCCACGCCCTATTTAAAGTGTTCTCTGACCATGGCATGGATCGCCTCTTTCTCGTACCAGGCGAGAGCTACTTGGGCCTGCTCGACGCACTGGTGGACTTTCCAAAGATCGACGTCGTGACCTGCCGCCACGAAGGCGGGGCGGGCTACATGGCCGTGGCAGACGGGCGTCTCACACGTCGCCCTGGCCTGGCCTTAGTGAGCCGTGGGCCGGGCGCTTCAAACGCTGCGATTGCAGTGCACACCGCGCAGCAAGATGCCGTGCCAATGATTCTTGTGATTGGTCAAATCGCTGCGCGCGATCTGCGTCGTGAAGCGTTTCAAGAAATCGATTACCAAAAAATGTTTGGCTCAATCGCAAAATGGGTGTTTGAGTGCACAGGCCCCGAACAAATCGCTCAGGCTGCGTTCAAGGCGATTCGTATGGCTACGTCAGGCGTGCCGGGCCCTGTTGTGTTGGTATTGCCCGAAGATATTCAACAACAAACTGTGCCAGAGCCAAGCTTCAAACAGCATCCTCATGTCTTTGGGTTACCTGATGCCGACACCTTGGCGGCAATCGTTCAACAGTTGAAAACTGCGCAGCGGCCAGTTGTTATCGCAGGCGGAGCCTTTGATTGCCCGGGCGGACGTGAAGCGTTAGCGACCTTCGTACACCACTGGCAACTGCCCACCATGGTGTCCTTTAGGCGCCATGACATTTTTGCAAATGATGACGCTCTTTTTGTTGGAGACCTGGGGCTCTCAAATCCCGCAGCACAAATGGCGACCTTGCAAACTAGCGATTTCATTCTGGCTCTGGGTACCCGCTTAGGCGACATCACGACACAGAATTATCAATTTCCGGCCTACGCACAAGCTCCTCAAACCTTGTTGCATTGCTACCCTGATTCGCGCGTTGTCAGTTGGGATACCGTGGCCGACTTCCCCTTGGTGTGCGACCCTGTTGGCCTGGTAAAAGCCTTGACACACGGCCCTGCTCCAACTGCTAGCCCAGAACGTGCGAGTTGGCTGGGTGCACTGCGAGAGCATTCTCAATCTTGGGCGGCTTGGCCTTCGCGTCAAGCAAAAAAGGGCGTGAACTTTACTGAAGTCGTGCGCGCACTCGAGGCTCACTCGTCGCTTGACACCACTATCTGCCTAGACGCCGGTACCTTCGCTGCGCCCGTCTATCGGCACTTCACGTTCAAAACGGGTCAACGTTTGATGGCACCTTTGGCAGGCGCCATGGGCTATGGCACACCGGCCGCAGTCGCCTGCGCCTTACGCGAACCCACCCGCACGACGGTGTGTATCGTTGGGGATGGTGGCTTTTTAATGACGGGTAACGAAATGATTTTGGCCGTTGAGCGCAAGCTGCCGATTATCTTTATCGTTTCAAACAACGCGAGCTACGGCTCGATTCGCTTACACCAAGAGCGCGGTTATCCAGGACGCGTGAGCGGCACCACGCTATTTAATCCTGACTTCCATGACATGGCGCGCAGCTTTGGCATGGCGTCAGCGCGCATTACCAACAAAGAAGAAATCGATAGCGTCATACAGGCCGCCTTCAAGGCGAATGCGCCGATACTGATAGAGGTCAATACCAGCTTAGATGCGATGTTGCCTTAGCAGAGACGCGCCAGGCCGTTGAGTGTCTAGCGCCCAAAAGATCACTCTTGCCCAGGCAATTAGCATCGCCTGCTAAAAGGCTCAGAGTCTGAACAAGCCTCGTACGTGGAGACTTGTTCAGCTCAAACGCTTTACAACGTCAAATCAGAGCGCGTCAGCGCCTCGGTCATTACCACACCTTGAGACAGCGCCAGGTTCAGTGCCTGCACACGCGGCAAGATTGACCCCGCATAGAACACTGCCGTGGCAAATTTATTTTGCATGAAAGGTGTTGAACGCGACTCACGTTGCGCTACGCTGCAGACGAGCGCAGCCCGGGCAAGATGCCAGCCACCCAAGACATAGCCTGTCAGCATCAAATAGGGCACGCTACCTGCGTAGACTGCCCGGATATCCGTTTTAGCGTGATCGAGCACAAAGTGCACAGCGCTTTCATAGGCTTCGACAGCTAGCGTTAGGTTTGTATGAATCAGCGTCAACCCTGCCGCGTTCTCAACCTGCGCCAGTGCGCTTTCAGTGTTGAGTTCACGCAGCGTTTGTTGCATCGCTTGTGCTAGCGCCATTGCAGTCGCACCCGCATCGCGCAAGGTTTTACGCCCCACCAAATCATTGGCTTGAATCGCTGTCGTACCTTCATAGATCGTCAAAATACGTGCGTCACGATAAAACTGTGCGGCACCCGTTTCTTCGATAAAACCCATGCCACCGTGCACCTGCACACCGAGTGAAGTCACCTCAAGCGAACACTCCGTTGAAAAACCTTTCACGATGGGCACTAAATAATCGTATAACGCTTGCTTGGTGCGACGCACCTCTGGATCAGGATGTTCAAGACTTAAATCATCCGTCGCGGCAGCCACGCAAGCGATCGAACGCGCAGCCTCAGTCAACCCACGCATCGTCGACAACATCCGCTGCACGTCGGGATGCTGCACGATCGGTACTGCTGCGGCAGAGCCTTCAATGGCCCGACTTTGAACGCGATCACGCGCATAAGCACGCGCTTTTTGGGTAGCGGCCTCGCTTACACCAATGCCCTGAACGCCTACGCCAAAGCGCGCTGCGTTCATCATAATAAACATGTACTCAAGGCCACGATTTTCTTGGCCGACTAATGTACCGACCGCGCCAGGGCCCACCTCGCCCTGATCATCACCAAACAGCAACACCGCTGTCGGGCTCCCGTGAATGCCAAGTTTGTGTTCGATCGACGCGCACCAGACGTCATTGCGCGCACCCAACGAGCCGTCTTCATTGACGAGCACCTTCGGCACAACGAACAGCGACAACCCTTTCACGCCAGGTGGCGCATCCGCCATGCGGGCCAGCACCAGATGCACGATGTTTTCAGCGAGATCATGCTCGCCAAAGGTAATGTAAATTTTTTGACCAAACAGGCGATACGTACCGTCGACTTGCGCAACGGCTCGTGTGCTCACCAAAGACAAATCAGAACCGGCCTGCGGTTCGGTCAAGTTCATGGTGCCGGTCCATTTACCTTGCACCAGTGCTTCGATATAAAGTTTTTGTTGTTTGTCTGAACCAGATAACAGCAAAGCCTCAATGACGCCATCTGTCAATAAGGGGCATAACGAAAACGCTAAATTGCCCGCGTTTAAATTTTCGGTTGCTGCGCAGCCCAACAGCTTGGGCAGGCCCTGCCCTCCCCACTGTGCAGGATGACGCAAGCCCTGCCAACCACCCTCTACGAATTGTTTAAAGGCCTGATGATACGACGCAGGCATCTTCACCGCACCATTGGCATGAACCGGCGGATGCTGGTCACCATCCCAATTGGTGGGCGCCACGACTTCAGCTGTGAACTTAGCGTTTTCTTCAAGCACTGCCTCAATCAAATCAGGCTCAAGCTCAGAAAAAGCCTGCAGCGTTAAGAGTTCGGGCATGCCTGCAATATGCTCAAACACAAAACGAAAATCATCTACCGGAGCGCGATAAGTCATGAAGCTAACCTCGATACAAACTGAAACAAAAACCCCGTCACGGGGACGGGGTCAGAATACTCTGTCAGGCTTGAATGAAGCTTACAGAGTGGTCACGAGTTCAGGAACGGCTTGAAATAAATCAGCCACCAAACCGTAATCGGCAACACCAAAGATCGGGGCTTCGGTATCTTTATTAATGGCAACAATGACCTTTGAATCTTTCATACCGGCCAAATGCTGGATCGCGCCAGAAATTCCGATCGCCACGTACAGCTGTGGCGCCACGATTTTGCCCGTTTGACCAACTTGCCAGTCGTTCGGTGCGTAGCCTGCATCCACCGCAGCGCGTGAGGCGCCCATGGCTGCACCAAGCTTGTCAGCCAGTGGATCAAGAATTTTAAAGTTTT
This sequence comes from uncultured Alcaligenaceae bacterium, assembly GCA_937952975.1. Classification (GTDB taxonomy): domain Bacteria; phylum Pseudomonadota; class Gammaproteobacteria; order Burkholderiales; family Burkholderiaceae_B; genus Zwartia. The sequence continues at coordinate 15,183 of CALFXX010000079.1, forward strand.
CAGCGCTGCCCATGCCGCGTCCGCCTGACACCACCACTCGCGCACCGGCGAGCTCAGGACGATCGTTTTTGGCGACTTCGCGACCAACAAAAGTCGACAGGCCGGCCGAATCAGCGGCCGCAACAGTTTCGATCGAAGCACTACCACCCTCGGGCGCTGCGTCAAAACCCGTCGTGCGCACGGTGATCACTTTTGTAGAGTCGCTTGACTGCACGGTTGCAATCGCATTACCCGCGTAGATTGCACGCTGAAACGTATCAGGTGAATCGACTGCTTGAATTTCAGAGATTTGTGCAACATCTAAGCTAGCAGCCACACGCGGTGACACGTTTTTGCCTGAAGCGGTTGCAGCAAACAGAATGTGGCTATAGCCACTGGCTAAAGCCAAGACTTGTTTCGCAACGTTTTCGGCCAAGCTGTCAGCCAGGGCTGGCGACTCAGCTAGCAACACCTTTGAAACGCCCGTGATTTTTGCGGCATGCTCGGCAACTGCGCGGGCATTGGCACCAGCAACCAACACATGAATATCACCACCAATTTTTGCAGCCGCAGCTACAACGTTATGGGTAGCACCTTTTAATTGAACATTATCGTGTTCAGCGATGACAAGTATTGACATGGTTACACCACCACCTTTGCTTCGTTCTTAAGTTTGTCAACCAGTGCAGCGACGTCTTGCACTTTAATACCTGCCGAACGTGCTGCAGGCTCAACTACCTTCAGCGTTTTCAGGCGAGGTGCAACATCCACACCCAACGACTCAGGTGTCACGGTGTCGAGTTGCTTTTTCTTGGCTTTCATGATGTTGGGCAAGGTCACATAACGCGGCTCGTTTAAGCGCAGATCAGTCGTGACGATTGCAGGCAGCTTGAGCTCAATGGTTTCGAGTCCGCCGTCGACTTCACGCGTGACGCGTGCAACGCCGTCGCCGAGTTCGATTTTGCTGGCGAACGTCGCTTGCGACCAACCTAGCAATGCGGCGAGCATTTGCCCTGTTTGATTAGAGTCGTCGTCAATCGCTTGCTTTCCCAAGATGATCAGCGAGGGTTGTTCTTTTTCGGCCAGGACTTTGAGCAACTTAGCAACGGCCAAGGGCTGAAGCTCGACATCGGTTTGCACCAAAATGCCACGATCAGCTCCAATCGCCATCGCCGTACGCAAGGTCTCTTGGCATTGCGCCACGCCGCAAGATACCGCGATCACCTCTGAGGCGGCGCCCTTTTCTTTCAGACGGGTCGCTTCTTCAACTGCGATCTCATCGAAGGGGTTCATCGACATCTTTACGTTCGCAATGTCAACGCCCGTGTGATCAGACTTCACACGTACTTTTACGTTGTAGTCTACGACGCGCTTTACAGGAACAAGCACTTTCATCCAACGATCTCCAGATATTAAAAATACAACTCTATCGGGTCTGACGCCCGATAATCAACCCCTGATTCTACCGGAACTCGCGCCTCGGCTCAGGCAATCGGTATGATATCGGCTGATTTCACAAGGAAAATGTATGCTTTGCCTTAGCCGCCTACTTCAATTAAGTGTACTCACTGCACTACTTTGTGGTTGCGCTTCGCCTCCGTCTGAGTCTGGCAAGGCATCTAAGGCAGACGCAAGCTCAAACACAGCCACAGCAGCAGGCGCGGCTTCAAACACCACGTCGGGCACATCTTCAGGCGGCAAGACCGTCGCAGGCTCTACAGAGACGGCCAGTAGCCGCTTTGACCCTGCGTCCCGCCCCCAAACCGAGAGCGCCCGTCGGGCAACGATGCAACGCTTTGGCATTGAATTAGCCGCGCAGCGCACACTGCCTGAAACTAAGGTACTGCAACTGCTAGACGAGGCGCGCTATAACCCTACTGTTGCCCGCATTGTGGCTCCGGTCGCAGCGGGTCAACCGCGCGTACCACGCAGTTGGGCGACCTATCGTGGCCGCGTGGTCGAGCCGATTCGTATTGCTCAGGGGCAGGCGTTTATGCAACAGTACGGGGCCGAGCTTGACCGCGCGGCAGCCCGTTATGGCGTCCCGCAAACCATCATCGCAGCGATCATTGGCGTCGAAACTCTGTACGGCAAAAGCCAAGGTACCTTTCGAGTTCTGGACTCGTTAGCCACACTTGGCTTTGACTACCCCGACGCCTCAAGGCCGGATCGTGCTGAAATGTTTCGCGGCCAGTTAGCAGACTTAATCGAGTTGGATTTGAGCGGCCGCGTTGACGCCAGAACCCTCAAAGGGTCGTTTGCAGGCGCAGTCGGCATCCCACAATTCATGCCTGGCAGCATCAAACGTTTTGCCGTGAGTGCGCGGGGCGCCCAAGAGATCAACCTCAGCACCAATATGGCCGATGCCATTGCTTCGGTCGCGAATTTCTTGGTTGAACATGGCTGGCAGCGTGGCTTGCCGATTTTTGTTCCGGTCAGACTACCCGCTGGGGCAGACAAAATGGTTGATGGGGGCTTGAAACCCACCCTTGACTGGCCTCAATTGCAGGCCGCTGGTGCGACGCTCGCCCCCGGCGCCAAACAAGCCCCCTGGATGCGCGCAGCGCTTGGAGTCATCGACCTACCCGAAGAAAGCGCTGGAACGGTTGAACTGCGCACGGCCACTCAGAACTTCTTTACGATCACACAATACAACCGAAGCTATTTTTATGCAGCTTCAGTCGCGGACCTCGCCCGCGCCCTAGGCGACAATTGATAGTCCTCGACAACAAGGGGGTGCCTACCTCTTTCGTTAAGCTTGCGGATCGAACAAACCAGTCGACAGGTAACGATCGCCGCGATCACAAACGATAAAGGCAATGGTGGCGTTACGCGCGGTTTCGGCAACGCGCAACGCAGCCACCAAAGCCCCTGCCGCTGACACGCCAGCGCAGATGCCTTCTTCAGCAGCAAGCCGCCTAGCCATATTTTCAGCGTCTTTTTGCTCGATCGACTCAAACTGATCGACCAGCGTTGGATCATAAATCGCAGGTAAATAGGCCTCAGGCCATTTCCGAATGCCGGCAATCTGCGAGCCCTCAGCTGGCTGCGCACCCACAATAGTTATATCCGGATTTTTTAATTTTAAGTAGCGGCCGACCCCCATGATCGTTCCGGTGGTGCCCATCGCGCTAACAAAATGGGTGATTTCGCCGCCAGTTTGATCCCACAGTTCTGGCCCTGTGGTATTGAAATGCGCCAACGGATTATCCGGATTCGAAAATTGGTCAAGTACCTTGCCTTGGCCTTCCGATTGCATCTTGGTCGCCAGATCGCGGGCAAATTCCATACCACCACCACTGGCAGGCGTGAGGATCAGTTCAGCCCCGTAAGCCGCCATGGATGCGCGACGCTCGACTGACAAATTATCTGGCATGATCAAAATCATTTTATAGCCGCGCATCGCAGCAGCCATCGCCAGCGCAATACCGGTATTGCCGCTCGTCGCTTCAATCAGGGTATCGCCCGGCTTAATTTCACCCCGGGCTTCTGCCCCCAAAATCATGGCCAGCGCCGGGCGATCTTTGACCGACCCAGCAGGATTATTACCTTCGAGCTTACCCAGAACAATATTGCCGCGCTCTTGTGCAATCTTTGACGGTAGCCGCTGCAGACGCACAAGTGGTGTGTTGCCAACGGCCTTTTCTACGCTTGGATATGTTTTTTTCACCGCTGCCTCCGTACCCCCACGCCTCGCGAGACGAGGGGCGCATCAAAGCGTTGATCATACCAAACGCACACCTGGTACAGAGGCAGAACCTGCGCGCAGGATTAATGAGGCGCTGAGGTCTCGATCATCGGTGTCGCAACCCCAGCAGGCGATGCGACACGACCACGCACCGCGTGTGCAGCAGCGCTCTGATCTTTTACCGACAACTGACCAGAAACCGCATGTGTCGTCGACACCCGTAAGCCAGCGGCCTGTAAGGTCTGCAACCGTTTAGGACCGATACCGCGCACTCGGTCAGACAAATCCTCAAGCGACTCGAACGGCCCCGCGCGGTTGCGTTCTTGCACAATAATGTGTGCAGTACGCGGCCCGACGCCCCGTAAATCTTTCAGTTGTTCTGCGCTCGCTGCATTGAGATCAAGCGCTTGGGCTGACAATCCAACCCCAACGCCGGCCAGCATAGCCGCCACGCTGGCACGTCGCGCCAGACGATCGCCAGCCTGATGGGCAAACGGAAACGACCAGCCTGCTCGCGTACGCGGTGTCGGTATTGGGCGTTGATTATGGGGTTGCTCAGCCGTTAAAGGCTTTGCAACGGTTGAATCAAGAAAAGGGTTCATGACTACCTCTCAAAAAGATGACGCGAACCAGCGCCTGGCCGCAGCTGCGGTCAGCGCTGTCGCAACGCCATCTTGAGGTTTTGTATGCCATTTATGGGGCAAACGACAAGGCAATGTCCACCCGTAATTCGCCTTGTGCCAAAACACCTGTTAGCACTTGAACGCGCGAACAAACACCCTTCTTAAGCTTGCCTCGCGCGCGAAGCTTTCTTAATGAGTCGTGACTGAGCCGCTCGAACGATTAAGCGACAGCACTTGCGCCGTGCAAAGCGCGCACATACTCCGCCACACCCGTTTGCACATCGCGCATCTCAGCTTTGTAACCTGCAGCGCGAAGTGCCGAGATATCCGCTTGGGTGTAGCTTTGATAACGCCCTTTCAAGTCTTCAGGAAAAGTCACATAGCGTAACGAACCGTGCCTCACAAGTTCTTCAAGTGACATCGGCGCTTGCCCGCGAAGCGTTCGCATCGTGTTCACCACGGCACTGGCCACGTCATTAAACGGTTGAGCACGCCCCGTGCCGCAATTGAAAATACCAGAAACTTTTGGATGATCAAGAAAATGCAAATTCACATCAACCACGTCGTGTACCGAGATAAAGTCGCGCAGCTGACCGCCATCGGCATAGCCATCCCAGCCGCCAAACAGGCGAACGTGCCCCTCAGCGATAAATTGGTTCATGTTGTGAAAAGCAACCGATGCCATACGACCTTTGTGTTGCTCTTGCGGGCCATACACATTGAAATAACGCAAACCTACAACCTGCGCAGTGAGCGAGCTCATACGAGCACGCAACACTTGATCAAACAAAAACTTTGAATAGCCGTACACGTTGAGCGGCTTTTCGTTTGTCAGTGCCTCGGCGTAGTGCGGGCCAGCTCCATACACGGCAGCCGACGATGCGTACATCAACGGAACTTTATGGGTCTGGCAATATTCGAATAATTCGAGGGTGACGCGATAATTATTGTCCATCATGAACTGGCCGTTACGCTCGGTTGTATCCGAGCAGGCTCCCTGATGAAACACCGCACGCACACCTGGTAAAAAGCCATCAATCACGCCCCGACGGAACTCGTCTTTGTGCATGTAATCGCTAATTTGACCACCCACCAGATTCACGAATTTATCGCCATCGGTTAAGTCGTCGACCGCCAAGATATTTGTGATACCACGGCGATTTAAGCCGCGAATGATATTGCTGCCAATAAAGCCAGCCGCGCCTGTGACAACAATCATGCAAGTTCTCCGGCAGTTACTGTAGATGTTCCTAGTTTACCCACTACGATGCCACCAGCACGATTCGCCCAACGCATCGCTTCAGGCCATTCAACGCCGACCGCTCGCATCACTGCAAGCGTAGCAAGCACGGTATCGCCCGCACCCGACACATCAAACACTTCGTGCGCCTGAGCATCAACATGATCACTGCCGTTTGCCGTAAACAGAGTCATGCCTTGCTCTGAGCGAGTCACCAACAACGCTTCAAGTTCGAGTTGATCGCGCAAACCTTGCGCGCGTTCTGCTAAATCAGCCTCGCTTGTCCAGTGACCCACGGCCTGCTGCATTTCGCCACGATTGGGCGTAACCAGGGTTGCGCCGCGATAGCGTTGATAGTCGCTACCTTTGGGATCAACCAAGACCGCAATCCCTTGCATACGCGCCAAGGTAATCAAAGCCTCGACGTGTGCCAACGCGCCTTTAGCGTAATCAGAAAAAACGACGACGTCGTGCTCAGCAAACAAAGGCGCTACCTGCTCTTGCAAGCTATCAAGTAACTGCGCCGAGGGCTTTTCTTCGAAATCGATGCGCAGCAGTTGCTGTTGACGTCCAAGCACGCGCATTTTGAGCGTTGTGGGGTGCGCGGCATCCGCTAGCAAATGCGCACTGACACCAGCTTCAGCCAGCAACTCTTTGACCCGCTGAGCGGCCTCATCAACGCCCACCACACCCACCAAGGTCACTTTCGCGCCCAGGGCCACGGCATTGCGCGCAACATTCGCCGCACCGCCTAGGCGATCCTCGCGGCGCACTACGTGCACTACCGGTACAGGCGCCTCGGGTGAAATCCGCTCAACTTCTCCAAACCAATAGCGGTCAAGCATCACGTCACCGACCACCAGCACGCGGGCGCGGGTGACAGCGTCTTTAGGAAATATGTTCATTGAAGTTCTTCCATCCGGCGTGGTTTGTAGGTCTCCCACGCGTTACAACCAGGGCACTGCCAATAATAGCGCCGCGCCTGAAACCCACAACTGCGGCAGGTATACCGATCAAGCCGCTGACTGTGTTGATTAATCAAGCGTCGCAACAAGGCCAGATCGGCGCCGGGAATTGGGCTCTCAAGCTGGGTTTCGTTTGCCGCAGCATGGGCAAGTTCAGCCTCGAGCAAACGATCAAGCCCAAGCAATGAGGGATGCGTTTGCAATGCCTGGCGAGCAAACGCCCAGGCCACCGTCACGCCCTGCTGGGCGCGCAGCGCACGAAACACCACGTTAAACAGATCCAGAGAGGGATGCTTGTCGTGATGCGACAGCAGCAACGCCAGGCCCTCAGCAGCTTCTTGTGTTTGAGAAAAATTTTGCAACAACTGCTCTGCAACCAAACCCGCAAACTCTGGGGATTGGTCAAGCACACTTTGCAAATACTGACGCTGTAATAACGGTTGCTGGGCAGACCCTGCGATCGAAGCATGAATTAAGGCCACACGAACGCGAGCTGCCGAACCAGAGTCTGCACCGCTCGCCTTGGCAGCACGTTCGGCCTGCTTCAGAGCCTCTTGAGCCTGCGCAACCAACGGGGGTTTTGCCGCCAAGGCGACCTGAGCTTGTTCGCAGTAGTAATGCACCAACTGTGGCACAGGCTCGTCAACCAGTTTTTTGAGGCTTTCTACGGCCTGGATCGCTCGCGCCCAATCATGTTCAGACTCGTAGATACGAATCAGCGCGCGCAAGGACGCCAGTGCGAAGCTGGTATCTTTCAATACGGTAAAAGCTTCTTCGGCCCGATCAAGCATGCCTGCTTTCAGATAGTCTTGCGCCAGTTCATGCTGTGCGTGCTCGCGCTGGCTAACGGGTAAATCAGCACGCGATAACAAACTTTGATGCACACGAATGGCACGCTCCATTTCGCCACGACGGCGAAAGAGGCTACCTAAGGCAAAGTGAAGCTCGGTGGTTTCAGAGTCGAGCTTCGCCACCTCGACGAAGGCGTCAATTGCGCGATCAGGCTCTTCGTTGAGCAAGAAATTTAAACCACGAAAATACGAATCGGGCAGATTACGCGTTTCGGACAAAATCTGCCGAATATCAAAGCGCGCAGCCATCCACCCTAACGCGAACAACAACGGCACAAAAATCAGCCACCAAGACTCAAAATCCACGCAGTGTTCCTAAAATCAAATATTGAAGGCGCGAAGTCTACTGAAACTTACGCGATACAAGGCTGCTGGCGTCAAATCGGTGACAAGGGCACCAAGGCGTCAGGCGAAAGCTGCGAGGCACCCGAGGGGTTCACCGCTGTTTGTATGCGTTCAAGTTCTTTTTTGAGGCGTGCCACCTCGCGCCGACGACGGATTGAACCGGGTATCGTCAGCAACAGCCCAAACACCGTGCCCAGTACGAAGGTTGAAAGCATCACCACAATCAGCGGTACGCTTTGAAGCGCCCACGTGCCATAAAACGTCACGCCCACCGGGTCGGTGTTTTTTAAGGCAAACATTAAGACAGCGACAAAAACAATTAAGCGTAAAGCCCAGACAAGGTAGCGCATGGCTGATGCTCCAGAGTGCAAAAGTCGATTGTAAGCGTCCTACAGTTTTGGCGCATAAAAAAACCGCCATTCGGCGGTTTTTCTAATCAATCAATGGTCTGTCGCACCTGAGGGATCGGTGCTAGCTGCCGCACCGTTCAAATCGACACGTTCACGCAACTCTTTACCGGCCTTGAAATGTGGCACCTGTTTACCAGGTACCAACACTTGTTCGCCCGACTTGGGATTGCGCCCGACGCGTGGTGCGCGTTCAGACAGCGAAAAGCTGCCAAAACCACGGATTTCGATGCGTTGACCTTCGGCTAACGCCTCGGTCATAGCATCGAGCACCGTTTTAACAGCGTAATCGGTGTCACGAGCGGCCAGCTGTGTATAGCGGGCCGCCAGCGCAGCGATAAGTTCAGACTTAGTCACTGGAGTTATTCAGTGTCGCGGGCCTGATCGAGCTTGGCCTTGAGCAATGCGCCCAAATTGGTTGTACCCGACGATGCACTCGATTCAGAAATACGCTGCATAGACTCTGCAGTGTCTGCTGTATCGCGCGCTTTGATCGACAACTGGATCTGACGTGTCTTGCGATCAACGTTGATGATCATTGCTTCGATGTTATCGCCAGCTTTGATCGCGGTGGTTGCGTCTTCAACGCGGCCTGTCGAAATCTCAGACGCACGCAGATAACCTTCAACTTCGAGCGACAAGGTCACGATCGCGCCCTTGGCTTCAACAGACTTCACGGTGCCAGGAACAACAGCGCCTTTGTCGTAAGTTGAAACGTAGTTGTTGAACGGGTCACCTTCAAGCTGTTTCACGCCCAGCGAAATACGCTCTTTGTCGGTGTCGATACCCAACACGGTTGCGTGAAGCTCGTCGCCTTTCTTGAAGTTACGAACGGCTTCTTCACCGGTTTCGGTCCAAGACAAGTCAGACAAGTGCACCAAGCCATCAATGCCGCCTGGCAAGCCAACAAACACGCCAAAGTCAGTGATTGATTTGATCGCGCCTGAAACTTTGTCGCCACGCTTGAAGTTAGAAGCGAATTCTTCCCAAGGGTTTTGACGGCATTGCTTCATGCCCAACGAAATACGGCGGCGATCTTCGTCGATTTCAAGAACCATGACTTCGACTTCTTCGCCCAAGGTCACAACCTTGCGTGGATCAACGTTTTTGTTAGTCCAATCCATTTCAGACACGTGAACCAGACCTTCGATACCGGCTTCGACTTCAACGAATG
>CALFXX010000080.1 GCA_937952975.1 uncultured Alcaligenaceae bacterium
ATGAGCCAGCAGGTAGGCCTAATGACAGCACTAAAAGCACCGTTGACTCACCCTAAGTACCGTCCAGACATTGATGGCTTGCGTGCCCTCGCCGTGTTGGCTGTCGTTGGATTTCACGCTTTCCCCAATTGGGCAAAGGGTGGATTTATTGGTGTAGATATATTCTTTGTCATTTCTGGCTACCTCATCTCAACAATTATTTTTGAAAATCTCGATAAAGGTACTTTTATCTTTTCTGATTTTTACGCTCGCCGGATCAGGCGTATTTTTCCATCTCTTATTTTTATTCTCATAGCCTGTTTAGCTTTTGGTTGGTTTGCTTTATTAGCGGATGAATACAAACAGCTTGGTAAGCATATCGCCGCAGGGGCAAGTTTTATTTCTAACTTTATTTTATGGGATGAGGCCGGCTACTTTGACAATGGCGCTGAAACCAAGCCGTTATTGCACTTGTGGAGCCTGGGCATTGAAGAACAGTTTTATATCTTGTGGCCCTTGTTGTTATGGTTTGCCTGGAAGCGAAAATTTAATCTCTTGGCAATGACATTTTTCTTGGCCTTAGCTAGTTTGATTTTAAATGTTCAACATGTCAAACAAGATATTGTTGCTACCTTTTACTCTCCGCAAACGAGGTTTTGGGAGCTATTAAGTGGTAGTTTATTAGCTTGGCTAACGCTCTATAAGAAGCAAGATTTTTCAACAATTCAACGTAGAATCGATACTGTTCTCACGTCTTTTACTCGCAAACGTGAACAATCGTGGCACGCTCTGAAAATCGTGAATATTTTGTCTGTTGGTGGCACTCTGTTATTGATTTTTGGCTTTATCAGCATCAACAAAGAGTTAAGTTTTCCCGGCTTTTGGGCATGCATACCCGTCTTGGGCGCCTTACTGATCATTGCAGCCGGCCCCGACGCGTGGTCCAATCAGAACCTGTTCTCAAACAAGATCGCCACTTGGTTTGGTTTAATCAGCTTTCCCTTGTATTTGTGGCATTGGCCTCTGCTCGCGTTTGCAAGGATTGTTGAGAGTGAGACGCCAAGCTTGAGAATACGGATTACCGCGGTGATGGTCTCTACTGCGCTTGCTTGGTTCACGTATAAGTTTGTTGAAGGCCCTCTGCGCTTCGGTCGGTTCGGCACGTTTAAGGTGACAGTGCTTGCTGCACTCATGGCTGTTGTTGGGCTTGCGGGATACAGCACCTATCGTCTGGATGGCCTCGCTTTTAGAATGAAGGACAGAGAGCAGTTCGTTAATTACTTTGAAAATAGCTATCCCAACTGGTTGTATTTTAAAAAAATCAACTTGTCAGTTGAGTGGAGAAGTGAATGCGCATACTTTAATGGCGCAAGGTACCTCAAAGAAGGCAGATTAGAGGGCGGTGTGGCAGATAGCAAGCCCACTGATAGTCTTGATTTGTCTTGTTATAAGCGTGATCCTCAGTTCGAAAAGTCGGTGCTCGTTTGGGGCGACTCTCACGCTCAGTCTCTCTCACCAGGCCTAATCAAGTTTATGCCTAAAAACTGGCAAGTATTACAAATTGCCTCATCTGGGTGCTTACCCGATCCTAATATTGTAGCCCCTTCAACCGAAAGTCAGTGTAAACAATCAAATTATTTTGCTGTTAAAACAATCAGAGACGTGATCCCTGATGTGGTGGTGATCGCACAAGCGAACGGACATACCCCACAAGTTGCGATTGAAATCTCCACCAAACTAAAAGCGCTTGGTGTTAAAAAAGTTCTATTTTTGGGGCCCACACCCCAGTGGAATACCGAGTTACCTAAGATTCTTGCCCGACAACTTTGGCTAACAAAGCCCAAAAAGACTTTTGTCGGAATTAACCAGGACGTCTTAGCCAGCAATCGTGCGTTATTACGTGGCCTCCAGACCGATGCAGGCTTTGAATTTGTAAATGTTATTGGGTTATTTTGTGATGCCATCGGTTGCCTAACACATACCGACGATGGACTCAAAGAGTCGATTACCACTTGGGATTATGGGCATCTAACACCAACCGCCTCGAAGTACCTTGCTGAAAATCTTCTGGTCAATCGTATAGTTGAACCTTGAAATAAAAGTCAGCACACTTCACTGAACCAAACTGAATCCTGTGACCGCACCTTGCGTACGTTGTATTTTAAAAAGTCCAAAAGGTTTGTCTTGTGATGCGGCGTCAAACGCAGTACGCTCTTGATCCCAAAATTGGTGATCACCATAGAACAACGCGAGGTAGTCAAATTCTTTTACTAACTCTTGTAAGCGAGAGTTACACGTCCAGACGTCACCCTCGAAATATTTTGGCCCAATACTCCAACACCAGGAAGTGGAGGTCGTAAAGGGAAGCATGGCGTAGTAAAACATGACACGCTCTAGGCCGTTCGATTTCTGCGCCACGAAATAGACCTTATCATCAGATTTAAGATGTGGTTTGATGCTTGCAGCAAAGGCTTCCGTATCCTGCCGTATTTTCAGTCCCTCACCAGAAGATCCAATTTTATATAAATCGCTATAGTACGCGGGTGTCACGCCCACACTCACCGCAACGGCTAATAAAACTTGCACCACCAACCCACGCGCGCCATCCCAAGTTTCAAATTTAGCAGTCAGAAAGCTATACACAATCAGCAACCAAGCCAACATATAGGTTGAAAGATAGCGCTCAAATGAGGCAAGTCTGATTCCTTCATATTCAGTAAAAATTAATGCGTAACTTAAAAGTAAGCCTAAAGTGTATCCTGCCGCACCACCTGCGATAAGCAATAAAATCCAGCCAAACTTCAGCCTTTCGGTTTGATTCGTGGCGTACACGAGGGCAACGCTTAAGGAGAGCAGCAAACCTGTCAATGAGACGACTGAGAGTTCAAGCAGAGAGCGATGTTGGGCAAGGTGCAAGTAACCCGGCTTAAGTACTCGCGCAATAAATTCTAGACTTGTTTTTTCAAGCCGCGCTTGCATCGCAGGTTCAAATAGAATTTTCAGGCTACCGACTGCCAAATCACGCGTACCCTCAATATGGGACACGTACCAGCTCCAGGATTGAAGCACTGCAATTAATCCAAGAACGACCAGCAGCACGCGACTAGCGCAAAAAAACCAACGACCGCGTGCGGTTAGCGCACGCGCCCTTTTGCACCCAGCAATTCCGACGATAAATACTGCGAGCGAGACCAGCACCAAAAGAACAGCTATTTCTTTTAGTAATAGCAACACAGCCCCACTAATAAAAAATAGAACCACAGAAGTGGTTGAGCCATCTTGCTTGATAGCAAGTGCTAAACACGCAGCAAAACATACGCCAAGTAAAGGATCAGAGTAGATCGTTGAATAGCTGTAATCAAAGAGATATAGAAATGAGCAGCTAGTTAAAAAAACGATCGCGGTATGTACTGGTTTTTTAACAAACGACCCAGTGACGCATAAAATTGCGGATAGAGACCAAAAAATCTGTGCGAACAATACGTTTTTTTCAGACCAAAAACTTAGCTTGACAAAGTAGTATTGAAATAGTTGCTGAAGCGGCGGATACGATTTAAAGAAGATTGGTGAATCATTTTTGAAGAGTGCATTGGTCTCGTATATGATCTTGGCACTACTGGCCCAATATGAAAACTCATCCCATAGCAAAAACTTAAAATTTGAGTCGATCGCAATATAAAGGGTAACGAAAGGTATCGTGAGAACCAAAAGAGCTAATTTGTCGACCACTGAGCGTTGTGCAGATAACGTTATCGACCCACCAGCTAGAGGTTGGCTTATTTTGCCTTTAAACAAGCGGCTTAAGCGCAAAAAAAATAGGCTTAACCCTAGCACAGCGGTGCACCAAAGCCCAGTTTCAAGTTGCCCTAGAATCGCAAAGGCATACAGCGTCAGGCTAGCAATACAACAGAAAATAAACGGGGCTTTATACAACCCTATACCAGGGTAGGCGGACAACCAGTTGAGATAGCCAGCAATTGAGAACCCGAGCAACAAGACATATAACGTGCCCAATGTTTAGTCCTTGTAAATAATGCCACAACGGTTTCCGATTATTTTCGGTTCAATGTTGTGACTGGCACAGAACTCCATGTATGCTTGATAGGCACCATCGTACGTAGTCTGATTTAAAATATCATCAACAACGATTGCACCACCAGATACTAATGCCGAAAAAATTTTTGGCAATGTTTTTTGTATAGGTAGGTATAAATCAACATCGAGAAATACCAGCTTAATCGGAGTAATACTTGAGTAATCAAAAACAGAGCAGTCAGATTGGATTGCTTTGACGAAAGGAAACTCAGCAAAGTTTTTCTTCCAAACTTCATAATCGTTGTATTCAAAGCCCCTTAGCTCTTGCAGATTTTTTCCACGATTTTTAACTTCGTAATCAAGGTCGGTCGCTGTAAATGAAGCGAACGTGTCAATTGCAAAATAATCTAGTGAAGTAGCAAGTTTTTGATTTTTTATATGTTCTGCCATAAACCGAGTCGTGAGTCCGCGTGCGACTCCGATTTCAACAATATTGCCTTGGATTTGTTTTACCCGCTCGAATTCATTAATCAAAGTTGCTAATTGGATTGGCTCGATGCAATATGGGTAGGTTGGCACCCCCAACCGTGTATAACGAAAGGCGATAGCTTTAAGGGTTTCTTTTAAGGGTTTTAATGAAAGGCTCATTTTGTTTGCTTTAAAGTTTTAAATTTTGGGCGGCTAATTGGCGGCCTCATCGCAGTATTATGCATGGGTACTGAACTCTATGCTATCCACACGGTCACGAGGCTTTACCATTCCTCTTTGTGTAGTTAAATGCCCCACGGACGGGGTACGCTTACACACGATTTTCGCATTAAAATCTAAGACTGCATACTTCGTTTTGGTGTCGGGGTTAAGTTGTCTGCCTGATAACGAGTCGCAAAACGTTGGCTCCAAGCCGCGCGCTAGAGATTTAGTCCTTCTCCAGCAATTCTTTAACGACGCATTAAAGGTTGTTCTTCGCACTTCAAACGATCGTCATATCGATTCTTATGCTTCCACTGAAAAGTCCTTACCCGGTTATTCTGACTTTGATCGCAAGCATTTTCGAAAAGCGGTATGTCATTCTCTTATTTTTACTCGCAGCACGATACGCGCTTCAAAGTACGGATGGCAGTTGGGCCGATGACTTTTGGGAGCACGCTGCCGTCATACGCGAACTGATGACGAACCCTCTCAGTCCTAAGCACCCACTACTAGAGATAGCCGCCTCCCACGCCTTTTTCAGCCCCTACTCGGTACTATTAGCTACCGTTGGTCGTGTTTTTGATATGAGTCCAGTCAATATTCTCTCTGGCTTCGGATTCATCAATCTTTGCTTGCTCGGGTTTTCATTGCCGTTGTTCCTGTCGACCGTACAGACCGAGTCTCGCCACAGTGTCGCTTTCTACACGGTGTTGCTCAACTTGTTTTTTTGGGGTAACGACCCATGGCACTTCAGTGGATTCTATAACTTTGAAATTTTTAATAGTGTCTTGCCCTACCCCTCAACAATTGCCCTAGCGTTTACCTTTTTTGGATTATGGTTAAACGACCGATTATTGCGGCAATATTCTTTTGCGCTACATCTCTGTCTGATCGTTATTTGCTCCTTCACCTTAATCACGCACTCCCTCACTTGCTTATTTTTATTTGTTGGTCTTTGCGCGCAGACAGTTGTTATCCGAAAAATGGCTGTTAAGCCGCTGGCTTTTTTAGCTGTTACGCTGCTCAGTAGCTTTATGCTTTGTATGTTGTGGCCTTATTATTCGGTTTACACAATGCTCAGCACTGCTGGTGAGGCGTTTAACTGGTCAAATCACTCAATGTATTTAAGTGTGGTGCCTAGAATTTGGCCCTCCCTTATTGCCTTGCCGATTATCTTTTGGCGGCTGAGTCTGAGCAAAAATCGAACGCTTTGCTTGATACTCTTGGTGTTGAGTGCGCTTTATGTATTTGGTGGCTTGTCTCAAAACTACGCGGTTGGTAGGGTTGTTGCGATCATTATCTTTCTAACTAATGTATTGATTGCTCAGGCAATCGTTCTAATAGAAGAGCAGCTTTCGGCGAACCAGCGAGTCAAAACTGTCTGGCAAATTTCTATCGTGACGTGCTTCATCACGATTTCTTGTTGGTGGGTTTCGTTCGCACTACCCAGAATGCTGACCGTAGTCCATAGCGTTTATTTAGGTAGACCGGTCAACAATAAACTCTCTTATATACAGATTGAATTTCTAACTGATTACGTTAACCAGTCCGACATCATCCTAGCGAACATTGAGTGGAGTTGGAAAATACCCGCGTTGGCTGGAAAAGTGGTTGCGACCAAACATCCGCTCGCCTTTGCACCTGATTGGTTTCCCAGAAAAATACAGTTAATAGAGTTCTTTGAGCTGAAAACGACGACCGCTCAAAGAAAAGAGTACTTGCGACGCTACCGTCCGACCTATTTATTACTCGACAAAAATAACGATATTGCTTGGCAAATGATCTTAGCGTTTGTACAGAAGCAACATCAGAAACCAAGCGAGCCACTCGTAGTTTTTGAAAGTTCGCAATTTATTTTGATCGACTTGCGTTCTTTGACGTTTGAATAATTGCAACTGGTGCTAGGGCCCTAATCGTGCTTACAAAAAATAATACACCCTGGTCTCTGGGGTTCGCCAGCGCTGCCGCTTTGAGCTATGTTTCAAGTGTCTTTCTGCTCCTATCGATGCTAGCGATCTTGGCCAGCTATTTGTACGGGCTGTCTTTACCCGAGCGGTGGCCCTCGCTCATCTATTTCTACTCTGCATTAGTTGTCACTATCATCTCAAAAAAATGGGGGACGGCATTTTTAATTTTTATGATGCCGCTTTTGCCAAATCTACACATTCAGCTCGAGCACTTGAGGTCGCCGTTGCAAAAATCTTTCATTGCCTACCCCGGTCTTGATGTCATTGCTGGATATGTATTGGCGAGTGGCCTGCATCTGATTGCTGATCACAAAAAAATCAAACTCTCGCGACTGAACGTCCCTTGGCCTTTGGCCGCCTCGCTCATCTTCATCATATGCTCGGTGGTGATTGCAATTACACGCAATCTTTCACAGTCTGGCAACGATTTTTCACTTGCGGGACTACTCATTCATTTACTAAGCTTCAAAATCCTTGACTGGAAGAATGACTATTTTCCTCTTGCTGACCTTTTAGTTTATTCAGGGTCTGTAACGCTAATCGTCACTTTGCTGCCACTATTGCGAGCAAGCACTGAGCGCGATCAGATCGTCTTTAAGCCTTTGCTTGCGGGCCTATTTTTGTCGGCTAGCTGGGGAATCGTTCAAGCCTTGACTGGGTTCGGACTACCAATCACGACCAGTCAATACCGTATCGAAGATTTTGGTTTCGGTGCACATGGCTTTCAACCTGACCTACACGCTTTTGCTGCTCACATGCTTTTAGGAGCGGTGGGTTTATATGGGTACTTATTTAGATCAACGCATACGACCCCACAGCGTTGGGCTGCCGGAACAGTGTGTCTTTTATGCTGGGTCGCCTTGGTATTAAGCAAGTCAAGGGCTTCGGTGATCTTTGCCGTACTTTTTTCTCTCATTGTTCTACTGCACTTTTTATGGGGAATAAGGCGAAGAATCAGTGTCAAGTATGTGGGGATACTTTGCACCACCGGGCTCGTCTTAGCAGGATTTATTTTTTTTCATACCAGCGGCTGGTTACTAGAGCTTGTTAGCAACTTGAAGGATCTAGGTCAAAATGACTTCGACCAGTTGAATCGGCTCTCTAAATGGCGACTCGAGTTACATCTTGCAGCGATGCGAATGTGGTCAGCGTTTCCGATCTTTGGTTTGGGGCAAGGGACCTTTTTTAGATTGTCTTCGCTAGCAGATTTTAGCCAATCACCCTTGATGGTGATCTCTGGTGGCGAGAACGCACATAATTATTTTTTACAAACACTCGCTGAATTAGGTTTAATGGGATTTATCTTGTTTTGCTGCGTTTTTGTTTGGCCTTTAAGGCACAGACAAAACTGGCAAGGCGCGTTACCTGTGTGTATTCTGATATTGGCAACTTTTTTAGGAAATTTATATTCTCATGCTTTTATTATTAGAGAGAATCTATTTTTACTCGCAGTGTTTGTTGCACTTTTATATTCTCAAACTGAACGTCATCAGACCATTGCAGCGAGTTCGACTAGGTGTAATTATCTTCAACTTGTTTACGTGGTCGGTATCGTCAGCCTTCTGGCCTATGGTTGCTATGAAGTCATCAATTCTTTCGGAAGTTATCCCTTCGAATGTAGAAACTCAATAAAGTGTGAATGATACAAAGGGTTTCGGTGTTGTTAGACCGCCTGCTCAATCGTGACCCAATCCACGATTTCAGCGCTCGGCGTGTAGCCTGAAACTATTTTTTGAAGCAGTTGTTTGGCTTCTTTTATATTATTGTTGGCCAGCACTTGTTCTAGTTCATTTAGAGCTTGGCTTAAGCTTTGCCAGTCTAAGAAATCTTCTTGTGCCATCATAATCTTAGGGTGTTGGGTTGCAGTAATATTTTGTCCAATCAATAACTCTTCGTATAGTTTCTCGGCAGGCCGCAGACCGGTAATCGCTATTTCTATGTCTCCGTCAGGGTTAGACTCATTTCTAACCGTCAGGCCTGATAGCTCAATCACACGATGTGCCAAATCCATAATTTTGACCGGATCCCCCATGTTTAAGACGAAGAGATCACCGCCCCGACTCATCGCTGCAGCATGCAACACTAACTGCGCAGCTTCTGGGATACTCATAAAATAACGCGTAATGTCTGGATGCGTGAGCGTGATCGGTCCACCCGCTTGCAGTTGCTTTTTAAACAAAGGTACAACTGATCCAGACGAACCCAATACATTACCAAACCTAACCATACAAAACAGCGTCTTTATCTTATTAGCCTCGTCTCTATCAACGTTAGTTTTTTGTATCGGGTCATTTGAAATCGCTTGCAACACCATCTCTGCTAGGCGCTTGGTGGCGCCCATAATGTTTGTCGGGCGTACCGCTTTATCGGTGCTAACAAGCACAAAATTAGCAACCCCTTCGGCTTGTGCGATTTGAGCAATTGTCCGCGTGCCAAAGACATTGTTTTTAATTCCCTCAGCGGGATTATGTTCAACTAGCGGCACATGCTTATAAGCTGCAGCATGAAAAATCGTATGAGGCTGCCAGGTATGAATGATTTCTTTCATCCGAGGTCCATCTTGAATTGAGGCGAGCAACGGGATGATCTTGACTTGAGTCGTGTCGATGCGCAAGAGTAGTTCTTGATGAATCGCGTATAGTGCAAATTCACTTTGTTCGACTAACAGTAAAGTCGACGGACCTACATAGGCGATTTGTCGGCATAATTCGCTACCGATCGACCCACCAGCACCTGTTATTAAGATCACTTTATTAATCAAGCTATGACTCAATAGCGCCGTATCGGGCGCCACTGGCTCGCGACCTAACAAGTCATCTATATCAAGGTCTCGCAAGTCGTTTGTGGTCACCTTACCTTGCGCCAATTCTGTCACGCTTGGTAAGGTTCGTACAGAAACCTTCGCCAACCGAATTTTTTGAAGAATCTCGTTGCGTCGGCGGCGACTAACCGAAGGTAGTGCCAGCAACACGTCGCTCACCCTTAGCGAGTCCACTAAGTCAGCTAGCGTATCAGGGTGATAGATGATGACTCCGTTCAAAACTTGTCCAGTCAGGCGAGTGTCATCATCTAAAAAACCGCATACCCGCATCTCTTGGTTACCAGACAAAGCCGCCGCCAGTTGGCGACCGGCAACCCCAGCTCCGTAAATCAGTAAACGCGAAGTTTGGCTGCGGTCTAACTGACCGCGATACAAATCACCCAGCCAGTATCGCGCGAAGCTTCTAGAGGCAACGATGGTTAACAACAATAAAATCGGCTGAATAATACCAACCGTTCTAGGCACGCCTGCGATACCGTAAGCAGTAAAGATCGCAGCGTAAATCAGAGCGTAGGCAAAGATAGCCTTTATGATTGTGGCCAACGCTGACCAACCAGAATACCTAAATATGGCGCGATAAAAACCACTGATGATAAAGATAGGTATAGCCAGTACTAACGAAACCCAAACTGCGGCGGCTGGCAACCAGTTCATATGATCAGAAAGAGAGATCCACTCGCCTAGCCTTAGATAGAAACTTAACCAAACCGTCAACACGCAAAGGCTCGAATCAATCGCCAAGACCAAAACGCGTTTTGCTATGCGAGGTAGATGCAATAGCTGATAGGTGATGCGATGCAAAGGATTCAATTTGTTACTCGATCAGTAATAAACAGTGATGCATGACGTAGCATCGCTTTTTAATGAGATACGTCAGCTCTGCGGCACACCTTGACTAGGGTCAAAATAATAATCTTTAAATCAAACCAAAATGATTTTTGTACTAAATATTGCCTGTCAAATTCTACTTTTTGCTCAATAGAAAGACTATCCCTTCCATTGACTTGTGCCCAACCGGTAATGCCAGGAAGCAATAGATTCACGTGTACCTGGGTACGGGCATCGATTAAATCGGTTTGACTAAACAGTGCAGGTCTCGGACCGACCAGGCTCATATCACCAATCAGTACGCTCCACAGTTGAGGTAATTCATCGAGGCTCGTTTTACGTAACAGCGAACCAATACTTGTTAAGTAGGCATCGGGATTGGCCAGCAGATGCGTCGCCACCGTTGGGGTGTCAACTTTCATTGTGCGAAATTTTGGCATTGAGAAGATTTGATTATTGACCCCGACACGATTACTTACATAAATAATAGGTCCACGTGAGGTGATTTTTACTAATAGCGCAAGTAAGATGATCACGGGTGATAGTAAGGCCATTAGCAAGAGCGCGACAGATACGTCAAAGAGCCTTTTCATTTAGCACCTCGCATGCAATCGTTTCTAAGCCCTCATTTAGGCTCACACTCGGTTTCCACCCCAAGCGTTCACACGTCGCTGAGATATCAACTTGCAACGTTCCAGCGATTTTTTCGAAGGCTTCGGTTTTTCGAAATAGCTTCATTAGCCAGTTCAGACAATTTAGTGAAACAGGTAGCAATACCGGCGGCCTGTTGACCGCCTTACCTAGCCTCTTGAGCAGCTCGGCAGTGGATACATCTTCATTGTCACTAACAAGAAATGTTTGATTGGCTGCGCTGGGATGTGACAAGCACACAGTAATTAAGCTATTTAAATTATCAAGACCAACGAAGCTACGCCGGTTCGAAGTGATGCAACCAAATGGCAAGGGTATCCGGTGATTAACAAATTTCAGTAAAGTCTGAAAGTTGCCTTTTACACCTTTGCCATAAATCAAGGGCGGGCGAATAATCACCACCTCAATCCCAGTTTGCTGCGCGATCTCACGCAAGCCTGTCTCCGCCTTTAGTTTAGATACGCCATAGGAGTCTTGAGGGTTTGGAATATCGGTTGCCCGAAAAGGACGACCAAGTGTGGTTCGTTCACCATTTACTTTTATGGTGCTGATAAAAATGAAACGTTTTACGCCATAAGCGGCCGCTTGTCGCGCCAAATTTAAGGTACCGTCGACATTGAGTGAATGGTAAAGGTTATCTGTTTGAGGTGAATTGGCTTTTTGCTGGATATGAACGCGAGCCGCGGTATGGATGACTACCTCGCAACTCCGCAGAAGCTGTGTCCAATCGGTTGTGCCGTCAATATCAACGATATGGGCCAGCTGCATGTGTTCTGATTTAAGGTTTGTATTGCGCACAACACCTAACACTTGATGGTTTTGCGCAACAAGCGTAGCACTTAAATTATTACCTAAAAACTTGATAGCTAATTCGTGTGGTGTTTTTGGTTGTGAAGAAAGAGG
>CALFXX010000081.1 GCA_937952975.1 uncultured Alcaligenaceae bacterium
GAAGCCGTCTTCTAGCGACAAGTATGGCAATTGCTTTGCATCGGCGTACTGCATCGCCTGTTGCGCAGTGGATTTATGACCCCAACCCGCAACTGCTGAGATCGGTTGCCAAAAGCGACCGAATCTTGCTCTGACAACGCGATCGCCTAACCACGCTTCGATGCCGGGTATCTCGGCGATACCTTTTGACATGACGCCAATTGGTAGAAGAGAAAGGTCAGTGGGCATTGCGCTGATCCGGGTGTTTTTCAAACGCGATCAGCTGATGCTGTGCCGTTGCTTCACATTCTTGATGCGCAGCATTTTGCTCAAAGGTCTGACGTCGCGCAGCGTGCCCAAGCTGATGGATGGTGTCACTTGCCGCCTTCAAGATACTTGCGCGCTGCGCTTGAGCGGCCGCTAAATCTAAGATCGCACTCACCCAACTCGCCACATCCATCTGCACAAGCACACCTTGCTTGCCTGGTTCAATAAACACTTGCCAAGGGCCTTGCTCAGCATAGATGCCGGCGGCGCCTGCACGGTGAATATCAAAAAACTTAGTGTACGAACGCGCTAGATTAAAGGGGTGGTCAAGCATCGGGGCTAAGCCGATATGACGACCGGGTTGCTTGATAAAGTCTTGATAAGCGGGCCACTTCATTTGCGGGATCACCTTGACACGCTTTAGGTGGCCGTAGAGCTTTTGGGTTTTTGCGTTGCCGATCAGTTCAAAGGTGATATTCGGGTTTAGGCTTAAGACCAGTTCAATCACTGGTAGCAACCACTCAATCTCGGCTTGGTGTGAACCTGTGCCGTGATAGAAGACGACGCAGGCCTTGGCCGGATCTGTTGCTTCGCGGATGTCTGGTGAGTGCGGCTTCGAAAGTGGTACTAGATGGCTTGAGTCACTGCTGTGTCCTCTGGCCAGTATCTTCGTGTCACGGGTCGCGCTTTTTGAAACGTTGCAGTTTTTGGCCAGAAACTCGTCAGAATGCTTAATTTCTACGTTTGCCGAATCTGCGTGATTTGGCAATTCATTGCAATAATTGGCAAGACCCAAGGGGGTGGGTAGCACCAAGCGGGGCTTGTACTGTGCGTACTTTTGTTGCAACCAAGGCGTTGATACCCACAACTCGGGCTGCATCTTAAGCAGCCATTTGCGTTGCCAAGTTGCGCGTTTAAGCAGTTTAAAACGATAGCGCCACGTCAAGCCTTGGGCTGCTCTCCAGTCAAACAGATCGTCATCCATAAAATAAATTAGGCGTGCAAGCGAGTGTCTGGTCTGTTCAATTAAGGCACGCCACGCAGCCGTAACATAGCGAACAAAAATGACACTCGCACCGTGCAAATCATCTACCGCAGGGAGTTGACTCCAACTACATCGCAGCACTGTCGCGTGTGTACGCGTCACAAGCGGCAAAATAAAATAATCCGTCGAAGGATTAGGCCCCTCTTCAACGATATAAATTCGACTAGGTTGAACTGCGTCGCTGTCGTGCGTCAACATCTAAGTCGGGTCAACTTTATAACGACGTTTTTCGCGAAAGCCGTGCAGCATGTAATGCTCGGCAGCGGTCAAGCCAGCTTGTCTGACATCTGGATTGAGCTCAAGATAATTCATGGCGTTAAAGTCTTCGGGCAAGCTCATTTTGTAGGGCCGCTTTTCAAGATAACCATGCGTCGTGTAATGCGTGATCGGATCCATACCAGAGGCGGCAACGTCTTTATTCAAATGCAGATAAGCCGCAGCATCAAAGTCGAGGGGCAAGGGTATGGTCGGCAGTGTTGATTTTTTTGGTTTGCCTTTTTTGCTGGAAGACGTCCACCCAAACAGTTTTTCGTACCAAGGTTTAGGCTTGGGCTTAGATGCGCTTTTCAGTGCAACTTGTGGCCGTTCAAGCGGCAGGCCTGTAGCAATATCTATAGGCGCACGCAGCCTGATCTCACCGCCAAATACATCTGAATGCATAGGGGTGTAGTAGTCGCAGCCTTCAAAAAAATAATGCGTGACCTGTGACCAGCGCGAGGTGCCCGCACGCAAAATTCGCTCACCACCGTGGAGCAAATTCGCTGACCAAATTAAGGCATCGCCGGCTTTCGCTTCAAAGGTTTGTTTTTCTAAGACGTGGGCTTCGGTGAGTTTCTCCCATAGGGCTTCGTAAACGGTTTGATCGATCTTTGCTGTCGGTGCATAGCCCAGTTGGCGGCAATCGTAAGTGGGTAACTTGTGACTACCAGGAAAGTAGTGCAAGGGCCCAGTATCAAAGAACACATCTTCTAGCGCAACCCAAACGCCACACATATAGCGTTCAGGCGCCGAATGAAAATGCATGGCGTCGCTGTGCGTAGCTTGTTGACTGCCGTACCTAAAGTTAAGCGTTTGAAACGCAAAGGCTTGGCGACCATAAAGCTTGGTGAGCAACTTTGTGATGCGTTCATCGCAAGCGAGGTCTTTAACGGTTTGACTGGTGCGATAGGCATCTTGTATACGTGCCTCGGCTGCGATCTCTTCTGGCGTTAGGGTCGTACTGATGGCCATCTCGTCATACAGCGGCTGCAAATCTGCGCGTATCTGTTTAGCCTGTTCTTTAATCTCAGAAAAAAATCTGGGCAATATCGCAAACCCATATTTGTTCAGATCAGCAGCAATCTTTTTTTCGTGCTCAGCAAAGTAATCCGAAGCAGCGATGTCGGCAAAAAACGGCGACTCAATGATCGGTACACCAGGAAGTAATGATTGAGTTTGCATCTGCGAAGGTGAAGCGAGATAGATGCGTCGTGAGACGCGAAAGCACCATTGACCGAAGTCATTGCAATAGGTTGTTTGAGTATGTCACCGAGTGCGCGATGCGTCTATGGCTGTGAAAAGCTTAGAGGGAGGGGTGGTGGTGGGGTGTTGCGTTTTTTGGCTGTGGTGGCCACCAGCACGCGTTCACATCTTAAAAGGATTGCTAGGCTTATCTCCGCTTAAAGCGCTGCGTACTTCTTGCAGGTAACTGCTAAGCAAGCCACTAAGATATATCCAAAAGTCGTGAGTTAAAACCGTTTCATTTACAATGTAATTAGGCAAAAAACGGTTCATTTCATTTTGAAAATCTTTAGCGACTTTGGGGTCATTCGTCAGTGAATTCACTCGGGCGGTGAAAGCGTTTAAGTAGTTCTGCGTGTCTGCACGATGATCGGCAAGTTTCAGTTCGATGAGATTAAGAGATGGTTTGATTGCTTTTTGATGGAGCCAGCCTAGATCCCACAAGTCGCGATTTTTGATTCGGTTAGGTCGCAGCGCGAACGCAACCAATTTGTCTGAAAAAATCTCTTCGCACGATTGCGCCTGCAAAATCAAGCCGCTGGTACCCATTTCGACTTCGTAATGATTTCGAAGCATCAATGGACGACGCTCATAACTTGGTATTGCACACACGTCGATATTGATGCGTTGCGCAGGAATATCTCTGCGCTCAGGCCGAGTTATGACTTTTAGTTTCCATGTGTCCACGTTACCTTCATCACGCACAGGCGCAACAACGTCCACGTGCAAACCATATTTATCTTTAAGGCCTTGTGCTAAGACCTCGCCCATTGTTGCAAGTTGATCGCGAGTAAAGTCCGCACCACCCGTGAAATCTAAGTCTTCGCTTAGTCGGTTCGAGCCATAACATGCTCTTAAACAAGTGCCACCAATAAAGGTTAGATTAGTTAGTAAGCCGGCACCGCTAAGTACTCTCAAGATGTCGTGATGAAGAAGCTCTTTCTCTATCACGGTCCGGAGTGGTGCAAGTTCGCGTTGATTACGGAGGGCCTCGTCAACCAAACTATCAAATAAGCTCATTCGCGACACTCCAGTCGATTAAGTCTGTACTGCGATGGGTCGCTTTCATATCTCGTAAGGCTTGTTTCACACTGGCACGCCACATTTTGTTTTGAGGGTCGTAGTGCAAATGCTCAACAAGGCTGTCTGGCTTTTGCTGTGTATGCACGAACTCAATGCTGCCCCAGTTTTGACAGTCAAAAATACTAGAACGACCCGAGGACATCACCATGATGCGATTCATCGGGATTTGAGAGATGACACCCGCATCGCTCAAAACGGTTTCAAGACTCAGATAGTTCAAATCCATTGGGCGAAGTTTGGTTGCTGCCTGTGAAAGGCTGAAGGGATGGTTCGAAGGGTAGGTGTCGTACCGATATAGCCCTCGACAAACTCGTTGAAGGTGGCCTGAGCTGACCGCTCGACTGAGCAAAGTATTGAATGCAACGTCGGACAGTTGCGGAAGTACTGCGCGCAAATCCGCTGGCGTGAACAGGCACGCTTGCGGGGTAGCAAGCTGCTTAAGAGCACCCAAAAGCTGTCTGAGAGGCTGCATTCATAACTCTACATTAAATTACTAATAGTGTAAGTTAATGTAGACTTTATGTCAATAATGGAATGCGTTGAAGGCATGTGTACGGAAAAGCGCTAAAGCTGCTTTCGATTGTCAAAACACACGGCCTTCGGGTGCTGGCTTAAAACAAAGCCCCACGTGCAGACACTGGCCATAACTCTTCGACCTTACCATTACGCACTGCCACCAACCAATCATGTAAGTTCACCGTTGGGTCGCAGTGCCCAGGGATCAACTTGACTTTGTCGCCGACTTTGAGGGGTGGAGTGCCGGGCTCTGAGATGATGGTGGTGTGTTCGTCTGAGATGCCTTTCACTGACCAGCCGGGCAGGGTCATGCGGGGCAAGCCTGAGTCCATGGCAAAGCACTTTAGGCCACCGTCGAGCACTGCGTGGGTTGGGCTGACGCTAATCACTGTGCATAGCGCGTGCAGAACGGGTAACAATTCTGGGGCCTCTTCGTCAGGCGAGTTCTTGTGATAATCGTTATCCATCAACACGTATGACCCTGGCTGCACCTCAGTGTACAGACCTGATTCAGCTTCGATTGGATAGGTGCCGGTGCCGCCACCTGTGATGGCATTGACTTCGAAGCCTGCGGCGTTAAGTGCGCTGACCATGTCTTTGACTTTATCGCACGCTGACCGAATGGCTTGCAGGCGCTCTTCGGGTTTGCGCATGTGCTGCGCGGGGCCGTAGTAGGCTTGTAAACCCGCAAATACTAGTGAAGGTGAGTAGGTGGCAATCGCTTCGGCCAATTCAATGGCTGCAGCGTGGGTTGTGACACCGCAACGCGCGCCACCTACGTCTTGTTCAATGTACACATCAATAGCCACACGATGACGCCTGGCTGCTGCGCCAATCTGATGTACTTGCACGATGTTATCCACGCACAACCCCATGTGGGCATGCGCAGCAAGACGCGCCACGCGTTCAACTTTACGCACACCAACTACCTGATTGGTGATCAAAATATTTTTGACGCCCACTTCGATAAAGGCTTCAGCTTCGCTGGCCTTTTGTACGCAAATCCCAACAGCCCCCGCGTGAATCTGGCGTAAGGCGATGTCAGGGCACTTGTGTGCCTTGCCATGCGAGCGCACCGCAATGCCAGCGGTTTGAATAACTGCATGTACCTCAGCAAGGTTACGCTCAAACGCATCAAGCTCGATCAACAGAGCAGGGGTATCAATCGCATCAACCGACGCGCCAATCACCGCCGGTGCATCCTGCCAATTGCCCAAACCAGACTCAGAAATCGAAGGGTGATGCGTCATAGTGGTTTCCTGTTGCGGTGAGTACTTGTGACTTTACCTTAAGTTCATGCTTTAGCTTAAGGCTGCATAATTATGTCCTATAAAATGGACAAATATTCTATTTATCGATAAAATGTCTTTTATATAAGACATAATATTAAGTAACATGAAAAAACAATGAAAGACAAGATCAGATTTCTCTCCGACGTTGGTTCACAGGTGCGGGCGCTTCGGCAGGCTACTCAAATGCCTACTGCGCTAATTGCTGAAAAATCTGGTCGTAGTCGAGATGTTTTAAATCGTCTTGAAAAAGGTCGAGATGTGTCGTTGACCTCACTTTTAGCAATTCTTGCTGCGATGGGCCACACGATCGAAATTGTAGGCCTTGGGCTTCCAACACGCGAAGAGATGCGGCGCCGTACGCTACAAGAAATGGAAGACGACGATGACTATTGACTTGATCCCCGAAAAGATTAAACGTTTAGCGATCACCATCGCCTCTGACGTTCCGGCGATGCCAGTCTCGGCCGAGCTCACCAAAGAGTCGGGCTACACCTTTTCGTACCTACGCGACGACTCTTCACAAGCCTCAGTGAGTTTACTGCTGCGACCAAAACAATTGACGTTCAACGATAGTGAATTGTTTCCATCGATGGATATGAATTTGCCTGAGGGGTTTTTACTTCAGCGAATTTTTGAGATGTTTCCGAAACGTAAATTAAACAAGATGCATTTGCTGGCGATGATGGGTGATAACGCAATTGGGCGCGTGGGTTATGTTTTACCCGACCGCCAAGCACCAGCCGTTCGTCACACGCTTAGCAAAGCGACATTATTAAAGACTCCCTTTAGCGATTCGTTGTTTCGAGATCTAGTGAACACGTACCTTTCGACTGGTATCGGGATTTCTGGTGTCCAGCCCAAAATCATGATCCCTAGTAAAGCGTCATTGCCGATACCCGATTTGATCGTGAAGGCAGCAGGCGCTGAGTTTCCGGGGCTTGCAGCTAACGAATATCTTTGTTTAAGTGTCGCGCGCATAGCTGAAATGAACGTGCCGAGCTTTGAGTTATCAGATGACGGGCAGCTTTTAGTAATTGATCGTTTTGATGTAACAGAGCAAGGTCAACGACTTGGTTTTGAAGATATGGCCGCGTTGATGGATTTAAGGGTCAACGACCGCCTCGATAATCGTAAATACTTTGGTAACTATCAATATCTTGCTGAACTCATTGGTCAATTTTCATCGAAAGCGGCTCTAGACCGTTTAGCGTTTTTTGAGCAATTAAGCCTGTCGATTATGGTTCGAAACGGAGATGCTCATTTAAAGAATTTCGGGATGCTTTATCAGGGGAAAAACGACAGCTCTGTTAGGCTGTCACCCCTTTTTGATGTTGTAACAACCACTATATATAAGTTTGAAAGACCAGGCGGCTTTGAAGATATCGATAGAACGATGGCCTTGAAACTTATAAAGGGGCGGCATGGCAGTCGTAGCTATCCAACACGCAAAGAATTACTAGAGTTTGGGCGCTCGGTTTGCGGAGTGGTTTCACCCGAAAAAACATTGCAGCGCATCAGCGATGCAATGTCACAAGTTTTACAAGAAGCAAAACAAGACTCGCGAATTGATCCTAGCCTCTACACCAATATGGCCAAAGAGTGGACCGTTGGTATAGCGCTAGGGACTGACAGTGCGCACTAATTCGATTAACAACAAATCAGCAGCCAACCTCACCGCTTGCGACTAGCCTCATACCGCTGCGCATACTTCCAGCCAATCTCGGCCAGCGGCTTCGCTTTACTACCCGTCTCAATCGCATCACTCGCCGCAGCAGTACCATCTTGCGCGCGCCGAGCAATCCCTTGCAAAATCGCAGCGATTCTAAAGAGGTTGTAGGCGATGTAAAAATCCCAGTGCTCGATGCCTTCAAACCCTGTAGCGGCGCCATATTGTTTGATGTAGTCGGCTTCGCTGGGGATGCCTAACGCTTTAAGATCTAAGCCGCCAATGCCGCGCCACAACGAGGCGGGGATATGCCAACTCATGCAGTGATAGGCAAAATCAGCCATCGGGTGGCCGAGCGTGGCAAGCTCCCAGTCAAGCAAACCAATGGCGCGGGGCTCGGTGGGGTGCAGCACTAAATTATCTAAGCGATAGTCGCCATGCACAATCGTGGTTTGATCGCCTTCGGGGATATTGGCGGGCAACCATTCAATCAGGGCTTCAAGGGCGCTGATGTCTTCGCTGCGCGACTCTTGATATTGACGGCTCCAGCGGGCGATCTGGCGGCCAAAATAATTGCCGGCGCGGCCAAAGGTTTCAAGGCCGACTGCGTTGACGTCAACTTTATGAAGTGCAGCCATCACCCGATTCATGTCGGTGTAAATGGCGCCACGTTCAGCAGGTGTAAAACCCGGTAGTGATTGATCGACAATCACGCGGCCGTTTAAAAATTCCATTAAATAAAACGGCGTACCGACAATATTCAAATCTTCGCTGTAGGCGTATAGCTTGGGCACCGGTACTTCGCTGCCTTGCAAGGCTTGCATGACGCGATATTCGCGATCAACTGCGTGTGCCGAGGGCAACAATACCCCTGGTGGTTTTTTGCGCAACACAAATTGTTGCGCACCACTGGTTAACAGAAAGGTTGGGTTTGACTGACCACCTGTTAACGGCTTTACCGCAAGAGCAGGGCGGTCTAAAAAGCCTTGGCCGTGCATCCAGTCAGCAAGTACCGCTGAATCAAAGGGCGCTGCCCCCAAGTCTTTATGCGGCACGGTTTGAACGCTAGTGGTGGTCTCGCTCGGTGATCGAGTATCGCTACCAGATGGCGCGCTAGCACCACCTGTATTTTGTGAACCGACCTCACTCATAACGAACTCACTGAGTGACCCCAGTCAACCGTCACTGAAGTACCCGTCATCGCGCGCCCAGCGTCAGAGGCCAGCAATAACACTGGGCCATCCATATCTGACAATTCAGAAAACCGGCGCGAGGGCACGCGGGCCATCAGCTTTTGCCCTGGCTCGCTTAATAAAAACTCACGATTCAAATCAGTGATCACGTAGCCAGGTAGCAGGGCATTAACGCGAATCCCGTAGCGAGCAAACTCAAGCGCAAGTGATTTTGTAAATTGGATAACACCCGCCTTAGAAGCCGAATATCCCACTACCGCACCTGCAACGCGTGCGCCCAAAATCGACGAGATATTGATAATGCTGCCAGGCTTTTTGAGTTTGACCAAACGTCGGGCGGCTTCGGTATCGACCATCCAGCAACCTTTTAGATTGGTATCTAACACGCTATCCCAATCTTCTTCAGTTTGGTCAAGCGCGGGCTTGGCAACGGTGGTGCCTGCATTGCTGATGATGATGTCTGCCACGCCTGCCACCGCTTCGATTTGATCGAAGCAAGCTTTGACACTGGCTTGGCTGGTGACATCTAACGAGACGGCATCGGCTTTTGCGCCAGCGGCCTGAAGCTCAGCCACAAGCGTTGCAAGCTTATCGGCACGACGTGCCGCCACGATCACATGCGCACCGGCTTTTGCCATCGTGTGCGCAAGATGATGGCCAATGCCGCTCGAGGCACCCGTCACGAGCGCCACGTGGCCTTTCAAACTAAACATGTTTAGCACTTCACTCACGCTGTTTTCCCCAAGCCGTCGATAATCTTGCGGGCCATGCTCCAGCGATGCACTTCGCTTGGACCGTCATAAATCCTAAAGCCACGCATATCCATAAAGATTCGCATCACAATCGTCTCGCCCGTGACGCCTTGTCCGCCCATGATTTGAACGCAACGATCAATCACGCGCCACTCGGCTTCAGAACAGGTGACTTTGGCGCGGCTCGATTCAAAGTTACCGTTATGGCCTTGATCTAACAGCCAAGCGGTATGTGCAATGTGCAAGCGCGCAGTTTGCAGATCCATGTCGTTATCGGCCAGCATAAAGCCAACGCCTTCGTGTTTGCCTAAGATACGACCAAAGGCTTCGCGGGTACGCGCGTATTGCGTGGCAATATCGTGCGCACGACGTGCCTGGCCAAGCCAGCGCATACAGTGCGTTAAGCGCGCAGGCGCCAAACGAATTTGTGCGTATTTAAAGCCACGGCCAATTTCACCTAACACATCGGTTGCGGGCACACGAACATTTTCAAACTTCATGACACAGTGGCCGCCGGCAAAGCAGCTGTCCATCGCATCCATTTGGCGAGTGATCGAAATCCCTTCGCGATTCATGTCACTTAAAAACATCGTGGCTGAGCCGTCTTCCATCTTGGCCATGATGATGCAGTAGGTGGCACCTTCAGCACCAGTGATAAACCATTTGTTGCCGTTGATCACGTAATGGTCACCGTCTTTGACGGCGGTCGTCATCATCATGCCAGGGTCAGCGCCTGCACCGGGTGCGGGCTCGGTCATGGCAAAGCACGAACGCGTCAGCCCTTGCACTTGTGGGCGCAACCAACGTTCTTTTTGCGCCTCGGTGGCAACGATTTCCATCAAATGGATATTGCCTTCGTCGGGCGCATGGATGTTCATGGCGGTGGGGCCGAGCGTTGAATAGCCGGCCTCTTCAAACACGATGGCTTTATCAACATGACTCAAGCCCATGCCACCTAACTCAACCGAGGCGTGGGGTGTTAACAGACCTGCCGCACGGGCAAGCTCTACGAGCTCAGCGCGCAACTCTGGTGTTGGGCCATGTGCAGTGGCGCGCGGGTCTTTTTCAAACGGAATGATTTTGTCAGCAATAAAGCTGCGCGTGCGCTGTTGCAGCTCAAGCTGCGCCGGGGTCAGTGAAAAATCCATGAGGGGATGTCCTAGTCGCTAAATCGATGAAAGCAACCGCTATTATCGCAATTTCAGCGAATCTTGCTTTGATTGGGCGCAAGTCTCGAAGAAGGTACTGTTTTGCTCAAGATCTCAGTCGCTTGCACCGAAATACTTGGTGCGCGCAGGCAAGTTACCCTTTTTTACTAAAAAGCAGATTTAGGCTAGCGACAAGCGCTAACAGACCAAAAATAATGAAACCGTACTGATAGCTTTTGGTCACCATGATCACAAAAGCAAAGCCCGAGGGGCAAACGATACCGCCGAGGTAGGTAAAAAACAGCGAGGCCCCAGTCGTTGAGGCGATCATGCCTGGTGGCGATACACGAGCGACTTCCGCCATATAGACGCCGTTCCAGCCAATCGCCGAGGCCCCAAAAATGACCATCAAAAAGATAATCATCCCGTAAGACCAGGTCGACGTGAGTAGGCCAGTGAGCACCGCGCACACCGCCATGATTACCCCCAGGATGACCATCACTTTACGGGGCGATAAAAAACGGTCTGCGACCCAACCCCAAAATACGCGCGCGAACACACTCGCAAGTTGAGTCATGGCAAGTACAAAGCCCGCCGCCACAAAAGACACATCGATTTCAAGGGTGAGATAAGTGACTAAATAGCTCGTCAAAATCATCTGCAAGCCGCAAAACACAAACGAAACAATGGCAAGCTCGCGCAAGTCGCGGTTCATAAACACGAGTTTGATGGGCTGCGTGATTTGCGCTAACGAGAAGGGGCTTGAGGCGATACGGTCGCTATCCAAGTCTTTGCGAAAGGGTTCGGCAACCCACACAAAGGCCAGCAAGAGTGCCGCCACTAAAAACAAGGTGATTTGCCAGCCAGTCACTACAACGAGCACGGGTACCGCCAAGCCCGCTAAAAAGCCCGCGATGGGGTTGCCCGTTTGCCGAATCGAAAACGTAAGGCTGCGCCGACCAGGCGGTGTGGTGCGCGCCAATACGTGCGAGCTTGCTGGTGAGATTGGGCCGTAGCCGATCCCCATAATGATTGCGCCCAGCACGATGAGTGTGAGGTTGCCACAAGCCACCAACGCCAAGCCCAGCGCGCACAACGCGAGGCCAATCTGGCTGATACGGGTCGCACCATACCTGACAATAAAGTTGCCAGACACGAGCGCAGCGATCATGCCTGCAACATACACAATCGAGATGAAATAGCCGATCCATTCAGGGGAGATCGCCAGCGCTTCGGCGGCCACCGGCGCCAGAATCGGGACTGCATTGAGCACCAGCGCCGAGACAACCGCGACGCTTAACATCATTGCAGAGGGGGCAAAGCTTTTCATATTTCAAGATCAGATGAAGCGAGATCAGACAATACCTTACCATGCTGATAACGAATTGGAATGTACGCGATAATCTCCTATGATCACACCCTATGTTGCTTCACGAAACCAAAAGGTAAGTTCGATGCGCAGTATTCAACATCCGGGGCAACCAAGCCCACAGCGCGTTGCGGCGCAGCAAGTTGAGCTTGAGCCTTTCGAGCTTGACCTGCCCGCGCACATGACGTTGATGCAAGCGGTGGCCCAGTCGATGCAACGCATCGGGGCGCAATGCGCCACGTTTCGCATGCAAGGTGGTGGTTTCGAGCCGTTTTCGTATGTGATGCCCGCTCTGGCAAAAACGTCTGCACACGCGGTGTATTTCAGCGATACCTATCCCGTTGAAGGTGCGGTTCGTCTTGAAACGGCGTCGGTGACGTTTGGCCAACGCGATGGCAAGCCTTGGTTACACAGCCATGCGATCTGGATTGAGGAAAGCGGGCGTCGGCATTGTGGCCATTTGTTACCTGATGATATTCAAGTGAACACCCCGATTCGTGCCCAAGGCGTGGCGGCTCGTGGTGCAACGTTTACAGTTTGCCCCGATACTGAAACCAATTTCAGTTTGTTTGTACCAGTGCAAAGTGTGGCCCCTCCAGATCAACCCGTTGAGATTGAGAGCGCGACGGTTGCAGATAGAACCTCTTCTTCAAGTCATCAACCACGTGGTAAAGGCTACACACTTCGCGTTGCGCCCAATGTTGATATTTGCACGGCATTAGAAATGTTTTGTAGCCAGCGCGGCATCACGCGTGCCACGATCCAAGGCGGCGTCGGAAGCACAGTCGGCGCAGTCTTTGACGATGGTCGTGTGGTCGAACCCTTTGTGACAGAGTTACTCATCCGTCGAGGTGAAATTTGCACAGACTCGGCGGGTCAGACGCAAGCGCAGCTTGACGTGTCGATGGTGGATTACAAAGGAGGGGTCTCAGAAGGCCGTCTCGCACGAGGCAAAAACCCCGTGCTTGTCACCTTTGAGCTTGCGCTAGAAGTGCTAGCCGACTAGTACAAGCTGAGTAGGACTAGCTGACTAAAACTTGAACGATAGGCCTGCTACAACACCAAAAAGGCTTTGAGTGGTCGTAAAACCATCCGCCTTTTGCCTGTTGTAAAGGTTTTTGAGACCAATCGTGGCATCGCCCCATTCGTACGCATGGCCAACACCGATCATTTGTTGAGTGGTCACGACCGTGTCTTGCCCCAGGCCACCTACATCCAAGTAAAACGGTATGAAGTAATCCGAGTCACCCAGACGCACACGTCCTTTTACCCCGGCAATCGGTGCGGTACTGGTTTTGGCTAGTGAGTTACTTGCGCCAAACTGAGAATCCACGACCTTCAGGTCAGTTCTGGTCACAACGTTCATCACACGTACGCCAGCCAAGCCATCGAGATAGACGTCTTTCGTATTGTGAAGCGTATAGGTTGCCGCGAACGTATAGATGCCTTGCTCAGCGGTGGTGTTAGAACTGAGCGCGGGTTGACCTAGCACTTCAGATTTTTGGAAGGTGAGCTTTGAATACACCAAATCGGCCATTGCGCCTAAATTGCCGTGGTGAGCTTCAAGGGTCAACATCCCAGCGATGTTCAGATTTGAGAGCAGATCGCGTGCGTTGTAGTCAACCGACGCTAGTTTGGTATCGCCGTAAGACACACTACCGCCTACATTCGTTAGCCAAAGATAAGGCGTGATTGAGGTACGCCACTCGTTGGTGACCTGAGGAATCGCATGATTCGTCTCAGACGCGTGAGTTTGCAGAGTGGCAAAAGTAGCGATCAAAGCGATCAGAGAAGAAATAATTTTTTTCATTTGAAATTGCATCCTTGGCTGTTTCAAGCGTGAAGCGTAGGGTCTGATTTGATGCGCTTGTTTGATTTAGCGCTAAAACTCACCGCACTTGAAACGTCCTGGGTTAATTACTTGCGTCGGGCCTAACAGCGCCCAACGAATCATTTTTCAACATACAACTGAGACACATACGACTTTGTGTGAGGCCCGCCGTCAACCGTTAATGCTGCGCCGTTGACGTAAGAGGCGCGGGGTGAGGCCAAAAACACGACAACGTTGGCGATGTCAGACGGCACACCCCAAGCTTGGCCTTTCGGCACCGAGACGGTTTCGAGCTTGTCACGGTTGGCGATGGCAGAATCAGCTTGCCATTGACCACCAGCTGCTTGGCTTTCCCATAAGCGAAAGCGCTCTTCGGATTTAACCACACCTGGAATCACACAGTTCACTCTGATGCCAAATTCTGCCAATTCTGTTGCTAAATCAACAGAAAAACGCACTTCTGCAGCCTTTGCGGGGCCCGTACAGCTTGAGCCGGGTGGAAAATTACCCCTAATCGCGGTGCGCCCAGAGATGTTAATGATGGACGGAAAACTTGATTTTTTTAACAAAGGCAAGGCCCGTTGCGAGACGCGGAATTGGGCAAAAAAGTTGATCGCCATGCCGTCTTGCAACTCGTCATCTGTGACAGTTGCGAAGGGCTTATAAATGCCCGTGCCAGCGTTGTTGACCAAAATATCAAGACGGCCAAATCGTGCCTGAATGTGCGCGATCAGCCGATCGATATCTGCAAGCTTCGTCATGTCTGCTTGTACAGCTTCGATCGAGCCGCCCTGAGTTGCAGCGTGTGAGGCAACAGCCTCATCAAGTTTGCTTTGACGACGTCCACAGATCACGACGTGCGCGCCTTCGTTAGCAAAGGCTTGCGCGGTAGCCAAGCCAATGCCTTCGCTGCCTCCTGTTACACACACGACTTGCCCAGTTAGGTCTAGATTCATTGTTGATCTCAAGCTTGAGTTAATTTTTTAAAAAACTGACGAGCGAGGCTGTTTGCACCGCAACCCCTTGGCGTCAGTACGTCAATCGACCTTGATATTCAAACGACGAATAATGTCGCCAAAGCGTTTGATTTCGCTTTGCGTAAAGGTCGCGAGTTGCTCAGGTGTTGAATATTCATATTCGGCACCTTGGGTAATGATTCCCTTTTGAATCTCGGGGCGTGCTAATACTTTTTTTGCTGCCGCGTTCATCAAATCGATCGTTTCTTTTGGTGTGCCCGCCCGTGCAAACAAGGCAAACCACTGCGAAATTTCAATGTCTTTAAACCCAGCCTCTGCAAAGGTCGGCACATCGGGCATAGTTGTCGAGCGTCTTGAGCTGGCCACTGCAAGCACTTTAATTTTGCCCGATTGGTACAGCGCTGAGGCTGATGCCACCCCAACAAAAGAGAGTGCGATCTGCCCAGCAGCAACGTCGCCGATCGCCGGTGCATCGCCCTTGTAAGGAGCGTGCACCATGTCAATGCCAGAAGCAGCTTTAAAGGCTTCGCCAGCAAGATGCCCCGTTGAACCCACACCGCTGCTTGAAAAGGCCAATTTCCCTGGATTTTTTTTGCTGTAAGCAATTAACTCTGCAAGGCTGTTAATTCCCAGGCGCGGATCAACAGAGAGCGTGAGCGGCACGAACCCGACCATACTGACCGGTGCAAAGTCTTTAATTGCATCGTAGGGCAGACTTGGATACAGCGTGGGATTTGTGCCGTGTGTGGCGCTATTACCGGTTAACACGGCATAGCCATCGGGGGCAGATTTAGCAACGTAGGTGGCGCCCACGATGCCATTTGCACCGGTCTTATTTTCGGCAACGATCACGCCCTTGAGTTCAGTGGCCATGTGCTGTGCCATTAAGCGCGTCAGATAGTCGTTTGCGCCACCAGCGGCAAAGGGCGAAATAAATTGAATTGGTTTTTCAGGAAATGCAGCGAAAGCTTGCGTGGCTGCCAGCCCCAGACTCAGTGCCAGACTCAGCGCCAGGCCCGCAGTTGTGGCGATTTTTTTGAAGGTAGCGGTGTGATCTGTGGTCATGGGTGTCTCCGGTGCTGCGCGTGCCAAATTTTCGCCGCGCACTTGTTGTTTGAGTAGATGTGAAGTGTAAGCACTTTTACCTAAACGCATCAAAACTTGCTAGCGAGCCGAGCGATCAGACAACAGAGTATTCGCCTGAAGTTGGCTTGCTGATCAGAATATTCCATATTATGGACTATTCTATCAAGTATCATGCGCAGCTTGGGTACGCCATCGCTTAGGATATCGATCGCGCTTTGCCCTCAGTGTTTTTTGCCAGTCAACCCTTGGATGAGCGATATGCAGCAGCCAGTTTCAAACAGTCACCCAATTCTTGAGCGAGCCCGTATTGCTGTGGCGTTAAACCGTACGCCGGGTTATCACTTTTGCGGTAATTTTTTTAATCTACTGTACGACGACGTTGATAACCAGCATTCGATTGTGCATATGGATGCGGCTGTTCAGTGTGCTGATCAAGATGGGCAATTGAGCATGACCGCCTTTGCGATGCTGGCCGATATGGGCTTAGCAACAGGGATTCGTTTTGGACTCGATAAAACGACCCGCTTAGCAACCGTCTCGATTAGTTTGCAATTAACCGGGGCACCAAGATTAGGCCGTGCATCGGCCTCGAGCAAGTCGCAGGGCTTCATTCAAGGGGCGAGCGCTCAGCAGGGTTTGAGCCAAACGCGTATTACCGCCGGTGGTGATTTAATCTGTATTGGGCATGGCGCTTTCATGATCTTGCCCGTGCCCGGTGGCAAAATTTTAGATCCAATCCCTTGGGTTGAGACCAAGCCTCCTGAAAATCCACCTTTAGATTTGTCAACGTTAAGCGAAGACGAAGCTTGGGTTTTACAGCGGGTTGAACAAGCCATTGAAAAAACCACCAAAGAGGGTGGAAACTTTGTCACGCACTTCTTGGGGCTGTATCCGGTCGTACAAGAAAATGGCGCACATGTTGTCATCGAGAACGGCGCGCATATCGCTAATCGCGTGAAGCATGTACAGGGCGGTATTGTGCTTGCCTTGGGCATGGAAACCGCAGCTGCGGCCTTAGGCTCTGAATGGCTCTTGTCGGGCGTGACAGCAACTTACATTAGCCCCGGAGAAGGCGAGAACATTTCAGCAACGTCAACGATCGTGCACCGCGGTCGCATGACCGCCGTGGTGAGCACGCAGGTCATCAACAGCACTGGGCGCAAAGCCTTAGAAGTGATTACGACGCACGCACGTAAGCCTTGATCTTTCAGTCCCCGACCTTGAACTCCAAGCAGCGTGCCGCGGTGCGCTGCTCGACGGTAGACTATATTTGAATGTCCTGGTTAGTCTCTGACGACAGCGCCTTTTGCCAAGCTCTACGTAGTGAGTTCAGCGCGCTCTTGGGTCTTTTTATTTTTAGGTGCTTTGTAGCGGTTATAGCCCCACAGATATTGTTCGGGCATTTGCGCAATCATGGCTTCCATCTCTTGGTTGATGATGTTTGCTGCCGCGGTGATGTCATCGGGCAAGGGTTGCTCAAGTTTCTTGTATTTAAGCGTATAGCCGCGCCCTATGGCTTCGCGTTTGGCACCAAGAATAAAGATCTGTGCCCCAGACAATTTTTGTAGCCTTTGCACCAAAGTCATGGTGTAGGCCGGTTTACCAAAAAAAGGTGCCCAGACGCCTTCGCCCTCGGGGGGTACCTGATCCGGCAAAATGCCTACGGTGTGGCCACGTAATAACGTTTTTACTAAGGTCCGCACCCCGGTTTGATTAGCGGGTGCCATTGTCAGCTGCTGGCGCGAACGCATTTTGATGATCCAGTCTTGAAGCCACTTCGCCCGAGGTGGTCTAAACAGTACGGTTGAGCGATAGCGGCTGCTGTAAACAGGCCCTAGCAGCTCAAAACACCCTGCATGAGGCGATAGCAAGATGACACCTTTGCCAAGCGCCAAGGCGTCGTCAAACTGTTGCCAGTTATCGCACGCGAGCTTTGTATTCAAAAACGCGTCATCACGTCGCGTCCACCAAAAGGGCATCTCGTAGATGAGTTGCCCAGAACTGAGCATAGCGGCACGTAGCGTTTGCGCGGTCGAATCCGGAAACGCCTGTTTGAGGTTGTCAGCGGCTCGCCGCTTGTAGCGCCCCGGCAGTCGCCAGGCCAGCCAGCCGGCGCACCAGCCAAGAGCTTGCACGACGCTCAGTGGCAACGCACCAACGAGCTTAAAGAGGAGGGTGGCCAAGAGTGGGCCAAATTTGTTTAGCATAGCGAATAGAATAACAAAACAACCCAAAACTGACAGACTTAGCTCTAACTCACTGATCCCCCATGAAACTGACTGACCTCATTACCCCCGTTGCCCTTATTGATTTACCCCGCATGCAACACAACATTGAGCGGATGCAAGCTCAGGTGACCGGATTAGGTGCGACCTTTAGGCCGCACGTCAAAACCTCAAAATGTGTTCAGGCCACCGAGGCACAGATTCAGGCCGGTGCGCAAGGCATTACGGTCTCAACCTTGAAAGAAGCCGAGCAGTTTTTTGCCGCTGGGATTCGCGATATTCTCTATGCAGTAGGTCTGGCGCCAAACAAACTGGCCGCAGCCGCTGCGTTAATGCGTAAGGGCTGCGACTTAAAGGTGTTAACGGATAGCGTGCAATCCGCACAGGCCATTGCCGCGTTTGGTAAGGCTCAGGGTATATGCTTCAAGGTGCTGATTGAAATTGATACTGACGATCATCGTTCAGGGATCAAGCCTGACTCAGCGGCACTTTTAGCCGTTGCACAAGCCCTAGAGGGCTCAGGCTGCGAAATCATGGGGGTCATGACACATGCGGGATCGAGCTACGACCTGAATACCCCCGAGGCGTTGATCGCAATGGCAGAGCAAGAGCGTTCTGGCTGCGTACATGCCGCCGAGCGGTTGCGCCAGGCAGGATTCCCCTGTTCGATTGTCAGCATTGGCTCAACCCCGACGGCTTTGTCGGCAAAAAATCTTGAAGGGGTCACTGAGGTGCGGGCCGGTGTGTATGTCTTTTTTGACTTGGTGATGCACAACGTCGGTGTTTGTACAAAAAATGAAATTGCACTCAGCGTTTTAACAAGCGTGATCGGTCATCAAGAGGAAAAAGGTTGGGCCATTATTGACGCGGGTTGGATGGCGATGAGTCGCGATCGTGGCACACAAAAACAAGCCACTGATTTTGGTTACGGACAAGTGTGCGATTTGAGTGGACAAGTGCTTGAGGGCTATACCATCAGTGGCGCTAACCAAGAGCATGGCATTATGTCGCGTGCTGGGCAGCCAGACTTAGAGATTGCAAAGCGTTTTCCGATCGGCACCCAATTTAGAATTTTGCCTAATCACGCGTGTGCGACAGGTGCGCAATTTCCAGAGTATCAGGCTCTCGACGCACATGGCGACGTTCAAACTTGGAGCCGCTTTTACGGCTGGTAAAGCGACACCACCCAGTCAAAGGCATCTAGACTGCATTCAGCCAGCGTCAGGCAATGACAGGTGTTTTTAATCGACAGCATTGAATCGAGGCTTAATTTAGCCATCGCGATGTTTACGAATTGAAGCAGGCACAGGTGCAGGGCACACTGCGCTCTTGTTTAAATAAGCAAGAGGTGTGGTGTGTCTGCTCAGTCTTCAAAGCCAACCATCAAGTTACACGAGTCAGCCTTGGCTGGCCATCCCGCTAAGTTACCTGATACAGTTTTTTTGGGGCACACTGCCCCAGAAGCTGAGCAACTCAGTTCTCAGAGCCTTAAGCGTCAGGCCGGTCAGGGCATGACTGAATACATCATCATCGTCGCGTTAGTTGCCGTCGCGGCGATCGCTGTCTATCAGTATTTGGGACAGGTGCTTCGTGCCCAAACTGCCGCAGTGGCAAAAGAGCTTGCCGGAGAAGATGGCACGCAGCAATCACGCGCAGCACAGTCTGCTGCTGAATCGGCAGCTGCCCAAGCCGCAGCAAAATCTTTAAAAGACTTTACTGGCCATGCAGCGGGTTCAGGCCGATGAGCACTCGGCCTGAGTGGATGCAGCACGATCCTGGTCAAGCGGGTCAAGTCTTACCGCTCGGTTTGATCCTCTGCACGATTGCGATGGTGGCCTGGGCCTTGTCTTTAAATTTGGGTCGTCTCGTGCACAACAAGGCGTCGTTGTTACGCGCGACAGACGCGGCGGTGTACTCAGCGGCTGTCGCGCAAGCGCGTGCACTCAATCTTCATGCCTATTTGAATCGGGCTCAATTGGCGCAGCAGGTGGCCATGGCGCACTTAATCACGATGACGTCTGCGCAGCGCTTTCGCGCGACCCTAGCGCAGCAAGCCAGTCGTATGAATCCACCTGTGGCGTTGATTGGAATGCTCTTTGGTCCTCAATATGGGGCGGCTTATTTGTCTGCAAAAGCTGGGGGTACAGGCGATCACGTGGCATTGACGCAGTTATCTGATGCGTTTAACCGTCACGACGAAGTGATCCATCACGTCATCGAGCGCGTGCGTGCAGAGCAATTCAACAGTCTGAGCAAGCACAGAAACCAAATCCTCGAAAACGTTTTAGTCAACAATGTCGGTGCGAGTGGTTCGACGATGACAGGAGCAACCATGAGTGAACTTGGGCTCGAGTCCACGTTTATCGTTGATGAGCTACCGGGTTTTGTCTCGCGCTTTTCAAGCACAGATGCACGCTGGCAGGCAATGCTCAAGCGCGTGTCAAAGCAATACGGGTTTCTAAACGATCGTCATCACACGACGCGCAATCTTTGGGCAGTCAATCTTCGATGCCCGCACAAACGTCATGAGCTACGTCGCAAGGGCTCGACAAGGCTAGGGGCAAATGGCGACTGGTCTGTACAAGATCATCAATCGTTTCATGCCTTACGCTATAACCGTGTCATTGGCTGCTATCAACGCGAGTACCCGATGGGGTGGGCGTTGATCAATAGTTCGGTGCGCGGTCGAACCATTCAAAAGTCAGACACTGTCGCAGATTCGCTACCGCAAAATTTTTCTAGTCAGTCTTTTTGGCGTTGGGTGGGAAGCCAAGCCGATGGCGGTTGGAATATATTTTCAGGTGGCGATAATCACCTGGCGCGTCGTTGGGCCTCAACTCAACAAATTCGTTGGACGACGCAAGGCATGCCAAGCTTTGGTACGCTGACCCCTAAGCATAAAGAAGCAATTCGGCTAGCCATTACCGTCAAACAAAAGAGCCCCTTGCTTCATACGGGTACGGCGACCGAAGAAAAGCGCTTCGGTTCACAATTTTCTCTTGGCTCAAGCGAGCGCGTTCAAGCACTGTATGCAGAGTCTGCCGCGACTACCTATTTTGCACCGCCTGAGTCAGTTAGTGGTTTAGTGGCGACGCCAAATCTTTTTCAACCTTTTTGGCAAGCTCGATTAATTGACGTTGCAAAGACCAAACGCAACAGTTTGAAGGAAAAAAGTACAAGCTTAACGCCTGCGCCGAGTGCGACACCATGAGTCAACGATTCAGACTCCGTCACGAGCAGGGTCAGGCCGCGATTGAGGCCCTGCTCATGATGACGCTTGGCTTTATGCTTGTGTTGGCGATACATGACAGTGGTCAACTTCGCTCGAACACGCTTGATCTACTTGGCGAAAGCTATTTTTTATCATTTGTGTCGCAGCCAACGCCAGATCAACGCTATTCCAAGGTAAACGCGTTCAGTTCAGCCTTTAGCGCGCAGCATCAAGAGATTGAACATCAATTAGGCGTTGATTCGTCGACGCTGTTACGCGCGAGCGCTTATTCAGCGCAAGGCTTGCGCAGCGCTTTGCCAACGCTTGGCCTAGAAAGACCGACAACTCTTGTGCGTCACAGTTTTTTACTAAGCGGCTATGGGCAGGCAAATTCAACGCGGGCTGCGCAAACGAACATCGCAGCGTCAGACGCACTTTGGCAGCAAAGCTTTGCCCGGTCAAAACAGTTGGTAAGTGCCAATGCTCCCGCTTTACAAGCGATTGATCAAGCGTGGCGCCGTGCGCCGCTGACTTCGGATTGGCTCTTGCCCTGGGAAAACGAAGTGCTGGCGCATGAGCGCTAACTCACATGATTTTTATCTAAACCTTTGAATCAAACCTTTGATCCAAATTTTTTTCGGCCGACTCATATGATTCGTCTTGTAACGCCAGTGAACGTTAGGCGGGCTCATTGTTGGTGGCTACTCCTTTGGCTGTTGGTAAGCTTCTTGTTCAACAGCCAAGTCGCTGCCAACGTACAAACAGCACCCAAGCCGCTTGCGTTACCTCAATCGATCAAACGATCAACGATCGTTGATCAAAGTCAATGGCAAGGGATCGGCGTTGAGCTTGAGCATTTAAAAAGCCACCTGGCGCTTGAGGTGACGCTTGAGCAACTTGCGATGGCTTTGCCAGGCCTCACGCCAATTTGGAAAGAGCAGGGCTTGGTGCACGCTCACTGGACTTCTGCCCAGTTTTCGTACACCTTGTTACTTTGGGCCAATGACACCGAAGACACCCAAGGCACCGAAGGCTTAATTTCGAGTCTTGTTTTCGGGCGATTTGAACAAAAAGGTTCGAACAATGTATCGACGTCTGTCTCGGCCCTTGAGTGGCTGCCCAAGCAGAGCGCGCAACTGTTTAGCTTTGTTGATCAATCAAGTGGCTCGCCCATCACGCTGTCGAGCTTTACGGTGCCCTTGATGCCTTCCTTATTGATCCCTCAAGTCAAGGCTTATGGGCAACGCAACGGGTGGCTCGAGTTGCCTCCTGGACTGACCTTTATACGTCATGCAAGGCGTTTGTCTTTCTACCTCATGGCCGATAGGGGTAGCACCACTGTGCTTGTACATGAAACCACTCGAGACACACAATGAAAATGACCACCGCTAAGCGAAATGGATTGTTGCTCCTCATCTCAATTAGCCTTGGGTGTTTGTCGGCCTGGGCGATTGAGCAACATCTTTCAGCAAAAGAGCATGAGCTTGAACGACAGAGCCGGATTGATCAGGTCGTGCGAATTGTCGCTGCGCGAGATTTGCCGCGCGGCACACTGGTGACTTTGAACGACTTTGCTAAGGCTGAGTTTCCGGCGAAATGGGTGGGGCCCGATGCAGTACCGCTCAGTGAGATCCAGCTTCTGCAAGGTAAGCAGCTAAATGTTGAGCTCAAGGCAGGACAATTGCTGATGCAGGTGCATTTGGTCGAGCGTGCCCAGCCGGCACTCGTCTCGAGGTTACGGCCTGATAAACGAGCAGTGACGATTCCGGTTGACCTGATGAGTTCGATGTCTGGTTTATTACAGCCAGGCGATCGCGTCGACTTGTTTGTGTCCTTTGACTATAAAGGGCAACGTACGACTGCGCCCTTATTACAAGGTGTTGAGGTTTTGGCCACTGGGCAGCAAACGAAGTTGACGCAAGAGTTTCTCACGGCCGATGAAGCCCGGTATTCAACGATCACACTAGCGGCATCCCATGATGAGGCAACGAAACTGGTCGCTGCACGGCAAGGCGGCACGATTACGGCTGTGCTTAGCCACGAGACTCCAGATCCATTGTTGCTTGGTCATCAATCCACAGCCGCTCAGTTACCCGAATTGTTAGGTTTAGAGTCAACAAAGCCTTCGACGTCCGTTGAGATTATTTACGGTGACCGACTGTCTCACGAACAAGCTCTGCCCCAACTAACAAATTGGTTTGACTTTAATGGGCAGGCGCAGCCCAAGGGTGCGCCATGAGTGGTTTAAAACAAATTTTCTATCGGTATATTGCCAAGGCTTTTAAAAAGCATCAGCGCGGCGACATTAGCCAGATCAAAAAGACTCATTGCAAATACAGCGCTACGTTTAAGTGGGCATTGAGCTTATCTTCAGCACTGTTCGTTGCAAGTGCTTTTGCCACCGAACCGAGCCGTCTCGACCTTGAGACGGGTGCCTCGACGATTTTGAAATTGAAAGGGGTGACACGTATCGCAGTCGGTAATAGTCAGATTGTTCAGGTGACAACGGTGAACCCGCGCGAGGTACTGATCTTTGGCAAAACCCGTGGTTCAACTACAGTAGATATTTGGGTGACTGATAAAAAGCGGTATACCTATCGCATCTTTGTTGCAACAGAAGGCCTGAGCAGAATTCAAGAAGAG
This sequence comes from uncultured Alcaligenaceae bacterium, assembly GCA_937952975.1. Taxonomy (GTDB): domain Bacteria; phylum Pseudomonadota; class Gammaproteobacteria; order Burkholderiales; family Burkholderiaceae_B; genus Zwartia. Next base: position 23,784 of record CALFXX010000081.1, read on the forward strand.
ATTTCGCGCTTACTGAAAAATATCCCTCAAGCGCGCAGCAGAATTGCAGGTGACAAGCTTGTCATTGAGGGTGAAGACCTCAATGATGCCGATCAACTACGGATCGCAACGCTCGCCAAACGTTATCCCGAGGTGATTGACTTTACGAGCCAACTCGGCTGGGACAAGATGATCTTGCTGGATGTTCAAGTGCTCGAGTTACCTAGCTCTCGTATGCACGAACTTGGGGTTCGTTGGGATCCCACTTCGCAGGGTGGGGTACAGACCGGCTTGGCGTGGGAGGGCGGGTCAACCACGCTGATGCAGCGACCAGGCGAGGCAGGCCTTGCGGTACCATTTCCGCTACCGCACGCGGCTGGCTATTTGGGATTGAACGCTTTGCTGTCTGCTCGCTTGGCGGCGCTGTCCAAGTCAGGTGAGGCTGTTGTGTTGGCACAACCTCAGCTGCTCGCGCGGAGCGGTTCGACAGCGAGTTTTCTGGCAGGTGGGGAGGTTCCCTATGCGTCTGTTGATAAAGATGGAAAATCCACTACAACCTTTAAAAAGTATGGTGTCTCATTAAATATCACCCCGCACGCCGATCGAAACGCCGCAATTCGCTCAAGAATTGAAATCGAAGTCAGTTCGGTTGACACGACGATCACCGTACCTGGCGGGCCAGCCTTAAAGATCCGTAAGGCTTCAACCGAGTTCAATGTGCGCTCTGGCCAGACACTGGTACTGGGGGGCTTCATTTCTCGTGAGCGTTCGAGGGATCAAGAGGGGTTACCTGGGATATCGAAGATTCCGGTCTTGGGTGGCTTATTCGGTGTAAAGCGCGAGCAAGAGCGTCATACCGAGCTAGCAATTTTTGTCACACCAGTGATTGTTGATCCCCGCGATCCGGGTTTGTCTGCGCGGGTGTCCAATGCGCAGGGTTTCTTGCAAGAGTCTTTTCCTACGCCTCCAAAGCTGAACACGCCAGTCGGTAATTTTCGCGTTGGTGATCAGTGGGAGTCAGGGGCAGAGGGCGCTCAGCAATATCCACACCTGTCATCTCAATGGGAAGACGCGACGGTTTCTTCTGAGCATCAATAGTTTTTAACTGCAATATATTTTTTTTACTGCAATATATGCAAAGGATTTGAATTGATCGAACTTGATTTATTTTTTGAAGATGGTACCCACAGGCATGGTCGCTTTGAGGTGCCGTTGTTGATGGGCCGTACTCCTGAGTGCGGTATTCAGGTGGCGCACTGGCGTGTTGCGCGACAGCATCTGCGTATCTTGCGAGCCGAAGATGGATACCACCTCGATGACCTTGGTTCAATTTTAGGTACTCGAGTCAATGGCAAGCGAATCACCCGTTATGGGCCTTTAAAAAAGTCAGATGAGGTCATTGTGGGCCCGTGCCTGTTGCGTCTGGCCGCCCAAGCTTCACCTGTTGCGCTAGCTGAGCAGGCTGCACTGGTTAAAAGTGAATGCAGTCAAAGCGATGCGACTGCTAAGAGTGTTTGCAGCGATGACGCCGGATCAACTGCGCAGGTTTACGGCGAGGGCGTCGCAGCAGCGAAGGGTGTCTTCAGCGAAGGTGGTTTGACTGAACTCAATCGTTTGAGGCCACCTTCAGACTCAGCACCCTCAGTGCTTGAGCTCGGCGCCTCAGTATTTAAGCGGCATGTTGTTTTGAAGGCCGCGACGACGGCCGAAGTGAGCGGCGCTGGTCTGAACGAGTCATCTAAGTTATTTCAGACGCAGGGTATTCAAGACCACACTCTTGCTCAGCCAGAACTTCGCCAAGAACTACGAGCCGGCTTAATTCAGGCCTTTGATCTGCGACGTAACGATGTCGGAGCACTGTCTGACAGCGCTTTAAAAGCTCACGCGCTGAGCTGCGTCGCTGAGTTATTGGCTAAGCGCCAACTGCCCTTGACCACAGAGCAACGCGACAGGCTTCTAAAGCTAGTGGTCGACGAGGCGATCGGGTTGGGCGTGATCGAAGAGTTACTCGAAGATGCTGCGGTGACTGAGATTATGGTGAATCGTTTTGATGAGATCTTCGTTGAAATGCACGGGCGTCTGACTAAACATTCTCTACAGTTTAGTAGTGAAGACGCGGTTCGAAGTGTGATTGAGCGCATTGTGTATCCGTTAGGTCGTCGAATCGATGAGGCTTCGCCGATGGTGGATGCTCGGTTGCCTGACGGTTCTCGGCTCAACGCGGTGTTGCCGCCGGTGTCCGTCAAAGGAGCAAGCTTCACCATCCGAAAGTTTCCTCAAAAACGGTTGCAGATGCACGACTTAGTCGCACTCAACGCAGTACCTGCACCGTTGGCTGAATTTTTACGTTTATGCGTTGCACATCGCTTAAATATCGTGGTGTCAGGTGGTACTGGTTCTGGTAAAACCACGTTACTTAATGTCATGGCGGGGCTTGTAGATCCGGAGCAGCGCATTGTCACGATCGAAGATTCAGCTGAGTTGTTTATTGCGCATCCTCATGTGGTCACCCTCGAGGCCCGACAGGCAAACGCAGAGGGGCAGGGAGCCATTGCTATTCGCGATTTAGTGAAAAACGCTTTGCGAATGCGTCCAGACCGCATTGTCATTGGCGAAGTGCGCGGTGCAGAAGCGATCGATATGCTGGCGGCGATGAATACTGGTCATGACGGCTCAATCACGACCTTGCATGCAAATAGCCCTCGCGATGCCTTATCAAGGCTCGAAACAATGGTTCTTAGCGGACATGCAGGTTTGCCCCTTCAAGCGATACGTGAACAAATCAATTCAGCTCTTCAGTTAATTGTGCAGCAGACCCGTTTAGAAAATGGTCGAAGAATGATCACTGCTGTTGCCGAGATTTCAGGCATTGAATCTGGCACAGTTCAAATGCAACATTTGGTTCGTTTCGATACGCGCCTGCAATGCTTGACGGGCGCAGGTGTGCGTCCAACAATTTTTGATGACGCTTTGTTGCAGCCCGAGCCAACGCTTTTAAAATGGTTTTTACAAGCATGAGCACATTAGCCTGGGTAAGTGCTTGTCTGTCGATTGCGATTGGTACCTGGTTTGGGCAGCGGCTTTTTTATCGCGCTTCACAACGTTATCGAGAACAGATGACGGCGCACGCACGCAGCGAATTGTCAGACCTCTTTGTTTTTATAGACTTAACGCATTTTTGGCCAGTGCTAGTGTGGCTAGCGACGGGGCTCATGATACTCGTGTGGCTAGGCACTCAAAGTGTTTTGACCGCCGCGTGCACAGGAGGCATTATTTTTGTAATGCCAAGAATGATTCTCACGCGTGCTGTCAGACGGCGTCAACAGCGCTTTGATTTACAACTGCCAGATTTTATTTTGTCGCTGTCAGGTGCTTTGCGCGCCGGAGCAGGCTTGTCGGTTGCGTTAAAGCATATTGTTCAAGAGGCCAGTCCTCCGCTTTCACAAGAGTTCGGGCTCGTGTTGCGAGAGCAACGAATGGGCGTTGGCTTTTCGCAGGCACTGGCGAGTCTTTTTCAACGAATGCCCTCAGAGAGCGTTGAACTGGTCACCACGATGCTTTCTGTAGGCACGCGTTCTGGTGCATCTTTAGCGGATCTGCTTGAAAGACTGTGCATGAACATTCGGGCCCGGCAGCATTTGCAGCAAAAAATAGAGGTCATGACCACTCAAGGCAAAATGCAAGCCTGGATCATGGGTGCACTGCCATTTGTGCTGTTGCTTGTCTTGGGCCAAATCGATCCAGTCTCGGTGCATCTTTTATACAGCACTTCAGTTGGGCAAACTGTGCTGGTAACTATTTGCGTACTTGAGTGCCTGGGCGTTTATGTCTTGCGTCGCATTCTTGCAATCGATGTTTAAGACGATGCTTTGGCTTGCCGTGTTCTCTGGATCCCTGGCTATTTCTGCGGCCTTGCTTGTTGCGAGTCGCGCTGTTTTCAACAGTCTGGATCAAATCAGGCGCGCAGGCCTGAGTGCGGTATTTAAGAGTTGGCTCAAACGCGGCGTGATGCGGCCGATGCTGACCTGGCTTGGACGTAGACTTTTGCCGTTTATTACCTGGAATCAACGACACGGGTTGAACAAATTGCTGCTGCGCAGTGGGTTGAGCGACTTTGATTACACACAGATTTTTGCCTCACAGGTTTTGCTTTCGTTACTTGCCTTGCTTGGGTATTGGTTCGTGTCAAGCATCGGAGCGCCCCTGCGTTTAGCGACGCGCGCAGATCTATTGCTCGGGGTGCTTTTAAGTGCCTGCGTTGCTTCGCTTTGTTGGTGGTTGCCTATTTTGTGGTTAAAGCAACGTTATCGGCAGCGCATCAACGCGATTGAACGTGCCTTGCCCTTTTTTTTAGACATGGTCGGGCTTGGCTTAGGCTCTGGGCAAAACTTGCAGGCGTCATTGCAACTTGCGTGTGATCATCTCGGTGATGGGGCGCTAAAGTCTGAATGGCTGCAGACGCTAGGCGATATTCGCACCGGTACTGCGCGTAGCGAGGCACTCAGGCAAATGAGCGTACGCATTGAATCAACCTCCTTGCGTCAATTGATCTCAGCGTTGATTCAGGGCGAGTCCTTGGGGCAGGGGATGACGCATATTATCGAGGTGTATGGCACTCAGCAGCGGGCTCAACGTTTAATGCATGCTGAAAAATTGGCTTTACAAGCCCCGGTCAAGATGCTGTTTCCGTTGGCGCTGTTTATTTTTCCGTGTACGTTTTTAGTGTTGGGTTTTCCGGTGTTGGTTCAGCTACTTGGCTTGCAGCCATGATGAATGGATCGGGTGACCAAGCGATAAAACTTCGAGGCGATCGGTCACTTGCGCCCAAGCTGATATTGACGCGTGCACATACCTATTTGAGTCGTGCGCGAGGACTGCTAGGTCAGGGAGTGATTGCACCCTCGACCGCACTCTGGCTAAAGCCATGCTCAAGCGTGCATACCATTGGCATGCAATGCTCAATTGGGGTCTTTTTTATCGATCAGAACGAGAGGGTGATCAAAACGTTTGCTTGTCTAAAACCCAACCGCTTTGCCCTGTGTTGGCACGCGACCTCAGTGGTTGAAACTGCACCGTTTGCGCTTGAGCTAAAAGACGTGATGGAACAAGCCGTTATTCGGCTGCTGGCTCAGGATCGGTCGTCACAAACACAGACGCATAACTTGGATAAAAACTGCAGTACAAGACGGCGCCACCCGTAATATTGATAGGCACTTGGATGGTTGCAGCAACGGAGTTTGAAAGACCGACCCACACTAACAGGCTTAGAGCGCTGTCAATTGCTACAAACACGGCTAGCCAGCTTAAGCCGTACATTAAAAATACCCATTTATTGCGCCAGCAGGCGATACCGCTAAAAAACAGTGCGCGCGATATGCTGATTTGATGCCAGGCCACAAGTACTGGCGCGTACCAAAAAATAGCAGCCATGAGCATATAGAACACGCCAAAAATCACCATGGGCGTGCGAACGGCTTCTAGCAAGGGCAAGAGATTATTGGCATCGGTCAGGGATTTGAGTGCTTCCGTGACTTCGGCTGCATAGGGCATGAAGGCGAGCAGGCCTAACAGTAGACAGATCCCTAGGTACAGGGCACCCATTCCAAGCAGTTTTTTCAAGACACCACTTGGCTTAAGCGGCTCAAGCCACATCCCGAGCAGCATTTTGTGACCTTGCGCGGCATGACGGCCCGCCGATAAAGTCACGACGGTGACGGCCGGCATCAACACCACAAATAATATTGGACCAATTGGCGGTGTGATACTCGCCACCATGAGTAGCAAACTGATAAACATTGCCCATGAAAAAAAGGCAAGCGGTTGGGTGCGAAACAGCGCCCAGCCATCGCAAACCCAGCGCCATCCCGACAGGGCATTTAAAGCAACAGCTTGCATCAGCCTTCCTTGGGTAAATCGGGGATCAGACCGACAGTTCTCTGTTGAAGTACACGTTCAAAATGAGTGGGGTCGTGCGGTTTAAGCGTTTGTGCTGAGCGTGGCAAATAAAAATCGTACAAGCGAGAAATCCAGAAACGCAGTGCCGCTGCTCGCAATACCGAGGGCCACAGTCGATGCTCGGCGGCGGTGAAGGGGCGCAACTTCGCATAGGCCGCTAACCAGGCAGTGACGTGCATAGGCTTGAAAACACCCGTCGCCAAGTCAATACACCAATCATTGAGGCACACGGCCACGTCAAACAACCAGGTGTCGCAGCCAGCGAAATAAAAGTCAATCAAGCCACCCATTTGCGGTTCGGCCTGTGTGCCTGCGAATAAAACGTTGTCTCTAAAAAGATCGCAGTGCGCTGGCCCGAACGGTAAACTTTTGTACTCTGGGGTCAGCGCCATGGCGCGCTGCTCGGCCAAGGTCTGGGTTAATAATTGCACTTGAGCAGGTGATAGGTAAGGAAGCACGATTGGCGCGGTTTGCTCCCACCAGGCGAGGCCACGCAGATTAGGCTGACGAAGCCCAAAATCTTGTGCAGCTAAATGCGCTTGGGCCAGAGTTTTACCCGCGAGTGCGCAATGGGCGAGTGTAGGCGCTGGCTCATAGCCTCCGGGCAAGCGATTGACGATTGCAGCGGGCTTTTGTAACAGTGTTGACAATCGAGCGCCGTCGAGGCGCGTTTGCGGTTGCGGCACTGGCACGCCGCTTTGCGCCAAATGGTGCATCAGCTCGATGTAAAACGGTAACTGTTCGGCCGTGAGGATTTCAAACACGGTCAAAACGTATTCACCTTGTGTAGTGGTCAGAAAAAAATTGCTGTTTTCTATGCCGGCTGCAATTCCACGCAGCGCAACAAACTCACCTAAGTCGTATTGCTTAAGGAGTGCGCGTGCGTCAGCGTCACTGACAATCGTAAAAACGGCCATAAAGAATCACAAAGGGTTAAATCTTGCAAGGTCATTTGCGACGGTAACTGGCAACGCGCAAAGTAAGAGTTGGAAGTTTAACAAGAAGTACTGAAACGCTCTCAACGCCCCCCACAAGGTTGATTGCGCCCAAGGCAAAAATACACGCCACGATCATGGTAAGCGTAAAATCTCGCCGTGCGACCAAATTGTGTCTTGCTGAACCTTTGCAACGGGGTAGTGAAACAGGTGTTTTTCTTTAAATATGCGTAGTTTGACCGACGTTGAGCCGCCTGCGGCGTTAGGTGCTAACGAACACTGGCGCTTATGTGTAGCCCCCATGATCGATGTCACCGATCGGCATTGTCGGTACTTTCATCGCTTGCTTGCGCCCCGTGCACGGCTTTACACCGAAATGATTACCACCGGCGCGTTACTGCATGGTGATGCGCAACGGCATCTCGACTTTAACGAGCAAGAGCATCCGGTTGCCTTGCAACTCGGTGGCAGCGAACCCGATGCCTTGGTCGCGAGCGCAAAATTAGGGGTTCAGGCGGGCTACGACGAGATCAATCTAAATTGCGGTTGCCCGTCTGAGCGGGTTCAAAAGGGCGCATTTGGGGCTTGTTTGATGGCTGAGCCCAAGCTCGTGGCGGATTGCATCAAAGCGATGCAAGATTCGGTCAGCGTGCCGGTCACGGTTAAGCATCGGCTCGGTTTAGATAAAAATGAGTCGTACGATTTTGTGCGTGATTTTGTTGGCACCATTTACGATACGGGCTGTCGAGTTTTTATTGTTCATGCGCGTAATGCGGTATTGAAGGGCTTATCCCCAAAAGATAATCGCGAGGTACCACCGCTGCGTTATGACCACGCCGCCCAACTTAAGCTTGATTTTCCAGATGCGGTGATGGTACTAAATGGTGGACTGACTACCCTAGCTGACTGTGATGCTGTGTTGCCGAGGTTTGACGGTGTGATGTTGGGGCGCTCGCCCTGGCATGATCCGTCAGTTTTATCGCGTATCTCTCAGGCCTGGTGGCCACAGTTGCCGGTCAACTCTGAGAGTGAAGTGATTGAGGCTTTGGTAGCTTATGCGGCCGAACAAATTCAGGCTAAGGTGCCTTTGCGGATCGTTGTGAGGCCACTACTTGGCTTGTTTAACGGTCGTTCTAATTCGCGTATCTGGCGACGGATGCTGTCAGATTCTAAGCTCCTAAAGCAGGATGATCCGGAGTTGATTCGTCTGGCCTGGCAGCAAGTCGGCGGTGATGCAACCCGTCAGAAAAACAGCTAAGCCATAGCTCCTGCACCACCGGCTGCTGCACGAACGCCTGCTGCGCTAATCGCTATAACCTAACAGCTACTAACCTAATAGCTACTAAGCTGATAGTTGCTGAACTTATAGTTGCCGAACTAATAGCTACTAAGCTAATAGTGGCCGAGCTAATAAGTTGCTGAACTGATAGCGGCTGACCCGATAGATGCTGACCTAGTTTTAGCCTTTGTCGTTGGGCTCTTTGTCGCTAGGCCAATCACGAATATAAGCTTTGAGCATTGAATTTTCGAATTTTTGCGCGGCAGCAATGGCTTGGGCCATGTCGTAAAACGAGATGACCCCTAACAACATTTCACCCTCCATCACCGGAATATAGCGGGCGTGATGTTCGAGCATTAAGCGCTGTACCTCGGTGGCCAGGGTATCTGGGCTGACGCTGACGGGCTTTTTATCCATCAGAGCACCAATCACCACATCGCCAATTGTTCCGTGCTGCTGGCTTAGATAACGGATGATTTCGCGAAAGGTCAGCATGCCGACGAGTTGACCACGCTGCATGATCACGAGCGAGCCGATATCATGCACGCTCATGGTTTCAAGGGCGTGGGTGACCAAGGTTTCGGGTGTTGCGGTAAAAAGGGTGTGTCCCTTAACTTTTAGAACTTCACTGACTTTTAGCATGCTTGTCTCCTGCGTTGCCGCTCACTATGTGGGATTGTAGTGGGTGAGTCAGGGTGCTGTCATGATGGGCTAACACCTCGGTAAGTGTAGGGTCGGCTTGATGCGTGATGAGTTGGCTGAGCGCCTGCGCCAAAAACGGCTGCTCAGTGAGCTTGATCGAGGAGCGATCTAACGCGAGCTGATCGACTAGGGGACCAAGTGTTGTGCGCTCTGGATCACACGCTAACAGCCACCGTTCGTTTTTTGCACCCGGTGCGACAGCCACCAGGCCCATTGTGGTGAGGCAATTGAGGCGTTGCTCGAGCACATTGATTGGCAGACTCAAGCGTTTGATCAGTTCGAGGCTGCTGCACCCTGGCGGCAGGCTACCGCGGGCCTCACTGAGAACCTTCAAAACTGATAGTGCATCCATCAAGGCGGCACCTGGCCTGACGTCGGGATTGAGTTGACCAAGTCGCAAAAGCGGTAGATTGGCTGCGACGATGGCGCCAGTCAAGATACCGAGCCAACAAAGATAGACCCAAATCAAAAAAACGGGCAGAGTCGCAAAAGCACCATAAATCATCGTGTACGTTGAAAAGCTCGCAACGTAGTAGGCAAAGCCGATTTTCATTGCTTCAAGGATCAAGGACGAGACCAGGCCGCCCACCAGGGCGTCGCCCCGGTGGACGCGTGTGTTGGGCACCACAATAAACAGCGCGGCAAAGGCGAGTGCGCCGAATAATACGGGCAATAACTTAATCCCAACTTCAAGTAGCACTGGAATATGGGCCAATAAACCAAGAGATTCGCGCGCTAAAAAAGCCGTTGCGTAAAGGCTTGCCCCGGTCAATACGGGCCCGAGGGTGATGACTGCCCAGTAGATAATCAGGCGTTGCGTCACGCGACGCTGTCGATCGACCCGCCAAATTGTATTAAGTGCTGACTCGACCGACATAATCAAAAATACGACAGTGAGGACTAAAAAACCACCGCCAATCGCGGTCAGACGCGACGCTTGCGCGGCAAACTCATTGAGGTAAAACATAATGTTGTCTGACACACTAGGTGGCATCAGACTGTTGGTCATGAAGGTTTGAAGTGCGTCGCTAAACTCTTTAAATAACGGAAACGCCGTGAATAAAGAAAGCACCACGGCCAGCAAGGGCACGATCGAAAGCACTGTTGTAAACGTCAGGCTCGCAGCGAGTTGCACGGTATTGGCCTGTGCGGCGCGCTGCAAGGCCAGCCTTAGGATTTGACCAAAGCCACTGAAATGACGAGCCATGTGTTTTTTTGTGAAATGTTGCTTTGCATGGGACTGCATGCGAATCTCCGGTCTGCAGGCGATAATAGCAGCGTCGCCCCCCGTTCGGGCGCGTGACCGCCTATCCCTTTGGCCTATCTGAGCGCAGCAAACACGATGTCCGAGATTAACCCTTCGCCTCAACCCGTTATCGCTTTAAATGTTGCGCTGCAGCGCACTGCAGTGGTCAGTTTGTTTGGGCTTTTTTTGCTGTGTGTGCTCTGGGAGATCTGGCTAGCACCGCTTAAGCCTGGCGGCACGCTACTGTTTTTAAAAGCGTTACCGCTGGCTTTCGCAATGCGTGGTGTCCTGCGCGGCAGTCTGTACACAATCCAGTGGGCATCGATGTTGGTGTTGTTGTATCTGATGGAGGGTGCGGTGCGCGTGATGTCTGATCCACCCGGACCTTCGATCACGCTGGCTTGGATCGAAATCGCCCTGGCGACTGCTTTCTTTTTTAGTTCAGTTTTTTATGTGCGTCCGGCTAAACAGGTAGCCAAAGCGCAACAGAAAGCTGAGAAGCAAAAAGATCAAATGAATAAGTCCAAGGTTTGATTGTTATCTCAACAAAACGCTGTGAAGCAACAAGAACAGTTGAATAAGACCAAGTCTTGATGCTTCACAATGAAACACTGCACGGGTAGCCCTGACACTATGACGTTATCTTCTAGTTTTGCAACACTCACCAAACCGAATTCGTTTGCGAGTCTGCCCTCGGATTTTTACACGCGCTTGCCCACTACGCCGCTGACCACCCCCCGCTTGGTTCATGCAAGCAATGAGGTCGCTGCGCTGCTTGGGATGGCGCCAGAAGCACTGGCGACTCAAGAGTTTCTTGACGTGGTAAGCGGCACTCAGCCCATGCCTGGTGGTGATACGTTGGCGGCTGTTTACAGTGGACACCAGTTTGGCGTGTGGGCCGGCCAGCTCGGAGACGGTCGAGCGCACTTGCTTGGTGAAATCCAAGGGCCTACCTGTAGTTTTGAGCTGCAATTGAAAGGTGCGGGCATGACCCCGTACTCGCGAATGGGCGATGGACGTGCAGTATTGCGCTCTTCGGTACGCGAGTACTTAGCGAGTCACGCCATGCGTGGGCTTGGTATACCCACCACACAGGCGTTGTCACTGGTGTCTGCGCGTAACCCAGTTAGGCGCGAAACCCTCGAAACGGCGGCAGTGGTGGCTCGGATGGCACCAAGTTTTATTCGTTTTGGTTCATTTGAGCATTGGGCAGCGCGAAAGCGGCCCGACTTAATGCGCACGCTTGCTGACTATGTCATTGACCGTTTTTACCCCGAGTGCCGCACCGCCGGCGCTTCTGACCTCGATAGCGACGTCAAAGACTACGAGCCTTACGTGCAATTACTGCGCGCCGTTGTGCAACGCACGGCAACGTTGATGGCAAGTTGGCAGGTGGTGGGTTTTTGTCATGGTGTTATGAACACTGACAACATGTCGATATTAGGGCTCACGCTTGATTATGGCCCGTACGGTTTTATGGACGGGTTTGACGCTAAACACATTTGTAACCATACCGACAGTGGAGGGCGCTATGCCTGGCACGCTCAACCCGCAGTGGCGCATTGGAACCTGTATCAACTTGCCAACAGCCTGCACGAAATCGTGCCAGATGCCGAGCCCTTAAAAGCGGCGCTTGATGAGTACGAGGCTTGTTTTTTAAGCGCGATGCAGTCCCAGATGAGCCAAAAGTTAGGCTTAGGCGAGTGGCAAGCGGGTGACGAGACCCTGATCGATGATTTGTGGAGTCTGATGCAGGCTAGTCACGCTGACTTTACGCTCACCTTCAGACAACTTGCCTTCGCGCCTGGCCTGACGCTCGCATCGCAAGCGCAAATTGAGCGTGACTTAGGCGGCACGGTGAACGCGAATCTGCTGCCTTTTGTGGATTTGTTTGTCGATCGCGCGGGCGCTCAGGCTTGGTTGAGCCGTTACAGTGCTCGACTAGGCTTGGACCCCACCCAACATTGGCAAGAACGGGTTGCCGGCATGCTGGCCGTGAATCCTCTTTACATTCTGCGTAATCACATCGCACAGCAGGCAATTGCAGCGGCCGAAAAGGGCGACTTTAGCGAGGTGCAGCGCCAATACGAGCTTTTGCGCAATCCTTTTGAGGCTCAGCCGGGGCAAGACGCGTACGCTGCTGCACCGCCTGCAGGAGCGCCACATTTAGAGGTCAGCTGCTCGTCTTGATGCAATAATGTGAGCTAGAGTGTTCTTGGACTCTTTCAAACTTCATACTTTTTAGTTGTCTCCTATGTCTGGTAATACGCTCGGTACGCTATTTTGTGTCACGAATTTTGGTGAATCCCATGGCCCTGCAATAGGCTGTGTGGTCGATGGGTGCCCGCCCGGCCTAGAGCTGTGTGAGCAAGACATTCAAGTTGAACTTGATCGGCGTCGTCCTGGCACCTCGCGCCACGTGACGCAGCGCCAAGAGGCCGATCAGGTCGAGATCCTGTCTGGGGTGTACCAAGGCAAAACCACCGGCACACCGATCGCGCTGCTGATTCGTAACGTCGATGCACGCAGCAAAGACTACAGCGCCATTGCTGATACTTTTCGACCTGGGCATGCTGACTTCACCTATTTCAACAAGTACGGCGAGCGTGATCCGCGTGGTGGTGGGCGTTCGTCGGCTCGCCTGACCGCGCCGACTGTTGCTGCTGGCGCGATCGCCAAAAAATGGCTGTCTGAGCACGTTGGGGTCAAGGTGAGGGGCTACATGAGCCAGTTAGGGCCTATTGCGATGCCTTTTGTCAGTTGGGATCATGTTCCGAATAACCCGTTTTATGCTGCCAATGACATCAGTGCGCCTGAACTTGAGGCCTATATGGATCAGTTGCGTCGCGATGGCGATTCTGTTGGCGCGCGCATTGAGGTGGTTGCCGAAGGCTTGCCGGCAGGTTGGGGCGAGCCCATCTATGACCGCCTTGACGCAGACATTGCCTATGCCATGATGGGTTTAAACGCGGTCAAAGGCGTTGAGATTGGCGCTGGCTTCAAAAGCGTTGAGCAGCGTGGCTCTGAACACGGCGACGAAATCACTCCAGAAGGCTTTTTAACGAACAACGCCGGAGGCGTGCTGGGCGGCATCTCGACCGGGCAGCCCATTACGGTTAGTTTGGCAATCAAACCCACCTCAAGTATTCGCACCGAGCGCCGCTCAATCGATCGGGCCGGCAATCCAGTGATGGTGCAAACCCTTGGTCGTCACGACCCGTGCGTGGGGATTCGGGCAACCCCGATTGCCGAAGCCTTGCTGTCCTTAATTTTGATCGATCATGCCCTGCGCCATCGTGCGCAGTGCGGCTGAGTCCCGACCCCGCTATGGCATAATCAAGGGCTACCCTTTTACAACGTGTGTTTGGCAGATCCAGCGTCATGAAAAAAACTCTATACGACAAGCTTTGGGACGCCCATGTGGTTCACGAAGAACCAGATGGCACCGCAATTTTGTACATCGACCGTCATTTGCTGCACGAGGTCACAAGCCCTCAGGCGTTTGAAGGCCTTGATTTGGCTGGCCGCCCGCTTTGGCGCCTGAATGCCAATTTGGCTGTGGCCGACCATAACGTGCCCACCGTTGCGAAAGATCGCGCCCAGGGCATCACCGACCCAGTTTCAAAATTGCAGGTCGATACACTTGACGCCAACTGCGTCAAGCACAACGTGATCGAATTTCGCATGAACGATTTGCGTCAAGGCATCGTTCACGTCATCGGCCCCGAGCAAGGTGCAACGCTACCCGGCATGACGGTTGTGTGTGGTGACTCTCATACCAGTACGCATGGCGCTTTTGGTGCCTTGGCGTTTGGTATCGGCACCTCTGAAGTCGAACATGTGATGGCCACGCAAACGCTACAGGCCAAGAAAAACAAAAACATGCTGGTGCGTGTAGAAGGTACGTTGCCGGTTGGCTGTACCGCAAAAGACGTGATTTTGTATGTGATCGGTCAAATCGGCACAGCCGGTGGTACGGCGCACGCGATCGAATTCGCTGGTAGCACCATTCGTGGTTTATCGATGGAAGGCCGTATGACTTTGTGCAATATGGCGATCGAAGCCGGTGCGCGTTCAGGCATGGTGGCCGTTGACCAAAAGACGATTGATTACTGTGCGGGTCGTCCGTTTTCACCAAGCGGCGCGTTGTGGGATGCAGCGGTTGCTTACTGGAAAACATTGCATTCAGACGAAGGCGCATTCTTTGATCGCGTGGTCGAAATTGATGCGCGTCAAATTGTGCCTCAGGTTACCTGGGGCACCTCGCCCGAGATGGTCTTGCCGGTTACCGGCCGTGTACCAGATCCTGATCGCGAAAAAGATGACATGCGCCGCGAAGGCATGGAACGCGCCTTGGTGTACATGGGTCTCAAGCCCAATACCTTGATCGAAGATATCAAGATCGATCGCGTATTTATCGGTTCGTGCACGAACTCGCGCATTGAAGATTTGCGTGCAGCGGCTGTGATTGCGCGCGGCCGCAAAGTCGCCAGCAACGTGCGTCAAGCACTCGTGGTTGCTGGCTCAGGCTTGGTTAAAGCGCAGGCTGAGCGCGAAGGTTTAGACAAGATTTTCATCGAAGCTGGCTTCGAATGGCGCGAACCTGGCTGTTCAATGTGCTTGGCGATGAATGCCGATCGCATCGAACCCGGCGAGCGTTGCGCCTCGACTTCAAACCGCAATTTTGAAGGTCGCCAAGGGCAGGGTGGTCGCACCCATCTCGTGAGTCCAGCCATGGCAGCAGCGGCAGCCGTGTCGGGTCATTTTGTTGACGTACGTAACCTCCGGTAAAGATCATGGATGCATTCATCACTCATCAAGGTTTGGTCGCTCCGCTCGATCGTGAAAACGTCGACACTGATTTGATCATCCCCAAGCAGTTCCTGAAGTCCATCAAGCGCACGGGCTTTGGCCCCAACCTGTTTGACGAGATCCGTTATCTGGATCATGGCGAGCCTGGTATGGACAACTCTAAGCGCCCCTTGAATCCAGAATTTATTTTGAACCACTCGCGTTATCAGGGTGCTTCGATTTTGTTGGGTCGTAAAAACTTTGGCTGTGGCTCAAGCCGTGAGCACGCGCCCTGGGCGTTGGCGCAATACGGTTTTCGCGCAGTGATTGCCCCCTCGTTTGCAGACATCTTTTTTAACAACAGCTACAAGACAGGCTTCTTGCCGATCGTGTTGTCTGAGTTGCAAATCTCGCGTCTGTTTGATGAGGTGCGAGGGTTTGTTGGCTACAAACTGACGATCGATCTTGAAAAACAAGTCGTGATTGCACCCGATGGTCGGACGATGGATTTTGATATCACCGCGCATCGCAAATATTGCATGATCAACGGTTTGGATGAAATTGGTTTGACCTTACGTCAGGCCGACAAGATTCGAACCTTTGAGGCCGAGCGCCTTGCCCGCCATCCGTGGTTAGATGTTCAACCAATCGGTGCACGTTAATTCAGTTAAACGTTGGGCCGGTTTTCCGGCCCATTACTTTTGGATCCATGCAAGAGAACGAACATGACGCAAAAAATTGCAGTATTACCAGGCGACGGCATCGGCGCCGAAATTATCGAACAAGCGGTTCGTGTCTTGGGCGCGCTTAATCTGCCACTTGAAATCAATCACGCACCCGTTGGCGGCACCGCCTATGACCTACACGGTCATCCCTTGCCGCCCGCGACCTTAAAGCTCGCACAAGAATCAAACGCGGTGTTGTTTGGTGCGGTGGGCGACTGGAAATACGACAAGCTGCCGCGCGAGCATCGCCCAGAACAGGCGATTTTGGGCTTGCGTAAGGCGCTCGGGCTTTTTGCGAACTTTCGCCCTGCGATTTTGTACCCCGAGTTGGCCAATGCCTCATCGTTAAAGCCTGAGGTCGTGTCTGGCCTTGATATTTTGATTTTGCGTGAACTCACGGGTGACATCTATTTTGGTTCGCCGCGTGGCGTGCGCGAGGCCCCTGATGGCCCGTTTGCTGGCGCACGTGAAGGTTTTGACACGATGCGTTACGCCGAGCCCGAGATTCGCCGTATTGCACATCTGGGTTTTCAGGCGGCGCTTAAACGCCAACGTCGTTTGTGCAGTGTCGATAAGGCCAACGTGCTTGAAACCTCTCAACTTTGGCGCGATATCGTGACCGAAGTGGGTAAAGAGTATCCGGATGTCGCACTGTCGCATATGTATGTTGATAATGCTGCGATGCAGTTGGTGCGTGCCCCTCGGGATTTTGACGTGATTGTGACGGGCAACTTGTTTGGCGATATTTTGTCGGACGAAGCCTCGATGTTGACTGGCTCAATTGGAATGTTGCCTTCGGCTTCTCTGAATGCGTCGGGTCAGGGGTTGTACGAGCCTAGCCACGGTTCAGCTCCAGACATCGCGGGCAAGGGCGTTGCAAACCCGTTAGCGACGATTTTGTCTGCGGCAATGATGTTGCGCTATTCACTTGATCAAGCCGCACAGGCTGATCGTATCGAGCAAGCCGTTCGTAAAGTGCTGCAACAAGGGCTTCGCACTGCTGATATTTATGAGCAAGGCACGACTAAAGTGGGTACGACCGCGATGGGCGATGCGGTGCTGAAGGCCTTAGGTTAAGCGAGTGCTCGGCCAGGTTTGAACGAAGAGGTGGGTTGCCGTGAGGCAAATGATGCTAAATGGCATCTAACAAGGCGAAACCTGCCGCTAAAGCGCTGCAACTTGTTTTAAAAAGCAATGGTGTCACCGCGTTTCGTTGATCGTGGTGTTAACATAGGTTGTAAGTGTAGGTTTTTAAACGATTTTTTGGTTTTTAACGATGAAACAGTCTGTCGGTTTGGTGGGTTGGCGTGGGATGGTGGGCTCGGTGCTCATGCAACGAATGCGTGATGAAGGTGATTTTGCCTTGATCGACCCGGTATTTTTTTCAACCAGCAACGCGGGTGGGCGTGCCCCTGATTGGGCAGGTGCCACGGCACTTCAAAACGCATTTGATATCGATACGTTAAAAAAGCTTCCAATCATTGTGACGGCCCAGGGCGGTGATTACACGACCGAGGTCTATCCAAAGTTGCGTGCTGCAGGCTGGACTGGCATTTGGATTGACGCGGCAAGTACCCTGCGCATGAAAGATGACGCAATCATCGTGCTTGACCCAGTCAATCGCCCTGTGATTGATGCTGCGCTTAAACGCGGTGTGCGTGATTTTATTGGTGGTAACTGCACGGTAAGCTGCATGATGATGGGCTTGGCTGGTTTGTTCAACGAAGGGCTGGTTCAGTGGATGACCAGCATGACGTATCAAGCCGCTTCGGGTGGTGGTGCTCAGCACATGCGCGAGCTTTTGACACAATTTGGCTTGCTAAATGCGTCAGTGAAGGCTCAACTCGATGACCCGGCGTCAGCGATTCTTGAGATTGACCGAACTGTGTTGGCGTTGCAGCAAAGCGGACAGTTACCTACTGAGCACTTCGGGATCCCCCTGGCGGGCAACCTGATTCCCTGGATTGATAAAGATCTTGGTAATGGGATGTCGCGTGAAGAATGGAAGGGTGAGGCTGAAACCAACAAGATTTTAGGTCGCGGTGCTGGGTTTGGTTTAACGCCTATCCCGATTGATGGCTTGTGCGTGCGCATTGGCGCAATGCGTTGCCATAGCCAAGCGCTTACCATTAAGCTCACTCGCGATGTCCCGCTCGACGAGATTACTGATATCGTACAAAACGGTACAGCTTGGGCTAAAGTCATTGCCAATACAAAAGAGGCAACGCTTGAAGGCTTGTCACCCGTTGCGGTGACGGGTACGCTTGATATCCCGGTCGGCCGTATGCGTAAGCTATCGATGGGGCCTGAGTACCTGAGCGCGTTCACGGTTGGTGATCAACTGTTATGGGGCGCTGCAGAACCCTTGCGTAGAATGCTGCGAATTTCGTTAGGCGAACTGTAAGTCAAAGGAAGGTCGTTATGCGCGATGAACTGAACGTTGTCAGCCGAAAGTCTTTGCAGCTTGGTGCGGCGTTGGGGTTGACCTTTGCCGTGTGTTCACAGGCGTATGCG
>CALFXX010000082.1 GCA_937952975.1 uncultured Alcaligenaceae bacterium
GCTTTACTTGGTGGGCTGGGCGAGACTCGAACTCGCGACCAACGGATTAAAAGTCTGAGAAATATGCAATATCAATCAATGTCTAAACTAACAATTATTTATTAAAAGTGTTTAAAAACATTGTGTTAGTGAAGAAACTAAATATTATTATATTGATTGATGTTGTTTGGTATTCATGATTTTAGTACCATAGCAGTACCATGGAACCAAACGGGCACCTTCTCAATGGCTAAAATCAATTTCACGGCTGGCAGAATTAGCGACTTTAAGTGCCCACCGGACAAGCTCGAATCGACCTTATGGGATGCCACAACCAAAGGTTTAGGACTGCGCGCTACCGCCAAAAGCAAGAGCTATATTTTCCTGAGCATGCTCAAAGATGGGCGAAAGGTCAGAATCACCATTGGCGACCCGAGCCATTACGGGATTGACGATGCGCGAACCAAGGCCACCGAACTGCAAAAGTTGATAAATGATGGCCTTGACCCCCGAGAGGTCGCAGCCGATAGACTCGCCGCCAGCGTAGCCAAGCGCGAGCGAACAAAAGTCAGAAAGGCACCGACGCTCGACGCTTGGAGCGATTACATCAAAGCACGCACCTCAAAATGGAGCGAGCGCCACAAATTCGACCACGAAAGCATGGCTAGGCTTGGGGGCGAGAAAGTCACCCGAGGCCGCCGCAACAATGCCGAGGGTATAACTGAGGCTGGCATACTTCGCCCCCTGCTGGTGTTGCCTCTGTCTGCCATTACACGCGATGCGGTAGCCGCTTGGTTAGAGCCTGAGGCCATTAAGCGCCCTACTCGCGCAAGGCTTGCCGTGTCTTTACTGGCTACCTTTTTGCGCTGGTGCGGCAACCGCCCCGAGTACCGCGACCAGATAAACCCAGACGCTTGCCAGAGCATCAAGCAAGAGCTACCCAAACAGAAAGCAAAAGACGATTGCTTGCAGCGCGAACAGCTAGCGCTTTGGTTTGACCACGTGCGACAGATACCGAACAGCACGCACGCCAGCTATTTGCAGTGCTTGCTACTAACCGGCGCGAGGCGCGAGGAAATGGCTGGTTTGCGTTGGGATGATGTAGATTTTCAGTGGAACAGCATCACCATTAGAGACAAGGTGGAGGGAGAGCGCACGATACCGTTAACACCTTATGTTGCCAGCCTTATGCAAGCACTCAAGCGCCTAAATGAAACGCCGCCGAACGTGACGCAAATTAACCGTCTACAGACCAGGGGCGAAAAGTGGCAACCGTCACAATGGGTGTTCGCTAGCCCCAGCGCCAAAGACGGGAGGATTCAGGAGCCGCGTATCAATCACAACAAAGCTCTGACCGCCGCTGGTCTACCAGACCTTAGTATTCACGGCCTTAGGCGCTCATTCGGTACGCTTTGCGAATGGACAGAAACGCCGGCCGGCATCAGCGCTCAGATTATGGGGCACAAGCCCAGCGCCACCGCCGAAAAGCACTACCGCCGCCGCCCCCTCGACTTGCTAAGGATGTGGCACACAAAGATAGAGGGCTGGATACTTGAGCAAGCCGGTATCGAGCAACCCAGCACCAAGGCTAGCAAATTGAAACTAGCCGCGAGCAATGCATAACTGTGGATAACTTTTTATCTGCAATTGCTCAATAAGTAAGCAAAACGGCGTATGGCCGGAGAACCGCATATATACTAGATGCATAGGTTTTTAGTTAAAAGTTATGCACAGTGCTTATTCGCATATTGAGCGTTATGTAAAATTATGCAGATATTATTATTGTTTTTATATGCATATATCATATTTCAGTATAAAATTACAGCATCATAAGCACTTGGACTCAATATGACCCCCTCAGAATTTGAAACAGCGCTGGCACTGATAGGCTGGAAGAAAGCAGACTTTGCACGCGCCACCGATACGAACCAGACCACGATTAGCCGCTGGATGAATGGGCATAATCCGGTGCCGGTCTGGGTACCAGCGCATTTGAACCTACTGATTGACCTGAAAGCGATGCATGACAAGCACCTGACACCGCCCCCAAGACCAGATAAGACCGCCGCCTGACGGACTCAGGCAAAGACGGGATGCGAGAGTGTTAGCCCACCAGCGCACCCCTAACCACAATCACCTAACCAAGAGGTTAATAATGGCTGAGTCTAGTTTAACAATCAACCCAACCTTTAAAACGCCAGAAGCGGGTATTGGTCGCGCCGTGTTTAATAGCGATGCAATGGAACCGACAATAATTTTTGGCGATGTAATCGAAGTTGACCATTCGCAAGACCAGTATTCGGGCGATGGTATTTACTGTTTTTCGTGGCGCGATTGGTCGGGCGAGGCGCTCATATTGCGCCGAGTAATTCGACAGTTAGATGGCACCTATGACGCCCTAAACGATAACAAAGCCTACCCCTCACAAAAGCTGACCGAGGCCGAATTAGCAAAATGGCCTATGCGAGGTCGCGTAGTGCGCTCTTATTCAGCAAGAGCACATTAACAAGTTATGCCCTGCCTAGCTCGACGGAGCGAAAAACCGGAATCCTTCACCGGCCTGACAGGGCACCCATTTATTGAAGGCCAGCCTGAAGGGGTTGAGCATGCTAGAAAACGACGAACTGACGATTCAGGCCAGAGTGTCTAAATGGTACTTGTTTAGCCCTAACTGGAATTTCATTAGACAAATCCCAGCGGTACCGCTTGGTTCTCTTTGCGGCTTGTCTATTGGTTTGGCTCCGATGTTTGCTGACCCAAATTGGGTAATCAATGTTGCAATGCCGCACTTAAACGGCACTGATACTGATGAAGTGTTTGAAGCTGGGCTTGATGACGCCCACGTTAATAAATACCAAACGGGTCTATTGTCAAAATTTATTGAACGCGCTCATGTTGCAACAGCAAACCTTGAGCCGCTGGGGACACTGCAGCCTGCAGTCGGTTTCGCTGACAGTACAAAAACGCTAGTAAGAGTCGTTGACTTTATTCGGTGGGCAACAGTGAAAGGCTGGTCAATGCCTCATGAGTTGGTCGAACAATTGCAGCGCGTAATCGAACCGCCTGCAAGTCTGCCGGCAATGAATGAATCAAGCTCGATTGATACCGGTCAGGTTGGCGAATTTCAGACCGCCGCCGAGCCATTGCAAGCGCGAACCGAAAAGAAGGCCGAGCCGCTAACCATAGCACTCATCAGGCAAACAGTACATGACGAAATCGCTAGCTGGTTTGATGGCGTTGGCTATGAGCAATTAGCGAGTATGTTTAAAGAAAGCTCAGACCCCAAAGAAAATGAGAGGGTATGGAAATCGTACGCTGCCGAAGCAAGCAAGAACGGACTTAGAGAAGCCGCCAAAGTCAAAAGGTCAAAATTCAATCCCTACAAAGCCGGCCTTTGGTGGCTAGACCGAAAGCGACCTACAGACTGGACACAGGCAAAAATGGATAGAACGCTTGCTAACAATCTACCAGCGCGAAGCCTAGAGCATAAGCCAAAACTTACTGGGGATGATTACAAATAATCGGTAATTTATCAGTAAGTAAATCGGACTAATCGGTATGAAAGCGGTAGAAAACCGGTAAGTATTCGGTAGCCAATCGGTAGAAAATCAGTATTGAATTTCGTTACATATTGTTGGTGTGTCGTTAACCTTATTAGGACACACCGAAATGCAAAAACGTTACTCAACCGACCTTGTAGCCGAACACCTCAATGTCAAACCGCAAACGATTCGCGGTGCCTTCTGTCGCGATGGGCACTACCTTGGACTGCGACCAATCAAGCTGCCTAATCGCCGCCTACTCTGGCCTGCCGATGAAGTACACGCCCTACTCTTAAGGGGGGCGAAATGAACAAGCCTCGCACTCGCCAAAGCAACGGGGCTGCTCAACTATCGTTACTGCCTGAGCCTACATTTTGCCCGAAATCCCCAAACCCGAATAGTGCCGAGTCTGCCGCACTGGTCGCGCTACTTGAGGGCGAATTGACGCAAGTCGATTGGTTGAGGCGTGGCAAGGGCTGGCGATTAGCTGCTGCAATTAAAGAGCTTGATTATCTGGGCTGGGAGCCAGAGTCAATCCTATCAAAGCGCGAAGGCTGGCCTAGACCAATAGCCGTTTATCAACTACCCGCTAAAGCAAAACGATTCGCCAAGAGGTTACAGAGTCGAGGTGCTCTATGACCACCAAGCCGGACACCACAAACGACAGTAGAGCTGCGACCAGTACCGAGCTACACGAACAGGCTTGCACTTGTTGGCGTGGCCTCAAACGCTCGCTAATAGCTTGCAAGACCTGCCAAAGACTTGGGCTTGTTTATGAGGGTGCCTTAGCTCGCATAGGGGGCGATTATGTTGCGAATTAAAAACTGGTCTGAGTTTCAGCATTACAAAGATAGAGCGCCCCCATGGGTAAAACTTCATCATTCGCTGCTGGATAACTTCGAGTTTCATAGCTTGCCGGTTGCTAGCAAAGCGCTAGCGCCTATGCTCTGGTTGCTAGCAAGCGAGAATTTAGACGGTTCAATTTCGGATGATTTAAGCAAGGTTGCGTTTAGGCTCAGAACCAGTGTCAGCGACGTACAAACCGCCTTGAAACCGTTGCTAGATAAGGGTTTCGTGGTCTCTGATAGCAACGTGCTAGCAGACTGCCAGCAATGTGCTTTACCAGAGACAGAGACAGAGACAGAGACAGAGGCGCGAAAACCTACGGTTTCGCCTGTTAAGCAACGAAATCCAAAACACCCAAAGCCTGATGACGTTGAGCAATCTGTTTGGGATGACTTTGTTGCACATCGAAAACGCAAGCGAGGTGCTATCACTGCGCTGGTCATGCAATCAATCCAGCGCGAGGCTGAGAAGGCTGGTTGGTCTCTAAACGATGCGCTGAAAGAGATAGTCGTCTGCAACTGGCAAACCTTCAAGGCCGAGTATCGAAATAAAGGCGTTGCCAAAACAGAAGCACTCGCACAGGTGGATTACTGATGATTGGCTTGCGAGAACTACTTAATGCCAGACTAAACGGGTTCGCACCGTTAAGCGTTTGGGTTCATGTACTGGACTGCCCACCGAGCTACTGGCTTGCACGCGATGCCAACGAGTGCATTTCAAACGGGTTTAGAACGTCGATACTAATTTTGCCAAACGAAACAGTATCAGCGCTCGACCTAACCGCACTCACTGGCTTGACTGTTCATGTGATGGGTCTAAACACGCTCAGAACGCAAGCAATCGCCAAGCACTGCCTCAGTTATGCCGAGTGCGTCATTCATTGCCTAGATGGGCATTTCACAGTCCTGAGGGGTACTCATGCAGAGCAAACCTAATCTACTGCCCGACAAAATAAATTTCGCGGAGTATTACAAGAAAGCTCAATCAACGCGAATTATTGTTAACGCTCGCAACTTTGAATTTGACCTAGCACAACGCGCAGCCAGTGGGCACGTTGTCCAAGGTGCAAAGCTGCCTTGGATTAAGACTCAAGACGATGTTGGCCTTGTTGCTGGCGACTTATCAATCTGGGCTGGCATCAATGGCCACGGCAAGAGTACGCTCTTGCTACAAGTCTGCAATCACTTGATAGCCCAGGGCGAGGGCGTGTGTATTGCCTCGCTTGAAATGCCAATTATCGAGACGCTTTACATGATGGCTTGCCAAGTCGCACGCTGCGAACCGTCACATGAATTTACCGGCAAGTTTTTAGCGTGGGCTGGTGACAGGCTATGGCTATTCAATCAAAAAGGCTCCGCAAGTCAGGATGCAATCTTGGGGGCGATTAGTTGGAGTGCTGAGTATCGAGGCGTTAAGCATTTCGTAATTGACAACCTGATGATGGTCACTGATGGTGAATCAGGCGAACGGGCGATGAACAGCCAAAAGACGTTTATAGAGAAGCTCAAGCGATGCGCTGATGATGTTGGTGTTCACGTTCATCTAGTGCATCACGTTCGCAAAGGTGAGAGCGAATCAGACCGGCCTAATAAATTCGACCTCAAAGGGTCGGGGGCGATTGCTGACCTTAGTGACCAGATATTTATCGTTTGGCGAAACAAAAAGCGCGAGGCGTACTTTCAGCACCCAAACCGCAAGCCCGACCCAGAGCTAGAGGCTCAGGCTGGCGCCACGCTTGCCGTGGTTAAAAATCGTCGCGTTGGTATCGAGAAAAGCTACGCGCTCTGGTTTGACCGAGCATCGAGGCAATTTAGCCCGACCAGTGACGCTAGGCCGTTTGACTTAACGCTGGGGGAGTTATGAACTCAACCTATAAAGCCTGTTTAAACCTTAGGTTTTCTAAGGTTCTTAACCTGAGCTTTTATTTCATTAAACATCAAGGCAATTTAGCCAAACCAAAGATGCAACGCCGTTTGACTTAATTCGCAGCGCATTATGGTTATGGGTGGATAAATGAAAAAAAACTTATATAAAAAATGTTGGGAAAAAATAGAAGGCAAATACAATCAAGCAGGCCTTTCTCTTTCGCCTTGCTTCTTCCTCATCTTGAATAGAAATGGCGTTAAGCACCCCTTTAATCAAAGGCGCTCTGAAAACAAGGACGGCTACAGCAAAAAAAACGCCAAGCCTCACTGAAGGATAGAATCTAGTCAGAAAAGATGCAAAACAAAAGATTAGAAATTGCACTGCTATTTCTTTTATGATGAAAATTGTAGTCATAGCACCCCCCTGTTAGTTATTGAGCACGGTACTTACCCAAAGCCGCGACCGAGGGGGCTAGGTTTAATCCCCCAGTTGTAGCTTGCGGGTTAAAGCGCCAGCATTTCAAAGTGTATTCTCGGTAACCCCCAGTATTTCTCAGTATTTTACTGAGCCCCGACCCTGACAGAGCGAGCAAACGGGTGAAATGGGGCTGACTTGATGCAAGATTAGCGCGGCACAGATGCAAGCGCATTTATCCAAATCAGTACCATGGCGGTACCATGAAAATCGAGAGCCTAAAAACACTGAAATGAAACAGGCCAGAGAGCCGCATAAAAATGACTCACTGCCCCGAGAGCCGCAAAAACAAAAGGCCTCAGAGCATTTACGCTTAGAGACCTTTGCTTTACTTGGTGGGCTGGGCGAGACTCGAACTCGCGACCAACGGATTAAAAGTCCGCTGCTCTAACCAACTGAGCTACCAGCCCCAAGCCCGCTATTATGACTTTTTACTGTTTTGCTGTCAAACAGCTGTAACGGACATTAGGGAAAATGCTCGTTGTTTAACGGCCATGGCTACCGTAAGATTTATGCATTCCTGTTCGTCTGTTATCGCACTTTTCTTAAAAGTTCATATAGATCAAGGAATTAAATCTAATCACGTCAATCTTCGCCGGGAATCAAGCATGAACAAATTAAAGTTAATCGCCGCCATCGCCACGACTGGTTTGCTTGGCATGGCTAGCCAAAGCGCACAGGCGCAAGCCGAAGCATGGCAAGGCCCCTGGGCTCACGTTGGCGTTGGCGCCGCAACGTTCATCCCCGGTTTTTCGGGTGGTCAATACATGGGCGCCTATCCTTACTCGGGCACCAAAAAAGACATCAATACAGTCATTGCCAGCATCTCTGCGGGCTACACGCTTGCAATCTCTGGCCCTTGGAGCCTCGGCATCGGTGCCACAATCGCCCCCGGCACCAGCCCCTCGGCTGACTATGCAGTTGAAATCACCACTCCTCGCGGCACGTCTATCGGGCCTGGCACATATAACGTAGCCAACATCTACAGCATCACGCTGCAACCAGGTTACGCGATTGACAAAGAAAAACTTGTCTACGCCAAAATTGGTTACTCTGGCGCGACTGCAAACACGAACTCGGACAGTTTTGGTAAGGCCTCTGCTACCCTAAGCGGCTATGCCTTAGGCCTTGGTTACAAACAAGTGATCTCAGGTGGCCTGTACGGCTACGCTGAGTTCAATTATGCCAACTACAGCAACGTGACCGTCCCATACTCGCAACTGAGCGGTAACATCAATGCAACGGGTATGGATGTCATGATCGGTTTAGGCTATCGGTTCTAAGCTCTAACGCGTGTGCGCCCCGCAAAGCTTGTAAAAAAAGCGTGCGGGCACGCAACACGATAAAAAACTGCCGCGAATCTTTCGACTCGGGGCAGTTTTTTTCTATCAGAACTAGCTTAGCAGCGCTCAAAAATCCCTGCCGCTCCCATCCCCGTACCTACACACATCGTCACCATGCTGTATTTCAAGTTACGACGATGTAGGGCATGAATCGCCGTAGCACTGCGGATCGCACCCGTGGCACCTAAGGGGTGACCAAGTGCAATAGCACCACCCAAGGGGTTCACCTTTGCGGGATCAAGCTGTAGCTCTTGCATCACAGCCACTGCCTGCGCCGCAAACGCTTCGTTCAGTTCAATCCAGTCGATCGCCTCTTGCTTTAAGCCCGCCAGGCGCAGCGCCGCTGGGATCGCCTCTTTGGGGCCGATCCCCATGATCTCAGGTGCAACCCCTTTAATCGCAAAGCTCACGAAGCGGGCCAAAGGCGTCAAATTAAATTGTTTCAACGCCTTTTCGCTCACGATCAACAACGCACCCGCGCCATCTGACGTCTGCGAACTATTGCCTGCAGTGACGCTGCCTTTAGCGGCGAACACTGCGCGCAACTTGGCCAAACCTTCGATTGAGGTATCTGCACGCGGACCCTCATCCTGGGTAAATGACTGCCAAGACACATCGACCTCGCCAAGCGCCAGATTCATCTTGCGTTGTGCAATTTGCACCGCAAACGTCTCAGCCTTGAACTCGCCTGCGGCTTGCGCTGCCAAAGCTTTTTGATGCGAAGACAGTGCAAAGGCGTCTTGCGCTTCACGACTGACCTTCCATTGCTGCGCAACTTTTTCAGCGGTTAAACCCATGCCGTAAGCGATACCAATATTTTCATCTTTAAAAATATCAGGAGATAAAGAGGGCGTGTTACCACTCATGGGCACCATGCTCATCGATTCAACACCACCGGCAATCATCACATCCGCTTCACCAACGCGAATGCGGTCGGCAGCCATCGCAATTGCATTGAGCCCCGAAGAGCAAAACCGATTAATCGTGATTCCACCGACGGTATTCGGTAACCCAGCTAACAGAAGTGCGATACGCGCAACATTCAACCCTTGCTGTGCCTCAGGCATGGCGCAACCAACGATCACATCTTCGATGGCTGTTGGATCTAAGCTTGGCGCTTGCGAGAGTAAGTGTTTAAGTGTTTGTGCAAAGAGATCATCAGGCCGCGTGGTACGCAACGACCCACGTCCCGACTTACCAACCGGAGCACGGGTTGCAGCGACGATGTAGGCATCTTGAAGAGCTTTCATTAGTAATTTCCTTTCTTGATTATTTCGGACTTGGGCCGAGCATTTAGCATTTCAACTTTGACGGCACCTAGGTCAATGACTATTTTTTACTAATTACGCACAGGCTTACCGTCTTGCAGCAGGCCCATCACGCGCTCAATTGATTTTGGGTGTGCAATGAGTTCGATAAACGCTTTGCGCTCAAGCTTCAGCAACCACTCTTCAGAAACCAGCGTACCCGCTTCAACATCACCACCCGTGATCACATCGATGATTTTTTTAGCGATCAAGCAATCGTGCTCTGAAATAAATCCGCCGTCGCGCATATTGACAAGTTGGCCCATGACCGTGGCTGCCACTGAGCGACCCGCAACGGCGATCGGTGCCTGCACGGGCGGTCGATAGCCCGCATAATGCATCGCCTTGACTTGGGCCTGCGCCTGAGCGAGCAGCTCGTACACGTTGGCCACAATGATGTCGTCTGACTTGAGATAGTCCATCTTCAAGGCCTCGAGCGCTGAACCCGAGACCTTTGCCATCGCCGCATTTTCAAACGACGCAGTCATGAAATTCAAAAAATTGGCTGCGGCGGGCGCTTGACCCATTTTTTCGACACTACGCGCAGCCCTGATCGCAGCTTCTTTCAGACCACCACCCGCCGGCAACAAGCCCACACCGATTTCTACAAGACCGATATAGCTCTCGAGCGTGGCAACGCGTCTTGCGGCTTGCAAGACCAGCTCGCAACCGCCCCCAAGCGCAATCCCAGATACTGCGCACACCACGGGCACTTGGGCATACTTCACCCGCATCATCGTGTCTTGAAACAGCTGGACAAAAGGCTCAACTCCTTGTGGGCCACCTTTCATTACCAAAGGCATCGCTGCCTCTAGATTTGCACCCGCCGAAAATGGCCCGCCAGGCACACCAGACTGTAACGAACTCGTTTGCCAGATGACCACCCCTGCATATTGATTTTCGGCTAGATCAATCGCTTGCTGAATCCCGTTCAACACATCCGCACTGAAGGTATTCATCTTTGAGCGAAATGACACCACTAATACTTCGGGTTGCCCGGCATCGACCCACGCGCGCAAGTAAGTGTTTTCAAAAATCGTTTGGCCTGCCTTGCGTGGATCAGGCGAACCGTCACCGAGCAAGGGCGCCCTGAACACTTGCTTTTGATACACCGGCAAACTCGACCGCGGCAAATACGCGTTTTGCTCAGCCGACCATGAGCCTTCGGGGGTATGCACTGCTTGACGTTCGGCGACAGGGCCGGCAAAGACCCATGCCGGCAAAGGCGCAGCGCTGAGTGCCTTGCCTTGCTCGATATCCTCTTTCACCCATTGAGCCACTTGCCCCCAGCCGGCATCTTGCCAGTCTTCAAAGGGGCCGCGCTCCCAGCCGTAGCCCCAGCGCATCGCAAAATCGATTTCGCGTGCCGAATCGGCAATGGATTCCAGATGCACGGCAATGTAATGGAAGATATCTCTGAAAATAGCCCATAAAAACTGAGCCTGAGGGTCATCTGTTTCGCGCAACAAAGCGAAACGCTCGGCCACAGGTTTTTTGAGGATTCGATCAACAATTGGGGCAAGCGTTGCCGTTGAAGGTTCGTACTCTTTGGTTGCGGGATTTAAGACCAAAACAGCTTTGCCCTCTTTTTTAAAGAAGCCCGCTTTGGTCTTTTGTCCTAAGCGCCCCAACGAGATCAAGGATGCAAGAACGTCAGGCACTTTAAACAATGCAGCAAACGGGTCTTGCTTCAAACCGTTTTCCATCGTGCGAATGACATTGGCCAGGGTATCAAGCCCGACCACATCACTGGTACGAAAGGTGGCCGACTTAGCACGCCCAAGTTTGCTGCCTGTGAGGGCATCCACCACGTCAAAACCCAGCTTGTATTTTTCTGCCTCAGCAAAGACAGCCAAGATCGCAAAAACGCCAACACGGTTACCGACAAAATTAGGCGTGTCTTTCGCGCGCACGACTC
This sequence comes from uncultured Alcaligenaceae bacterium, assembly GCA_937952975.1. Lineage (GTDB taxonomy): Bacteria > Pseudomonadota > Gammaproteobacteria > Burkholderiales > Burkholderiaceae_B > Zwartia. The sequence continues at coordinate 11,276 of CALFXX010000082.1, forward strand.
CTTTGCCCATGGTCGACGTCATAAAGGTTTCGAGCTGATCCAAAATCAACGGGTCGGTTGCTGGTAATGGGATTAGCTCAAGCAAGTGCATGTAGCGAGGAGGATTAAAAAAGTGCACGCCACAAAAGCGTCTTTTTAGATCCCCAGAGAAACCAGCTGACAGTTCGGTGATCGATAAGCCAGATGTATTGGTCGCAAAAATCGTATGTGCCGCAATATGTGGCGCAACTTTTTCATACAGGGCGTGCTTCCAGTCTAAGCGTTCTGCGATCGCCTCAATGACCAGATCACACTCGGCTAAGCGCGCAAGGTCGTCGTCGTAATTGGCCGGTTGAATCAAATCAGCACTGGCTGCCACGGCCAAGGGCGCTGGGCTCAATTTTTTTAAGTTATCGATCGCTTTGAGCGCAATCGTGTTGTGATGTTGCGGCTTACCTTCTTTTGTTAAGGGTGCTGCCAAATCAAACAAAATCACGGGCACGCCCACGTTGACGCAATGCGCAGCGATTTGCGCTCCCATTACACCGGCACCTAAAACTGCCACTTTACGTATAGGTCGATTCACTTGCATGGATAAAATCCTCTTTGCTGCGAGAGTTTGTTAAGTTCAAGGTTCATCACTGCTTGACTACGACTGCGCATCAAACGCGCAGCACTTGGTTCATTAAAACAATGCCGCATCCAGACTCATTAAGCTCGCCTCACCCGAGCGCACCAACTGCATTTGATACGCGGCTTCGGGAAGCAGGCGCGCGAAGTAAAAGCGCGCTGTCGCCAGCTTCGCTTGATAAAACGTATCACTACTTTTTTTATTGGCCAAAGCCACTTTCGCCATTCGCGCAAACAAGTACGCATACACCAGGTGGCCTAAGACTCGTAAATAAGGCACGGCAGCCGCCCCAACCTCGTTGTGGTTGAACATCGCCTTGAGGCCGAGTTCTTTCGTTAACTTTTCGGTCTGCTTAGCTAACTCTGCAAGAGGGTCAATGAACTCTGCCATCTCTTTGCGCACACCTTCAGCTTCAATAAATTCTTCAACGATTTTGCCAAATTTCTTGAGCTTACTGCCCATATCCCCCAGCACCTTGCGACCCAGTAAATCAAGCGACTGGATGGTATTGGTGCCTTCGTAAATCATATTGATACGCGCATCACGCACAAACTGCTCCATGCCCCAGTCGGCGATGTAGCCATGTCCGCCAAACACCTGCAAGCCTTCGTTGGTCGCAACGAACGCATTGTCGGTAATAAAGGCCTTGACGATCGGGGTCAACAACGTCACCAAATCTGCATGAACTTCACGCTCATCCCGCTCAGGGTGGTTTTGCTCGACATCGATCATCAGCGCAATCCAGTAAGCGAAAGCGCGGGCGCCTTCGGCATAGGCGCGCTGAGTTAACAGCATACGACGCACATCGGGGTGCACGATGATCGGATCTGCAACCTTGTCAGGAGCCTGAACACCTTTGAGGCTACGCATTTGCAAGCGCTCTTTCGCATAGGCAGCCGAGTTTTGGTAGGCCACTTCAGTTAAGCCAACGCTTTGCATCCCAACACCCAAGCGCGCTGCGTTCATCATAATGAACATTGCACAGATCGGAAGAGCACACGTCTGAACTCCAGTCACCGATGTTTATCTCGTAT
>CALFXX010000083.1 GCA_937952975.1 uncultured Alcaligenaceae bacterium
TTGGCCGCCGCCTTGGCCTGTATTGGTTTGACCAGCTTGGCACAGGCCCAAACTAAATGGGATTTGCCCTCAGCGTATGCCCCCGGTAACTTCCATACCGAAAACCTCGAATACTTTGCCAAGCAAGTCGATGTTGAAACGGCGGGCAAACTTAAGATTGTGGTGCACTCGAACGCTTCGTTGTTCAAAGCCCCAGAGATCAAGCGGGCAGTGCAAGGTGGCCAGGCTCAGTTAGGCGAGATCTTGCTGGTCAATTTTGAAAACGAAAACCCGCTATTTGGCTTGGATGGTATGCCCTCGTTGGTGGGTAACTATGAACAAGCTAAAAAGCTTGAGCAAGTGCAGAGGCCTGCGCTGGACAAGTATCTAGAGGCTCAGGGCATGAAGATTTTGTTTACGGTCGCGTGGCAGCCTCAAGGTATCTACACCAAGAAGTTGGTGAACTCGGTTGCTGACATGAAGGGCTTGAAATGGCGTTCTTACTCACCGCTTACCGCTCGCCTGGCCGATCTGATGAATATGGTGCCGGTGACGATTCAAGCCGCCGAGTTAAGTCAAGCGCTCGCAACGGGTGTGGTTGAAAGTTATCTGTCGTCAAGCGCAACGGGCGTGGATACAAAAACCTACGAAAGCATGAAGTACTGGTATGACTTTCAAGCCTACATCCCTAAAAATGCAGTTATTGTGAACATGAAGGCCTTCAATGCGCTCGATCCTGCCACACAAGCGGCTGTCACTAAAGTGGCCGCAGAAGCGCAAGTACGGGGCTGGAAAATGAGTGAAGACAAAGAGGCGGTATTGAAAAAAGTGCTGACCGATAATGGCATGACGATTCTTGAGCCTTCGCCGACTTTCATGGGCGAATTTAACAAAATCGGCACAACACTTTTAGCCGATTGGGAGAAGAAAGCTGGCGCCCAAGGAACTGCGCTGATTGCTGATTATCGCAAGCTTGTACCAGCCAAGTAAATTTCGTTTGTTGATTCTTTAGACCAAAGTGATGTCCCCCCATGAGAAAACTCCTTGATACTCTTTACCTCGTGGCGGGTGGCATTGCCGCTCTCTGCGTGTGCGCGATTTGCGCCTTGATGATTGGGCAAAGCGTGCTGCGCGAGTTTGGCGTTAAAACGGGTGCTGTCAATGATGTGGTGGCCTGGTTGTGCGCAGCGGCAGCATTTTTAGCAATGGCGCATGCCTTTAAGCACGGCGATTTTGTTCGTGTGACTCTGCTGCTCGAAAAACTTTCTCCTAAACTGCGCCAGCGTTTTGAATTGGTGTCACTGGCCTGTGCCTCGGTTGCGGTTGGTTATCTGGCATGGTCTGTTACCTTGTTCACCCATGAAAGCTGGGTGTTTAACGATGTGGCTGGTGGGATCCTACCCATGCCCATGTGGATCCCTCAAATGTCTTTTTTGATCGGAGCCTGGTTGTTTTTCATCGCAGTTGTTGACGAGTTGGTGATTGTTGCGCGCGGAAAGCGTCCGACCTATGTCGTTGCTGTTGAAGAGCGCCATGCCCAAGGTGATTTTTCGTCTGATGTTTAACGTGGCGGTTGCGCGCGATTATTTTTTCCGACGCTAAGTCTGCAATTTTTAGAGATACTTTATGGAAACGCTCGGGATTGGTCTATTTTTACTGATCATTATGTTGTTGTTTTTATCTGGCGGCATCTGGATCGCCATGACCCTCGCAATTTGCGGGTGGGTGGGGCAAGCTTTCTTTGTCAATACACAGCCAGGTAAAAATTTGTTCTCAGCCTTCTGGGAGACCAACGCTTCATGGGAGCTTGCCGCCTTACCCTTGTTTATCTGGATGGGTGAAATCCTCTTCAGAACCAAGTTAAGCGAAGAAATGTTTGAAGGTCTGCGCCCCTGGCTTAACCGCGTGCCGGGTCGCTTGATGCATACAACAGTGCTGGGCTGTGGCATCTTCGGTTCAGTCAGTGGCTCGTCTGCAGCAACCTGTGCCACGATCGCAAAAGTAGCGTTGCCAGAGTTAAAAAAACGTGGCTACGATGAAAGCCTTGCTCTTGGCGCCTTGGCAACCTCAGGAACCTTGGGCATCTTGATCCCACCGTCGATCACAATGGTGGTCTACGCGGTCGCGGCCGATGCTTCTATTATTCGGATATTTCTTGCAGGCTTTATTCCGTCAGCGATTTTGATGGCTCTGTTCATGGGCTACATCGCGTGGTGGTCAATTCGTAATCCGTCAAAAGTCCCTGCGGCGGATCCCCCTTCAAGTTTTCTTGAAAAAGTGCGTAAAAGCGGGAATCTCATTCCCTGCACGTTATTGATTATCTTTATTGTTTGGGTGCTTGTGGCGGGCTATGCGACAGCAACTGAATGTGCCGCTTACGGCGTCTTTGGCTCGTTAGCCATTGCGGCCTACAGTCGTTCACTGACCTGGAAAAATTTCTGGGAAGGTTTAATGGGCACCACACGTACTAGCTGCATGATCATGATCATTTTGGCCGGCGCTGCCTTCTTAACAAAAACCATGGCCTTCACCGGTGTGCCGCGCGAACTGGCAGAGTGGGTCAATGGAATGCAGCTCTCGCCTTACGCACTGATCGGCTGTTTAGTGGTGGTCTATTTGATTTTAGGCACTGCGCTTGATGGCATTAGCATGATTGTGCTGACTGCGGCGGTTGTGTTGCCAATGATTCAAAAGGCGGGTTTTGACCTCATCTGGTTTGGAATCTTTATCGTCTTGCTCGTTGAGATTGCCGAGGTTACGCCACCCGTTGGTTTTAATTTGTTTGTATTGCAAAACATGACTGGAAAAGACAGCAACACGATCGCGCGCGCCGCGATCCCGTTTTTTATCTGCCTTGTGATTTGCATTGGCATCATCACGATTTTTCCAGATGTGGTGACGGTGTTGCCAGACTATGTCATGGGCAAGGCGAAATAAGATGATTCATGCAAACAAGTTAGTTGAAGGTGGGCGGGGTATTGTTCGCTCGAGTTTGGCAATGCTGTTGGTGCTCGGGTTATTCGGCTGTAAAGCCTACGACTCAGCCTTGGGCTCTGGTGAAAATGTCACGGCCATCGATACAGCGCGTCTGACTCAAAGTGGCTTTCTAACCAATTACGCGAAGCTCAAGCCGGTTGCCGCGATGCAAGGCATCGAATGCTGGCGAGACACACGCTTCGATCCAAAGAAATATAAAAAAATCCAGATCACGCCGATTGTCGTGTCGTTAGTCGCGCCAAAAGATTCAAAAGATGGCAAAGTGCCGACAGTTGATCCGGCTGATTTAAAACAGCTAACCGACTATTTCTATCAAACCCTACAAAACTCGCTTAAACCACAGATTCCGGTCGTCACCCAGGCAGGTGCTGGTGTGGTGGTCCTGCGGATTGCGTTGACAGACCTGGTTCCGACCTCGGTGCCTGGAAGTGTGGCGGGTACGCTCATTCCCTACGCGTTTATTGCTGAGGCGAGTTCAGGCAAGGTCACAGGACGGCCTGCTGGTTCGACGCCCTATCTAGGCGAAACGGGCATGGAAATGCAATTTCGCGACGGTGCGAGTGGCGCCGTCTTGGCAGAGTGTCGCGATACTGAAATTGGTCGTAAATATGCCGCAGAGCTGAATGAAGGTGCGGCGCAGGCAGCTCAAACATGGGCAAACGGTTATATGAGCTCGTTTCAGTCTTGGGGGTATGCCAAGGCAGCCTTTAACAAGTGGTCTACGCTGGTCGCGAAGCGCGTGGCTGACCTTCATCAGGTTCAGTCGGCGCCTTAGCTGAATGTGATGACTCGAGTGGGTGAGACGCGTGGGTGAGACTCACCACGCATCCGGTGCGCGGTGAGTCTCATCGGTTCGTATCGGTTTAGGCGATTTTTTCGCACACTGCGGCGGTGACCTGAGCGGTCGTGGCAAGGCCCCCCAAGTCGCGAGTGTGCAGTCTTGGATTAGCGGTTACCGCTTCGATTGCCGCCATCAAACGATCGGCTGCCGGCTGTTCACCTAGGTGCTCAAGCAGCATGACAACAGACCAAAAGGTACCGATGGGGTTAGCCAGCCCTTTGCCCATGATGTCAAAGGCTGAGCCATGGATGGGTTCAAACATTGAAGGGTAGCGACGCTCTGGATCGATATTGCCTGTTGGCGCAATGCCCAGGCTGCCCGCTAAGGCGGCTGCAAGATCGCTCAAAATATCGGCGTGCAAGTTTGTGGCAACGAGCGTATCGAGCGTAGCGGGGCGGTTCACCATTCGGGCGGTGGCTGCATCTACCAACTCTTTATCCCAGGTGACATCCGGAAATTCTTTAGAAATTTGTACAGCAATCTCATCCCACATCACCATCGCGTGGCGCTGAGCGTTGGATTTCGTGATCACGGTCAGCAATTTGCGGGGGCGCGATTGCGCGAGTTTGAAGGCGTAGCGCATGATGCGTTCGACGCCGGCACGCGTCATCATGCTGACGTCGGTGGCTACTTCGATCGGATGCCCTTGGTGCGCGCGCCCTCCCACGCCCGAGTACTCACCCTCTGAGTTTTCACGCACGATCACCCAGTCGAGTTGTGCTGGTGTGCAGCGCTTAAGCGGTGCGTCAATGCCGGGCAAAATGCGAGTGGGTCGTACGTTGGCGTACTGATCAAAACCCTGGCAAATTTTGAGGCGCAAGCCCCACAGCGTGATGTGATCGGGGATATGCGGATCGCCAGCCGAACCAAACAAAATCGCATCTTTGTTGCGTAACGAGTCGAGACCATTTTCAGGCATCATCATGCCGTGTTTGCGATAGTAGTCGCCACCCCAGTCAAAGTCTTCGAACTCAAACTTTAGCGTGGGATTTTGACGAGCAAGCGCCTCAAGTACTTTTTGCCCCTCGGGGACAACCTCTTTGCCAATTCCGTCTCCGGGGATCGTGGCGATGCGATACGTTTTCATGCAGGGTTCCATTCAAAAAGAAGCAAAATTATTGTTCAGTGCAATTGAGCATGTGACGGCTGAGTTGTTATTCGCCACCGCTTTCATAGCGCTTGCCGCGTGCCAGCAGTTCAGGCGTACCAATCAAATTATTTAAACCATCAAAGTTAAACATCTTGTCGCGAAAACCATCAGTGCTGCCCGTGGCTTTTAACTCTGCAAAGTATGACTGTAAGGTCATGGCCACCGAGCGCACTGTACCACCGGGGAAGATTGCGATTGAATAGCCAAACTCTTGCAAGACGGCGGTTGATTTAACGGGTGTTTTTCCACCTTCGACCATGTTTGCCAGTAAGGGCGCGCGCCCTTTAAAACGCTCGTTGACAATACGCATCTGTTCGTCACTGCGCACGGCTTCGATAAATAAGATATCTGCACCTGCCGCAAGGTAATGCTCTGCTCGTTCGAGCGCTTGCTCAAAACCTTCAACGGCAACAGCATCGGTGCGGGCCATGATCAGGGTGTCAGTGCTATGGCGCGAGTTGACGGCGGCTTTGATTTTACCCACCATCTCTGCGGTTGAGACGACTGTTTTTCCATCTAAGTGACCACAGCGTTTGGGAAAGCTTTGATCTTCAAGTTGGATGATGTTCGCGCCATTACGCTCAAAACCACGCACGGTACGCTCGGTATTTAAAGCGTTGCCAAAGCCTGTATCGGCGTCAACGATAATGGGTAGGCTAATGCGATCGCGCATTTGTACGATTTTTTCATTCACTTCAGTAAAGGTTGTGAGCCCCACGTCAGAACGTCCGAGCGTCGTGTAAGCCACCGACGCACCAGAAATATACACAGCCTCAAATCCTGCTTGTTCTGCCATCAAAGCTGATAAGGCGTCATACACGCCAGGCGCCAGTAAGATTTCGGGCTGTTGTAGGCGGCTTTTAAGATTGATCATGAACGTGTCTCTTGAGTTTTTTGTGGATCAAAAATGTAAATGAATGGACTAAGTTCTGAAGACATTCGCAGGTTCTTCGAACCAGTTGCGATTTTTTCGCAAGCGCTGTGCCATTGCGAACGCATAGGGCGCGGCTTCGAGCAAGATTTCAGTCTGCGCCTCGCTCAGCTTCAGCCCAGCATTTTTCGCCATTCGCGTGGCGAGATCTCGCGTGGCGGCGTCGCAGTGCGAGGTGTCGGGTGTCAGGTCTGGCGGTGCGAGGGTCGGTGCCTGGTTGCCAGCAACAAGGTTTGGGCGTTTAGCGCGCAGTCCGGCCGCCAACTCAAACGTATGGCCAGCGCGTAAGACCAGGGCATCGGCCTGCGGCGCGCCGACAAGTTGCACACCCATGGGTAGCCCGGCGGAGTTAAAGCCGCCGCACATCGCAAGTGCGGGGCCGCCCGTCACGTTTGCCATGACTTGCGAATTGCCACGTTGCCAGAAGGTAATGGGGCGATGCGCCGTGATTGGGCTGGCAGGGCCGAAGGCGGGCATTAAGAGCAAATCAAATTTTTCGTAGATGGGTTGCATCTCGTTGATCATCTGACGATGCTCGCGCGTTGCGGCAAGATAATCAACCGATTGAAAAAGTGAGGCGGGTAAGATTCTGCTTAAAAAATCGTGCCCAAAGTCATTGGGACGATTGATGAGATTATGCTGATGCACGGCAAAGATCTCGGTCTCGGCAATAACGACTTTGACGTCCATATAGTCTTGCATCGAGCGCACACGGCAGTCTTCAACCTGCGCACCCAATTGTTTGAAGATATCGATCGCATTTTCGAGTGCTTGTCTGTGCTCAGGATTGGCAATAATTTCCTCTTCCCACCAGTGACGCAACACACCGATGCGCAGACCTTTGACGCCTCCGGCGAGCTGAGCCTTGTAATCTTGAATCGGTTGCGCAAAGCTATTGCCGTCTTGTGGATCGTGTCCAGCGATGGCTTGCAGCATGAGCGCACAGTCTTCGACGGTCCAAGCCATAGGGCCGCAATGATCGAAGGTGAACGAATTGGGCATGACGCCGGTCCGGCTCACAAGCCCTGAGCTTGGCATAAAGCCCGAGATGCCGCATAACGACGCCGGGCCGCGAATCGAACCACCGGTGTCGGTGCCGAGGGTCGCGGGTACTAGGCCTGCTGCGACCGCTGCACCTGAACCGCTTGACGAGCCGCCACTGAACCTATCTAGGCCCCAAGGATTACGCACGGGCGGCCAGGGTAGATCGAGTGACGGTCCGCCGTGCGCAAATTCGTGGGTATTGAGTTTGCCCATTAACACGGCACCAGCGCCGTAGAGCTTAGACACGACCACTGCATCTTTTTTGGGTACGTAGTGCTGTGCCGTGCGCGAGCCCCCCGTGGTCAGAATGCCTGCTGTCTCGTAGATATCTTTTGCCCCAAAGGGTATCCCATGCATGGGCCCGCGATAGTCACCCGCCATGATCTGAGTCTCAGCCGCTTGCGCTTGTTGGCGCGCCAAGTCAAAGGTTGGTGTGATGAACGCACTCAGTTGTACATCAAACGCTTCAATGCGTGCGATTTGATGATTGACATATTCAAGTGGCGAGAGCTTGCGTGTGCGCAGTAGGTCTGCGGCTTGCGCTAGGGTCAGGTCATGCAAGGCATTCGTCATGGGAGTCTCTCAAAATTAACGTGCAATTGGGTCTAGGCCTTGGCGCTTGCATACCTCTGTGACCGCTGGCGTACGCATAAACGCATTGAAGGCGCTGATCACTTCGGGTTTGGTCGGGTCTTTAAAGATACCGATTGAAAAGGTGGTCGATTGCTGGACAGCAGGAGGGAGCTTGGCAAAGATATTGATTCCAGACACCTGCATCAGTTCACTCATTTGCTGTACGGCGAGTTCAATCTCTCCACGGGCTACGAGTTCGCCCGTGAGGCCTTCTGCTAGGACAGTTGCTTTAGACCGAAGTTCTTCATCGATCCCGAGTCGTTTGAGCAGGCTTGCGAAGTACATTCCGCTTGCGCCTTGTTTAGAAAAGACGAAGGAACGCGCAGCGCGCAAGGTTGCAATAAATGCCTCTTGTGTCGAGATGTCAGGGACAGGTGCACCGAGCTTAACGGCCATGGCGACATCCGAGGTGACGAGATCGATCCGTGTGCCCTGTTGCAGAATGTGTTCGGCTTCGAGTTCATTAATTGAACCTGCTACCGCGATCACGACATCGCCTCGGGCGCCGTCGCGAATACGTTCGCTTAATTTTGCGGTGGGACCATAGCTGACCTCAACGATGATGCCTGCTTGTTTTTCAAAAACAGGGAGGACCTCATCGAGAACGCTGCGCAACGCCATCGTTGACATAAGTTTGAGAGTGGTTGCAGGAGTTGTCATGTGCGTTCGATGCCTTCAACAGTCAGGGTTAAAAATTCAATAAAGGCCTTTACTTTCGCCGAAAGATTGCTTCGTGGCAAATAGACTACAAATACCTCGGGGCCTTCAACAATGTAATCGGGCAAGATAGTCTTAAGTTTTCCACTTTTTAGTGCGTCTGCCGCGATGAAGTTGCTGATCATGGTAATTCCAGCTCCAGCAACGGCGGCCTCGAGCAAGGATTCTGCGTTGTTGATATTCAATGCGCCCGAGAATGATTTAGAAAAATTTTGCCCATCTTTAGCGAATTGCCATTCGCGGTGCCCGCCAGTCATAGGCAGTAGGTACGCTAAGCAGTGATGCGCTTCTAGTTCTTCGGGGGTCGTTGGTTCGCCGTGCTGCGTTAAATACTCGGGCGAGGCGCACGCCGCAAAGCTCAGACGGCAAAGCCTGCGGGCCACCACCCGCGAGTCGCTGACAGGCCCGATCTGGATTGCAGCATCAATCCCTTCATAGGCGAGGTCGACGACGCGATCGCTTAATTCGACGTCTACAACGAGCTCTGGATGCTGCTGAGTGAACGCCCAAAGTTTGGGGGCGATGACACGCCGACCGAAACCGACCGGCATTTGTACGCGTAGTCGACCCTTGGGTGTGGCGTTACTCATGGTGACCGCGCTTTCTGCGTCGTCGAGCTCGGCCAAAATATTACGACAGCGCTCGTAAAAGCTTGAGCCCTCGTCGGTCAGGCTCACTAGCCGGGTCGAGCGTTGCAACAGCTTGACACCAAGTTCTTGTTCAAGGCGTGCGACGGATTTACTGATGGCCGAAGCGGTAAGCCCTAGGCGCTGCGCGGCAACGGTAAAGCTGCGCGTTTCAGCGACTTTGGCGAAAACCAGCAGAGCGTTGAGATTTCGCATTGTGAAAAGCCTATTGGTGACTGTAATTCAGTATTGTTTTTCATTTTAGCGGATTGATCTACTAATGATCAGTAGTTAGCATATTGCCTGAAGATCTATAACAGGCCTCGTTTTTTTGGGGCAGAGACAACGTCTTGCGTACTCAGGCGAGGCGAGAGGGTGATTTATGTTGTTGCAACAACCAGGCCAGATTGGCAATCTGCGCTTAAAAAACCGCATCGTGATGGCGCCGATGGGGACGAACTACAGTACCACCGATGGCTTGTCGACCCAGCGTGACTGCGAGTATTACGCCGAGCGTGCGCGTGGCGGCGTCGCCATGATTATGACCGAGGCCATGATCGTGACTGAGACGGCTCGCTCGCACCACAATTCATTATGTTGCTACCACGATCGCTTTATTCCGGGGCTTGCGCGTTTAGTGCAGGGGATTAAAGACCACGGTAGTCATGTGTTCGGTCAAATTAATCATCGTGGTGCCCTACTGCGCCGAGCGGTGTTGAACATGGAGCCTGTTGGGCCAAGTGACTGGATTAACCCCAACACGGGCGATGCGGTACGCGCTCTGCGCGTACCCGAGATCCACGAGCTGCAGGGCTTGTTCGTCGCTGCCGCTCGAAGACTCTGGTTAGCTGGTTATGACGGCGTCGAAATCCATGCGGGTAACGGTTACTTGTTCCAACAGTTCTTTACTGAACGGGTCAATCAGCGAACCGACCAGTATGGCGGCACCTTGCAAAACCGGATGCGCATGTTGCTTGAAACGATTGATCGAGTGAAGCAGGCGTTGCCTGATTTATGTTTGGTTGTGCGTTTAAGTGCAAGCGAGTTTGTTGAGGGTGGCTATACGCAAGAGGAGATCATTGCGTTGGCTCAAGCCGTTGAGCAAGCGGGTGCTGATGCGATTGATCTGTCGGGCGGCAGCAATGAAAGTCCGCAACTATCAAAGTATTGCATTCAGCCGCCGTCGTTTGCGCGTGGCTGTTTGGCTCCTGTTGCTAAGCCGATTAAAGAGGCAGTGAAGGTGCCGGTGTTTGTGGCGGGCCGTATTGTGACGCCAGCAGACGCTGAAGCAGTGCTCGCTAGTGGCAGTGCCGATTTTGTTTCGGTGGGTCGCGCCTTGTATGCGGATCCGCATTGGGCAGTCAAAGCCTTTGGTGAGGTTAAGGCACCCATACGCGAATGTATTGCCTGCAATGTCTGTTTTGAACGATTAACGCTTGAAAAAGATGTGTCGTGTGTACAAAACCCGATGGTCGGCACCGAGTTTGAAGCGCTTGAGTTTGCTGAACCGCAATTATTCTCGCCACCGGCAACTCCTCGTAAAAGGGTCTTGGTCTTGGGGGCGGGGGTTGCTGGGATTGAAGCCGCAAGGGTGGCCCGTGGGCGTGGTCACGAAGTTGAGGTCTGGGAAAAGGCATCGCGTGTCGGCGGACAAATTCATTTGGCCGTCGCAGCACCCGACAAGACTGAGGTGCAGCCAGTTTGGGATTATCGTTGGTCGCAGCTCATGGAGATGAAGGTGCCTGTTAAGTGTGGCGTTGACGCAGACGCGGCAATGATTAAAGCCTTCAAGCCAGACTTTGTCGTCGTGGCAACAGGCTCTGTACCCAGAGAGGCGCCGCTTGACATCACAAAGCTTGCCAGCGATATTGCGGTGATGCACGCTTGGGACGTGTTCAAGGCACCCGAGCGCATCGCCCCAGGTGCCTTCGTGACCGTCATTGGCGGTGGCATGGTCGGTGTTGAGGTGGCTGATTTGTTGCGCCTAAAGGGGTGCGATATTCAAGTGCTAGAAATGCAAGCGACTGCTGCAAACGGTATGGCGCGTAACAATAAGTTTGAGCTGCTTGAAAGAATTGCAGCTGCCGGTGTACGCGTCATTACAAAATGTCGCATCGAAAATTTGAGTGAGCGACACCTGACGGTCAAGATTGATCAGGCCGCTGCAACCCAATTGGCGGTTGGCAATGTGCTGATTTTTGCAAATGGGCCGCGCTCAAATATCGATGTCGTTGAAGTGCTTGAGCAAGTCGGTGTGCCTTATGCCCGGGTTGGCGATTGTCACGCACCTGGTGATTTTTTATCTGCGATTCGAGATGGCTGGATGGTGGCCCTCGGTATTGATCAACAACCTTTTTCTGGAAGAACAGTATGACCAATAATCAGGTGAGTAGCCCGAGTGATTTGCCAACGTACGAAGTGTTCGCTGTGCGGTATGCCACGCGCGAGGCGCAGCGCAAAAATCACTTTATCGGCGGGGATCCTCATGATGGTCCGATGCCGATGGATTATTTTGTTTGGGTGGTGCGTAATGCCCAGCACACCTTTGTTGTGGATACAGGTTTTGGTGCGGAAGTCGCAGCTAAGCGCGGACGCACGTTGTTACGCACACCTGCAGAGGGCTTGGCTGCGATCGGTGTGGATGTCGCGCAGGTCAAAGATGTGATCATCACGCATTTGCACTATGACCACGTAGGCACTTTTGAAAGTTTTCCGATTGCACAATTTCATTTGCAAGATGATGAGATGGCGTATGCAACGGGCCGCCATATGCGGCACAAACAATTCAATCACGGCTATGAGGTCGACGAAGTGGTTGGCATGGTGCGCATGGTTTACAAAGACCGCGTCAGTTTCTATGCGGGTGAGGCTGAGCTTGCGCCCGGGGTGTCGATTCATCGTATCGGTGGTCACACGCATGGTGTGCAGTGTGTGCGCGTTTGGACACGCCGCGGCTGGGTGGTGTTGGCTTCAGATACCAGCCATTACTATGAACATTTTGAAAAGAAACGAGCCTTTACCACGATGTTCAATGTGGCTGAAGCGGTTGAGGGTTATGGCAAACTCGAAAAGTTGGCGGGTTCGCTGCAACATATCGTGCCGGGGCATGATCCGTTAGTGATGAAGCGCTATCCCGCCGTCTCGAAAGCGCTCGAAGGGATTGCTGTCCAGCTAGACGCTGACCCGACCTATGAATGATGCGTGGCTGACACCTGAGCGATTCAAATATAAAAAAAGGCACCTCATGAAACGATTTACTTTTTTGTCAATTGCAGCGCGTTCGGTTACAGCGCTATCGGTTGCAGTGCTGTCTGTTGCAGCACTATCGTGCCTAGGTTTTTTTGTGCCTGTTTCGGCCCAAGAGTATCCGGCGCGGCCGGTACAGGTGTTGGTTGGCTTTCCACCTGGCGGTAGTGCTGACATTGTGGGTCGCCTGATCATGCAAAAGCTCAGCGACTCAACGGGTAAGCAATTCGTCGTTGAAAATCGTACCGGGGCCGGAGGCAATCTCGCTTTTGCGGCGACTGCCACGGCCAAGGCTGATGGCTACACATTGTTATTTAGTACGCCTGGAATCGCGATTAATCCAAGCTTATATAAAAAGGTGAATTTCAAGATTGAAGACTTCACTCCAATCGCCTTAATTGGCGAAGCGCCGTTAGTGTTATTGGCAAACGCAAAGCTGCCAATCAAAACGATCAATGACTTGGTTGCGATGGGTAAGACTAAGCCAGACGCGATTCGTTTTGCAAGCTCGGGTAACGGCAGTTCATCACATCTGGCGATGGACGTGTTGCGTCACATGACTGGTATGCAATATCTGCATATTCCCTATCGTGGCGGTGGCCCAGCCTTAGTCGATGTGATGTCGGGCGAAGTTGATGTCACCATGTTGCCGATTTCTGAAAGCATGCCATACGTGCGCGATGGTCGTGTGATTGCTTTGGGTCAAACAGGCGTTACGCGCTCGACCATTGCCAAAGATATGCCGACGATTGAAGAAGCTGGTGTCAAAGGTTACGCCTCAACAACCTGGTATATGGTCTTGGGCCCTGCAAATTTGCCAGCGAGTGTGGTGTCCTACATTCAAAAGCAACTTTCGAATGTCTTGCAAATTCCTGATTTGCGAGACAAGGTGGAGGCCGCCGGGGTGAGTATTATCAATGGTGATGCAGCCAAAGCCCAAGCGTTTTTAGACTCAGAGTATAAAAAATGGGCAGCTTTAATTAAAGCTTCTGGTACGGTCATCGAGTAACTGAGTGTATTGATGCGAAGCGTTTGGTTGTTAGGCTTAAAGACTGTCGCTGTTCTCGCGGCGGTTTTTGTCTGCCTGAGTGGTCACGCTCAAGAGCCAATCTGGCCGAATCGCCCGATTAAGCTGGTCGTTCCTTACACGCCAGGTGGTGGTACTGACATCTTGGGGCGTATGTTAGGAAGGCGCTTATCCGATACTTTGGGCGTGTCCGTTGTGATTGAAAATCGCCCAGGATCCGACGGTAGCATCGGCACAGATGCCGTAGCCAAGGCACAGCCTGACGGCTATACGTTACTCATTGACGGTACAAGCCAAGCGTACAACGTGGCCTTTGGAAAAAAGTTGCCGTATGTATCGTCCAGAGATCTGGCGCCCGTGGCGCAGACCGCGAATCAACAAGTGCTGTTGATTGTGAATGCGAAGGTGCCAATTCAATCGGTGCAGCAATTGATTGCTTACGCTCACGCACATCCCGGAAAATTAAGCTACGGCGCGAGTTCTAATGCCAACGTGTTGCCGATGGAGTTGTTCAAAATCCTGACCAAAACCGATATCGTGCATGTGCCATATCGCGGATCGGGGCCTATGCTCAATGACTTACTCGGTGGGCAGGTCGAATTATCGATGAGTGGTGCCGCGGCACCCTTGCCGCATGTGCGGGCAGGGTCTTTGCGGGTATTGGGGCTTGGAGATGATCATCGCTCAACTTCATTGCCCGAGTTTCCGACGATCGCCGAGTCGGGTGTGCCTGGTTTTCAAACGCTGCAATGGAGTGGCGTGTATGCACCTGCGGCAACACCTAAGCCTATCATCGAGCGCTTAAATCGCGAGATTGTCGCGATCGTAAAAGACCCAATATTTATCAAGCAGATGGTCGAAGTTGGATTTGACCCGGTCACTGGGCCGAACACCCCTGAAGTATGGGGAGCGTTAGTGGCTGGTGAGGTGAACAAATGGAGCGCCATTGTTAAGCAAGCAGGCCTAAAAGCAGAATAGCGATTGCAAGTTGATGTGCTTTGAGTCGGCTTCACAGACGGATTGTTGTTTGGATCTAAAACAAAGTGAGTAGAGTTTTATGACGCACGAAGGATCGGGCTAAGGTCGCCCGCTTTGATGGTAAGTGACAAGATTTTTTAATTTTTATTTTTAACGATTCAAAACGAGACTATGGATAGCCACCCGCAATCTTTATTACCCGGTGCCACGCAAAAACTCGCAGAGTTTGCCGCCGGTATTGACTATGCTGCGATCCCCGCAGAGGTGATCGAACGCATGAAGACCAGTTTTCTGGATAGCGTCGGTTGTTGCTTGTTTGGGGCAACATTGCCTTGGACACAGCGTGTTCAAGCCATGATCGAAGAGGAAGGCGCACGCCCCGTTGCGTCGATTTTTGGAACCGGCAAAAAAACGTCAATGGCTGGTGCGGTACTCGTGAATTCAACAGCAGGTCACGCGTTTGAACTTGATGATATTCACAAAGAGTCGATCGTTCACGCTGGCTCGATCGCAACACCCGTCGTGGTGGCCTTGGCCGAGCAAGCTGGTGGCGCAAGTGGCAAGACTCTGTTAACCGCAATGACCACGGGGTATGAAATCGGTACGCGTGTCGGCAATGCGGCGACCATGGGATTGTTCTTTCGCGGTTTTCATCCGCAAGGGACCTCTGGCGCGTTCGTGGCTGCGGCCTCTGCTGCCAAGATGCTCAAGCTTAATGCTCCGCGCATGCAGCATGCGCTTGGTATCGTCGGTTCTCAGGCCGGCGGATTGATGGCTGCTCAAGAGGGCGCCATGGTCAAGCGTTTTCACTCTGGTCGTGCGGCGCAAAGCGGCGTGTACTCGGCCTATCTGGCACAACGAGACTTCACCGGTATCAGTGACGTGCTTGAGGCCGGCTATGGTGGGTATCTCAGCTCATACTCTGACAAACCCAATGCCGGTCGGTTGACTGAGGATCTGGGTGTGGTCTGGGAAACCGGCAAGGTGGGCTACAAGCCCCATGCCTGTGTGACGAGCATTCACTCTGCTTTAGATGCCTTCGCGTATTTGCTTAATACGCATCACTTAACGCCTGATGATCTGAGCAAAGTTGAAATTGGGATGAGCCCAATGACCTACACCCACTGCGCCTGGGAATATAAAGCACAAGGGGTCACCGCTGCGCAGATGAATTTGTTTTATGGCATCGCTGTGATCGGCTTTGATGGCAAAGCGTTTGTTGCTCAATACGCCGAAGATCGCTTGGCCGATCCTAAAATTATGGATTTCATCACGCGTATTGAGGCAAGTATCGATCGAGAAATCGAAGCCATGGGGGCGGCTTATCGACATGCCGCACGCGTGAAGGTCACGACGCGCGATGGGCGCACCTTTCAGCATGAAATTCTGAATCGACGCGGAAGCCCTGAAAATCCTTTGTCTCACGAGGATGTTGTTTACAAGTTTCGCAATGTTGTTGAGTCATGCTTAAGTGCCAAAAATATTGATCGCGCCATTGCGTTGATTGGGCAATTAGACCGTCTTGAGGATACCTCTGAACTTTTTGCTCTCTTGGCGGCCGCGCGTAACGCCTAAAAAATCTAGTTTTTTATCTTTTTTATTTTTAACCTTTAACTTTTAATCTTTGAGCAGGCTTGCCCTGAAATATTATGAAACACACTTCAGTATCTTCGAACACCTTAGCCGATCAATTAGCCGCACATTTCAAGAAATTTGACTATGCACACCTAACTGAGGCGACAAAAAAATCAGTCAAGCGCTTGCTGCTTGATTATCTTGGTGTTGCGATTTCGGGCAGTCAAAGTGAAAGTGGCCAGGTTGCTCGCAAATTTGCTGCGGTGACTGGCGGGCATGCCGAGTCAACCTTGATTGGTGGCGAAGGCCGCGTTCCGGCAATGCAAGCAGCGTTTGCCAATGCAATTTCTTCGCATAGTATCGAGCTCGACGATATCGATGTGCTGGCCCTGTTTCACTTTAGCCCGCCTGTGTATTCGTCTGCCCTTGCGACGGCAGAGCAAGTAGGCGCGAGCGGTAAAGATCTGTTGACGGCCCTGGCGGCCGGTTGCGAAATGATGGAGCGCTTAAGTAAAGCGGCGAACTCCTCGCTGCGTAACCGTGGGTTTCATACGACTCCAACGACCGGCGTGTTCGGTGCAACCATTGCTGCGGCAAAACTTCAAGGCTTATCTGAAGAGCAAATTGTTTCAGCGTTGGGGATGGCGGGCGCCTCATCGTCTGGCTTGATGGAGATGTACGGCCCCTCAATGCAAAAGCGCTTCAACCCTGGCCCTGCGGCTCGCAATGGCGTGACCGCGGCAACGATGGCTGGCCTTGGCTTCACCGGTGCGGCAACAATTTTTGAAGGCGAGCGCGGCTTTTTAGCAGCGTTCACCGATAAAAGCGATCCTTCACAGTTAGTAAAAGATTTTGGTCAACCTTATCAATTGGACATTGAATTCAAGCCCTATTCATGTGCTCGCCCGATTCATAATGCGATCGATTGCGCACTTGAAATTCGTCGTAAGCACGCACCTGATTTGAAGCGTATCAAGACGATTGAAATGGCGCGTCATTCGGATTGGGCGTTGTACCACCAGAACAAACGCCCCCAGACTTACCATGAGGCACAAGTGAGCTTGCCTTACTCAGTCGCGGTAGCCTTGCTTGATGGCCAGGCGCTCTTTGCCCAATATAACGATGCGCGCTTGGGTGAGGCTGAATTGATTCGTTTGACTGATCTCGTCAATATTACGATCGATGATTCGCTGCCGCGCGGTGTGTCTTGCCTAATGACCATGGTGATGGATGATGGCTCAACATTTGTGTCGCAGATTGATTATCCTAAAGGGTCAATCCAAAACTCGATGAGTGATGACGAATTGCGCGGCAAGTTTGACAGTCTAGTCATCCCTGTCCTGGGTGCTAAGCGTGCCGGCGAAATCGCTGCTGCCGTGGCATCAATCGAAAATTGCCAGAATGTGGGTGAGCTGATGAAGCTGACCTCTAAGACTGGTGCTTGATCATAGGCAGCTTGGTTGATGATTGAATAGTCATGATGAATCACTTAGATTTGCCTTGTTATGAGGTCATCGCCTTAAAGTATGCGACCCGTGAGGGTCGCAGGCCTGACCATTTTGTGGGGGGCGACCCCCATGATGTACCGATGCCGATGGATTATTACCTTTGGGTGATACGAGATGGGCAGCGCTTGGTGTTAGTCGATACAGGCTTCAATCAGGATATGGCCGATAAGCGTCATCGCACACTGTTGCGGCGTCCAGCCGATGCCTTGAAACTGTTAGGGATCGACACGAAAGACGTCGCTGAAATCGTGATCACGCATTTGCATAACGATCACGTTGGTACGTTTGATGAGTTTCCCATTGCCAAGTTTCACCTGCAAGATGACGAGATGTCGTTTGCAACAGGTCGATTGATGTGTTGCGAACGCTTTAGTCGTGCTTTTGAAGTGGACCATGTGGCTGGCATGATTCGACTCGTCTACAAAGATCGCGTTATTTTTCATCAGGGTGACGCAACGATCGCGCCGGGTATTAGCCTACACAAAATTGGCGGGCATACCGCTGGCATGCAAGTGGTGCGGGTACATACCGCGCGAGGCTGGGTGGTGCTTGCCTCAGACGCCAGTCATTACTACGAGCATTTTGAGCAAAAACGATGCTTTCACCTCGTGTACCACCTTGGCCAAGCGATCGAAGGTTACGAGCGCTTAGTCGCTTTGGCGCAGTCGCCTCGTCATGTCGTGCCAGGGCATGACCCGCTAGTCGTGCAGCGCTATCCTGCGGTTTCAGAAGCCTTATCCGGAATCGCGATGCGGCTTGATCTTGAGCCGATTGACTATTGATAGACTTGGGGGCCCTTCAAATAGGCGTGATTCATCTGGCAGTGTCGTCAAAGAGTGTTTTTGGGTGAGCATTGGTATGCTGTTCGTTCCTGTGCGCTGAGTCCGTTTTTTACGGTCCGTTGCTTAATTGTTTTTCGAGGTGTGCGATGAATAGTGTTTTAAAACGTGTCACTGGTGTGTTTAAAAGCGCTGCGGTGGTAACTGTGTCGTTGTTCGCGCTCAGCGGATTGTCTCAAGCTCAAGACTATCCCAATAAATCGATCTCTTTAATCGTGGGCTTCCCACCAGGTGGTTCAAATGACATTGTGGCGCGCTTGTTTGCCCCGAAGCTGACCGAGCTTTTAGGTCAGTCGGTTGTTGTGGTGAATAAATCTGGCAGTAATGGCTTAATCGGTACCGACTTTGTTGTCAAAGCCCCGCCCGATGGCTACG
The DNA here is from genome assembly GCA_937952975.1 of uncultured Alcaligenaceae bacterium. Classification (GTDB taxonomy): domain Bacteria; phylum Pseudomonadota; class Gammaproteobacteria; order Burkholderiales; family Burkholderiaceae_B; genus Zwartia. Next base: position 18,467 of record CALFXX010000083.1, read on the forward strand.
TCATCACCTTCGCCAGTGCCAGCCCTCTCGTGATTAGTCCGCACACGTTTCCAAAAATTCCTTTCAACACTTTAAAAGATTTAGTGGGTATTACGACTGTCGCGCAAACGCCAGAGTTATTGGCGATTCACCCCTCAGTTCCAGCTAAATCACTAAAAGAGTTGATTGCTTTATCTAAAACGCGACGTGTCACCATTTCCTCATCGGGTAGTGGTGGCTTGCCGCACTTGGCAATCGAACTGCTGCGCGGTGCGGCCAGTGGTGGGGACATCGTTCACGTGCCTTATAAAGGGGCAGGGCCGGCCATTGCTGACTTATTAGGCGCGCACGTTGACGGCATTATTGTGGATCTGCCTCCGTTGTATCCGCTTGTGCAAGATGGTCGCTTAAGGGCAGTCGCGATTACCAATACGCAGAGGGCAGTTTTGCTGCCTGAGACCTTAACTTCGGTCGAGCAGGGTTACCCTGAAATCTTGGCATTCAATTGGTTTGGTGTGATGGCGCCTGCTAAGACACCGAAACCTATCATTGATAAGCTTTACGCCGCGCTGATTCAGGCCGCTAATGCGCCTGAGTTGATCGAGGCAATGCGAAAGGTCGGTGTAGAGGCCTTTACACAGCCATCGCCCCAAGCTTTCGCAGAGTTCTTGCAAAAAGAGACCGATCGCTGGGGAGTCGTGGCGCGCTCTTCCGGAGCCACGTCAGACTGAGGGTAGTAAGACTGATGGCAATAGACTGAGGTCGCCCTGTCGTTGACGACCTCAGTGGATTCAAAACAAACCCATCGCGATGAAGTCAGTTTAAGCAGCTAAGAACTGACTCCACCTATCCAATCAAGAATCTCTGGCTCTTATTTGCTTTGGGCCAACGGCTGCAGAGGCAGTGGATTGCCTGCAGGCAAAGGCGTACGATTCACGTTAAGGATCATTGAAACCATCACGTAGTACCCGCTCACTGCAATCAGGTCTACGATACCTTGCTCACCAAACAGATCGAGTACTGCTTTATAGGTCGCGTCACTCACTTCGTGTTTCGTGTGCATCTCTTGACAGAAGTTATAGACCGCCTCTTCGTCTGGCTTCATGTTGGCAGGGCGCTTGCCCAGTGCCAAATCGGCTGCCACGTCAGGGCTCAAACCGGCTTTCATTGCCAGGCGATGGTGGGCAAACCATTCGTACTGCGCCGTCCATTGACGCGCCGTGATTAAGATCGCAAATTCATTGAGTCGCGCTGGAATTGAGCTTTTAAAACGCAAATATTCTCCAACCTCACGCAACCGCTCGGCTAACACTGGGCTGCGCATGTATACGTTGAATGGGGCGCCCAGACTTGTGGCCCCCTGTACGACACCGGCACTTCCTGTCCCGGACACTGGGCCTGCCATCAACGCATCAAAATATTTCTTTTGCTCAGCCGTCATTTCGGTCACAGGCGTGCGCTTGAACCGTTGTTGATCGTCTTGCGCCTGCGCGTGCAAGCAGGTCGCGGTCAGTGCAGTCGCGGCTAAAATTGTTTTCAGGTATTTCATTTTTTGTCTCCGGGATGAAAAAAGTATTGCGTATGACGTTATGCTCTTTTTTTAAAAACCTTGCCCCACGGCAAGATAATGACGTTCAGTCCATGCGGCTTATACAGCGAAGCCGTTCATACAACCTTTAGGGGCAGCACGTGGCGATTTTGTCATTCAACACGAAAGTACACTTTGGTCACGGCGAACGCAAGCAGTTAGTGCTTGAAAGCGCGAACTTAGGCATTAAAAAACCTTTGTTTGTCACGGATAAAGGGGTGAGGGCAGCTGGGGTATTCGCACGGGCGACTGAAACGCTCGCTCAGATGCAGCAAGCTGTAATCTTCGATCAGACGCCACCCAATCCCACCGAAGATGCTGCTGTAGCCGGCCTGTTGACCTATCAAGAAAATTTGTGCGATGGCATTATTGGTATTGGCGGTGGAGCGACGCTTGATTTGGCCAAGGCGATCGCAGTTTTATGTGGTGATCCAGCACCCTTGTGGGAGTACTGCAACCGTAATGCGTCGCCCCGTCCGATTATCAGCCCGCCTCCTCTAATTTTGATGCCAACAACTTCTGGTAGTGGCAGCGAGGTTGGCCGCTCAGCCGTCATCATCTTCAATAACGGTATTAAGGCTGGGGTCGGGTGTCCAACGATTGTGCGCACGGCAATTTGTGATCCAGAGTTGACTCTGACGTTACCAAAGTATATGACCGCGGCTACGGGCATGGATGCACTTTCTCACTGCGTTGAAACGTTTTGCTCGCCTTTGGTTAACCCACCCATTGATGCGATTGCCCTCGATGGGTTGACACGCTTGTATCAGAATATTGAGCGTGCGGTGGCCGATGGTAGTGACGCAGAGGCACGTTGGCACATGATGATGGGGGCACTTGAAGGGGCGGTGTGCTTTCAAAAAGGTCTGGGCGCAGTGCATTCGGTCTCGCATTCGCTCGGTGCGTTAGGGCATCATCACGGCACACTCAACGCGATCATGTTGCCGCATGTGCTGGCGCTCAATGCTAGTGCCCTTCAAGACAAGCTATCTCAACTCTGCCACGCAATGAATTTGCCCTCTGGTACCAACTTAACCGACACTTTCTTAAAGTTAAATCTGAGATTAGGGTTGCCATCAGGCTTAAAAGAGCTGGGCGTTGATGCGTCGAGTTTTCAGGCCATTGCGAAGGCTTCGCTTAGCGACAACGCGCATAAGACAAATCCCCGTACGCTCACCGAAACTGATTACTGTTCGTTGTTGAGTGCTGCATGGTGACCCATTCTCTTGCTGCCTAGTCACTCGTTGCCCGCCCGACCGTCGCGAGTGCGGGGATTCACCAGCCGCCTTTAGAAAAAAATGCGGTGGACTGCGGCGTACATTGAATTGACAACCTGATTACTCGAGCAAATGTCACAAACGTGTCATGCAGATCAATTAATATCAAGCGATAAATATTCTTTAGCTTAGATCTCATGCATAAATCAAAGTTTTGGCTGCCAGTGATTGTCGCTTTAGGCGTCGTGTCTACCGCATCATGGGCGGGGCCGGATGACGATTCACCGTTCAAAGGTGATGGCAAAACCAGAAACGCCGTAGATCCCATTTACTTCGGTCAGAAGTTGGCCGACTTCCCCATGAATGCCGAGCCCGAATCGGGCCTGCGTATCATGCCACCGACAAGAAGCAATCTCTTCGCGGGTCAACGCTTTGATTTACGTCTCGAGACTCAGATCCCGGCCAAGGTTGCACCCAAGCTTGTGAGTTTGACTATCAATGGATCGAACGTCACGCAAGAGTTTGAGAAAACAATACAAAAGCAAGGTAAGGGGAGCGAGTCTGGTACGCCTGCGTCAGACTTATTGTTTGGCGAGACTGCAAGAAATCTCTCTTTTGATTCACCAGGCAGGTACGCCGTTGAGGCGGTACTCGAAGTTGACGGTGTCAGACGCGCCGTTCGTAATGTTTACGAAGTTGTCGCAGCTCCTAATCCTAAAGCGAAAGACGCAACCAATAAAGTGGTGTTCTTTTTAGGTGATGGCATGGGTACACCCATGCGCACCGCTGCACGACTCATCAGTAAACCTATGCTTGAAGGTCGCTCTGAACCACTTGCCATGGAGCAAATGACGGTTCAGGGTATGAGTCGTACAACCTCTTTCGACAGCATCATTACAGATTCTGCGCCGGGTATGGCGAGTTTAATTAGTGGTGTTAAACAATCGAATAACGCGATTCAAGTCTCGGTTGACAATACCCCCGAAGACGCACTTGATAATCCGCGCGTTGAAACTATTTTTGAATACTTGAAACGTGTTCATGGCTGGAAAATCGGTGTCGTAACCGATGCGTTTTTAGTGGATGCCACGCCGGCATCGGCACAAGCTCATAATCGCGCACGCTCGAATTATTTCAATATCGCGCAACAGATGATTGGTTATTTCGATGACGCGACAGCATTAAAAAAGACCGGTAATCTTTCGTTGGCATCTCTGATACAGCCATTAGATGTATTGCTTGGTGGCGGTGCTGCCCACTGGATGAAGCAAACAAACCCGTTATTGAAAGATTTTTATCAATATTCATCCGGCGGGCGCACGGATGTTGATTTGTTGGCTGAGGTG
>CALFXX010000084.1 GCA_937952975.1 uncultured Alcaligenaceae bacterium
CTTGTCGTAATTGAGTCAGATCTGAAACTAACGCACCGTGTACCGACGACTGACCAATAAATACTACCCGCACAGCGAGCGAACGATCAGGCGGAGCGTCAGCTAACAAACGATCTAACTCTTTACCTAACAATTCGAGTGCATCAGCATAAGTCTGCGCTGAGGTGATATCAACGTTTAGCTTATGCCAACGTAATACATCTACCTCAAGCTGAGCAATGTCTGTGATGACATTTTCTTGAACAGTCACTAATAACGCGGCGCGCGCGCCGGCTTCACCAATGTGGCGGCCTTGCAAGTTACCTGGATAGGCAATCGTGGTTTGCCCAGCGCGAATCCGCTGCTCATGCACATGACCAAGCGCCCAATACTGATACCCCTTGGCTTCGAGCTCTGTTATCGAACAGGGTGCATAACTGGCATGCTGCGAATCACCCTCTAGCGCAGTGTGTAACACCCCGATATTGAACCAACCCTCTTTCGCCACTGGATAGTTAACAGCCAAGTTTTCAGTCGTTGCAGCGACTTTGAAGCTATGCCCATGTAATGCAACCTGTAATTCATCTAATAAAAATGTTTGAGCTTTTTTTGACTCAAAAACTTTGACGTTATCGGGTAAGTGTAAACTTTTCGTCATCTTGCTTTGTGCGTCATGGTTACCCAACACCACATAGACAGGAATATTTGCTGCTTTTAAACGCCCCATTTGACGAACAAAAAACAGCCCCGTATTGAATTGATCCCAACTGCCATCGTAGAGATCGCCCGCGATCACCACGAAATCAACCGTCTCTTCAAGCGCAACATCAATCAAGCGTTCAAACGCGTGGCGAGTGGCCAAGCGCAGACGTTCGAAGGGTGCATCTGGGTAGGCAGAGAGCCCGCGTAGGGGGCTATCAAGATGAATATCGGCTGTGTGGATGAATTTCATTGTTATAAAGAAAAATTTAGTTATTGCTTTGTTTTAAAAAAGTGACGCAGACAAAGTTCTTTTAATGACCGTACCATAGGTTTTGCTGTGACCTTTAGTTTTTTTAACATTTGCGCTCTTGTGGTGGACTTAGCCAATACAGAAGCTTTTCTTGATAACCCACTACCGTAAAGAATAAGCCGACCCCTCCGAGCGAATCCTCCCACTCACATTACTAGCCAGCACACCCTTAATCACCTGCTTAAGATCTGGCCCGCAGCGTAAAAAGCCAAACATCTTAGCCGTGTGCTGCATCAGCTCAACCTCTTCAACCCGCACGCCGCCTTTAATAATCAAGCACAAGGCAAGATCAATTTCAGCGGGTGGCAAAAATTCAGCTGACTTTAGGCTATTACTCGTCACCCGCGACCGGTCACGAACCACTAACTCACCGCCAGTCGCCAAGCGCCAGAACACGCGGTCATTTTTTAACTCAGTTGAGCCTCTCAACGCGTCATCAGTCACTCGCTTAATTCTTGCACCGGCTCGCTCAAGGCGATGGCAGGTTGCGACGCGTTTGGCCACTTCGTCGATATGAATGGGCCCCTCACAAGTAACTATTTTTTTAACCAAGTCTTTTAAAACTTCAAAGGGCTGCTCGTGTGGCTCGCCGTTATAGGTGTAGTCGGGTTGATACTCTTTATATGGTTGAACGTTACCAGTCGCCTCAACCCTACTGCCGGTAACAACGCCCTCACCCGCAGGCGTAACGGGGCTTTCATAAATAATGGGCGAAGGCACTTCGCTAGGCACGTCTGTAGGCACCACAGCCTTACCATTTTGCAAACCAAGCAAATAATCCAGTAACCGTTGCTCTTGCTCTTGCCTACGATGAAACCAATCGGTACTCCAGATCCGATAAATATTCCAACCACGCGCCTCTAAGATATCTTGCCGAAGCCGATCGCGATCTCTGGCTGAACGTGACGAATGATAAGTTGCGCCATCGCATTCAATCCCGCATATAAAGCGATCAGGGTGCTTGGGGTCAACCACACCAATATCGATAAAAAACCCAACCATACCAACCTGGGGCTTGACCTCATAGCCGTTGGCCAGCAAGAACGTCGCAATCGACTCTTCAAAGTCACTGCCAAAATCACGGCCAGAGTCGATCGGCACATCAAAGTACCCATTTTTGGCGAACTGCAAAAACTCTCTGAACGCGTTGATGCCTAGCTTGCCAGGCACTGCGCGCACGTCTTCAGCGGTGATCGACGAAAACACTGTGCAGCGCTCTTTGGCCCGCGAAATCAACACATTAAGACGACGCTCGCCACCCTCGGCCGCGAGCGGCCCGAAGGTTTGGGTCAGGCGGCCATCGCTCGAACGACCATAACCCACCGAGATAAAGATAACGTCGCGCTCATCACCCTGGATCGACTCAAGGTTCTTCACAAAAAATGGCTCTTTACGCGTCAACGAAAAGAAAGGCTCGAGCTTTGGGTTTTTTGTTCGATACTCGTCGATCAAATCCCTAATCGCATCACGCTGTTTAACTGAAAACGCGGCAACGCCAAGAGACTTATTAGGGTTCACTTTTGCAAACGCAATGACCTCTTGGGCAATCAATTCAGCTTCAGCCACATTGCGACCACCATCCGAGCCACCCCGTTGATAACTATTAGGCGGCGAGGCCACAAACGACACCCCCAGCCCTTTTGAAGACTTCGCCAACAATACTGACGGCGGCATCAAGAGCTTGTTCTCATAAAAATTACGGTTCGATACCGCAATGAGCCCTGGGTGTTGACTGCGATAGTGCCAACGCAACATCAAGTTATTTTTGAAGATGCCACTGCATAAGCCTAATACACTTTCGACATCATTAAGAAAGTGATTGTCA
>CALFXX010000085.1 GCA_937952975.1 uncultured Alcaligenaceae bacterium
GCATGAAAGACCAGGCAATCGTTTGCAACATCGGTCACTTCGACAACGAAATCGACGTCGTCGGTATCGAAAACCTCAAGTGGGAAGAAATCAAGCCACAGGTTGACCATGTGATTTTCCCTGACGGCAAGCGCATCATTCTGTTGGCCAAGGGTCGTTTGGTGAACTTAGGCTGCGGTACGGGTCACCCTTCGTTCGTGATGTCTTCATCGTTTACCAATCAAACGATGGCGCAGATCGAACTGTTTAGCCGTAACGAGCAATACACCTCAGGTCAGGTGTACGTGTTGCCTAAGCATCTGGATGAAAAAGTGGCTCGTTTGCATCTCGACAAAATCGGCGCACACTTGACGACCTTGACGCCGCAGCAAGCCGCTTACATTAGCGTTAAGCAAGAAGGCCCCTACAAGGGCGAGCAATACCGCTATTGATCGATAGTACCGATCGGCCTCGCTCATTTTGGGTGAGGCCGTTAGCGCAGTTCTTGATTTCAATCACCGGAGCTTCTCATGACTTTACTGCTTGTTTGGATACTCAATGCGGTTGCTTTATTAGTGGTCGCGTATGTCTTGCCAGGCATTGTCGTGGCGAGCTTTTGGTCGGCAATGTGGGCTGCACTGGTGCTAGGTTTGATCAACATGTTGGTCAAGCCGTTGTTTGTGTTGTTGACCTTACCGATCACCATTGTGACTGTCGGACTGTTTTTGTTTGTGGTGAACGCGTTGATGTTCTGGCTTGCGGGTTCGATCCTGAAAGGCTTTCAGGTCAACGGATTTTGGTGGGCGTTGATTGGCGCGCTGTTCTATAGCCTGATTTCTGGCTTCTTGACGAATTTAATAAACAATAAATGACCACACCAGCTAGCAAGGCTTTTAGCCTAGAGTTTTTTCCACCTCGTGATGAGGCGGCCAAGCAGCGTTTGGTCGAGGGTGCCCGTCAGATGCTGGTGATGAATCCGCATTACTGCAGCGTCACGTTTGGCGCAGGTGGCTCAACCCGCGATGGCACCTTGGATACCGTACGAGTGTTGCGTGGGATGGGGCGTGATGCTGCGCCTCATTTGTCGTGTATCGGTTCAAGCCGCGATGAGCTTAAGGCGTTGTTGCAGGTGTACCGCCAAGAGGGTGTACGCCGAATCGTAGCCCTACGCGGTGACATGCCTTCAGGCATGGGTGCCGATGCTGCTGGTGCCTTACGACACGCGAGTGATTTGGTTGAATTGATTCGCCACGAAACCGGCGATTGGTTTCATATTGAAGTGGCAGCCTACCCCGAGATGCATCCGCAGGCGGCAGGGCCTGAGCATGACCTGAAGCACTTTGTGAATAAGGTGAACGCTGGGGCTGACAGTGCGATTACACAGTATTTTTTTAATGCAGATTCGTATTTTGATTTTGTTGACCGCGCACAAGCTAAAGGGGTGAGTATCCCGATCGTGCCGGGCATTATGCCCATCACCAATTACACCCAACTCATGCGTTTTTCAGAAATGTGTGGGGCCGAAGTGCCACGCTGGATTCGCTTGCGCCTGGCCGAAATGGGCGATGATAAAGAGTCGATTCGGGCTTTTGGTACCGAAGTGGTGACCGACTTGTGCGAAACCCTGCTAGATAATGATGTGCCAGGCTTGCACTTTTATACCTTGAACAACGCCGAGGCGACGTTGGCAATATGGCGGGGCTTGACTGCCTAAAGACTGGCACACCTTCGTAAAGTGATTAAAAAGGCCTTCTTTAGAAGGCCTTTTTGCTGCGCGACTTAAACGATCATCTTCATCACAAACACATTAATCGGCGTATTGGTTAGCAGCCTTTAGCAAAGGCGCCCATTTTTCGATTTCTGACTTGAGCCATGCTTGCAGGGCCGCTGGATTTTGTTTTGCCTCAGGAACGATGACCGCACCCAAATCGCTGGCCTTTTGAATCACTGCAGGATCTTTAAGCGCGTCTTGTACAGCTTTGTTGACCGTAGCAACGACTTCAGGTGCCATGCCTTTGGGGCCGTAAATGCCATGCCACACCACAATCTCAAAATCTTTCAAACCGCTTTCGCGCAGGGTTGGGGTATCGGGCAAATACGATAAGCGCTCAGCTGAAGTCACACCGTAAAGCTTGACGGTATTGCCTTTGATCTGCGGCAGTGTTTGCGTGGTTTGGTCGCACAGAATATCAAGTTGGCCGCCTAGTAGCGCGGTCATGGCTGGGCCCGTACCCGAATAGGGAATTGCCGTAAAGCCTACGCCCAACGCCTGTTGCAGCAAGGTGCCGCACAACTGAGATACCGCACCGAGCCCAGCATTTGCCAGATTAATTTTGTCGCCTTTTTCTTTTGCATACTTGATGAACTCAGGCATGGTGTTGGGCGGAAAGTTTTTACTCCCCAATAACGTCATCGGAACGTCGGCGACCAAACTGATATAGGTGAAATCAGTCAGTGCGTTAAAAGGCAGTTTGCGATAAAGCGTTGGCGCAGTCGCCATGCCGTTATGGTGGATGAATAAAGTGTAGCCATCGGGGGCGGCCTTGGCCACTACGTTTGAGGCCACGGTGCCGCCTGCCCCTAAGCGATTTTCAACGACCACTGTCTGGCCAAGGCTTTTTGCCATTGATACAGCTAAGGTTCGGGCTAACACGTCGGTGGGGCCACCTGCGGCAAACGGCACGATGAGCGAGACGGGCCTGTTGGGGTAGGCTTGTGCGTTGGCGACACTTGCAACAACAGAGGATACAAACCCCGCTGCGAGCAAGACGCTACGAATGGTTTTGGATAATGTCATCGAAATCTCCCTGTGTAATAAAAAGGTCACAGAGATAGTGTAGTACTTACTTGCCGCCCACCCAACCCTCAGGCGTTGCAATCGCCTTCAACAGCACATCATGAGGTTGGGGGACAAACGCATCCGCTTCGGTTAACCGCCCTTGTTGCCAAGCGACACCGATTGTCACTAGGCTGGAGTTTGCGCGTTGCAAGGCCGCCAGGCTGCGGTCGTAATACCCACCACCATAGCCAAGTCGCGCCGCCTCAACGGTAAATCCAAGCGTGGGCACCAGTACCACGTCAGGTACGAGCGCGTGTTGACGAGGGGGCTCCAGCACCCCAAAACTCTGTGCGGTCAACGGGGTACTCGGTGTCCATCTGTGAAACTCAAGTGGGGCATCGCGTGCAACGATGACTGGTAAACAGACGATCACTTGATGCAGGTCAAGCTGCTGCAACAGTGGTCGCAGATCGGGCTCGTCAACTAGGGGCCAAAACCCTGCCACAACAAGCGGGCTTGAGCGCCTCGCACACTCAGGCCTGGCCATGTAGTGGTCGAACCAGCGCTGAAGTCGATCGCACAGCGCGGTGCTCGCGTGTTGGCGCTCAGCCACAGACATGCTCTGGCGAAGGCTGCGCAGGCGCGCGCGCAGCTGGTCTGCGTTATTCTTTGACATGTGTCGCAACGGTGCTGACAAAGTTAAGCGGTGATAAGGCGGTTTATGCTCGTGCAAACAAAGTATCAGAATCTTGGGTTGAGCGGTAGTCTTGCAGGCGGAGCGCGTGCCTGGCTGGTCAGCACCTGTATGCTGTTCGTTCTGACTCAAACGCCGGGCTGGGCTCAGCCAGCAACCCCTGCTTCTTCACAGGAGTCTGAGGCCAGCGGCCCCGCCAGATTTGTTTTGCAGGCCGATGGTACGTTGGTGCCGGTGCCCGCTACGTCTTCGACACCCTCTGGTGCGTCAACAGGTTCGTCAAGTGCCGCAGATCAAAACGGGCGTTCTGCCCAAAGCCCTGGCGCGACAGGGGGCGTGAAGCGCCTGCCTGACTCGGTACCTGAGGTTGCGACGCCAGCGGTGTCTGCGCGTGCGAGCAACGCACCTTCGACGTCGCCAAACACGACAGTGCAGGCAGGTGCAACGATCGCTGATCCGGATTCAACGCCGGCTGCGCGTGCTGTCGCGGCGGCGCGCAATGCGATGAACGCCAAGCAGTGGGCGCAACTGGCAAGTTTTGTTCCTCAGGCGCGCGGCGATGTGCTGGGTATCTACCCAGAGTATTGGTCCCTGCGTACACAACTTGGTTCGACCCATATGCCTGGAGTCCAACAGGCGCTGACTGATTTCATCACTAAAAATAAAACGGCTTACCTGGGTGATCGTCTGAAAGGTGAATGGATTCTGGCTGCGGCGCGGTCTGGAGATTTTGTGGCAGTGCGTGAGTTGGGTGATGTACTGAACCCCAATCCACAAATTTTATGCGCTCAGCTTGAGGCCCGTCACATGGGCGGCCAGCGCGCGAGCGCCGACGAGGCGACTAAAGTGTTTGCCCCCTATGGCGCGTGCTTAAAGCTGTTTGATCAGCTGGTGGCTGATCGTGTGCTGGGTTCGGCTGAGCTGATGCCTTATTTATACGAAGCAATCGAAAACAATAAGCTTCCCGAGGCGCGGCGCTACGCGGCTTGGGTGTTTGAGTCGGCCGATTTGGCCGCCTACGATGCCATGCTGCGTGAGCCCGTGCAGTGGTTGAATACCCAGACCGGGCCGCGTTCAAGTGCGCGTAACGACATCGTTGCGATTGGTCTGGCACGCGCGGCACGCAACGATTTGAGCGCGACGGCGACCAAACTGCAGGGTACCTGGGCCGGTCAATTACCCAAACAAAATCTGCAGTGGGTTTATGGGCAAATGGCCTTGCTGGCGATGATGAATCTTGATAGTCGGGCCTATGGCTGGTATCGCGAAACAGGCTCCTTAGGTTTGTCGGAAACGAATAACGCCTGGCGCGTACGTGCCGCTTTGCGGCAAGCCAATATTGACTGGGCCTTCGTGTTGCAAGCCATTGAGGCGATGAAGCCAGCACAACAAGCCGATGCAACTTGGGTGTATTGGCGAGCCCGAGGTTTGGTGGCCACAGGAAAAAAATCAGACGCTGAAAAAGCCTATGCGTCGATCACTGATCAATTCAATTTTTACGGTCAGTTGGCACTCGAAGAGTTAGGCCGTGCAATCGTGGCGCCTGACCGACCCGCGCCGGTGACTGCACAAGAGATTTCGCTGGCACGCGCGAATCCAGGTTTGCAGCGCGCCGTCACATTATTCAAACGAGGTTGGCGCGCAGATGCTGTACCCGAATGGAACTTCACCATTCGCGGCATGACGGATCGCCAACTCATGGCCGCTGCTGAAGTCGCGCGGCACGAAAATATCTTTGATCGTGTGGTCAACACGTCAGATCGCACTTCAAAAGAATTTGATTTTTCGCAGCGTTACATTGCGCCTTTTGAGGGCAGGGTGTCGGCGCAGGCGCGACAAATCGATATTGACCCTGCGTGGGTCTACGGGCTGATCCGGCAAGAGTCGCGTTTTATTATGGATGCGCGTTCGGTAGCTGGCGCCTCGGGCTTAATGCAGTTGATGCCTGCGACGGCCCGCTGGGTGGCTGGCAAAATTGGCATGACAGATTTCACACCCGCCAAGGTGAATGATTTTGATACAAACACCAAGCTGGGTACGACCTACCTGAGTATGGTGCTGTCGGATTTGGGGGGGTCGCAGGTGCTCGCCAGTGCAGGCTATAACGCGGGGCCCGGACGCCCGATGTTGTGGCGCTCGAAGCTGGACAGTAAAGTTGAGGGCGCGATCTTTGCAGAAACCATCCCATTTAATGAGACGCGTGATTACGTTAAAAACGTGATGTCTAACGCGGTGTACTACGCAGCACTGTTTAGTGGTCAACCCCAGTCGCTCAAACAACGGTTGGGTGAAATTGTGCCCCAGCCGTATGGCCGTACGCCACTGCCGTGACGACTGATCACGCCACCGAGGGTTTGCAACTTTATATCGTTGGAGGTGCGGTACGCGATGGCTTGCTTGGCTTGCCCGCCGGCGATCGCGACTGGGTGATTGTGGGGGCGACCCCCGAGCTGATGGCGGCGCGTGGTTTTATCCCTGTAGGCGGGGATTTTCCAGTGTTTTTGCACCCAACGACCAAAGAAGAATATGCCTTGGCTCGAACCGAACGTAAGTCGGGTAGAGGCTATAAAGGCTTTACGTTTTATACCGGCGCCGAGGTCACGCTAGAAGAAGACCTTAAGCGCCGCGATTTAACGGTCAATGCGATCGCACAATCCATGACGGGCGAGCTTGTTGATCCTTTACATGGCGCAGCCGATTTAAGTGCAAAAATCTTGCGGCATGTCGGGCCCGCCTTTGAAGAAGATCCTGTGCGGATTTTGCGCCTCGCCCGATTTATGTCGCGCTTTACTGAGTTTGCGGTGGCTCCTGAGACGCTTGCGCTGTGTCAAAAAATGGTTGCTTCAGGCGAGGTTGACGCGCTGGTACCTGAGCGCGTTTGGCAAGAGTTGGCGCGCGGCTTAATGTCTGCGCAACCATCGCGCATGCTGGGTTTGTTGACCGAAGTGGGCGCCGCAAGTCGCATCATGCCCGAGTTGGCACTGAGCCAACGCGTACAGGGGTTAGTAGATCGGGTCGCACAACGGGGCTTGCCACTCGCCTCACGTTATGCCGCGCTCTGTCTTGATACGCTTGAACTCAAGGCGCTTGCAACACGATTGCGTGTGCCGTCAGACTGCGCCGACATGGCGCGCTTGTTGCCGGTCGTCATGACTGGGGTTGCGCAGTTCAATGACATACTTGCGAAAGGTGAGCGTAGCACTGGCCTGAGCGGCTCGGGCGATATTCGAACCGCTGCTAGCCACTTGAGTGATGCGCCACAGGGCGCGGAGTGTGCAGACGCCGTATTGTCTCTGTTTGAAGCGTGCGACGCGTTACGTAAGCCAGAACGGTTTGAGGCATTGTTGCAAGCGGCGAGCGATATTGATGAGGCGATAGGCGCACGACAACAGGCGTGGCAGTCTTGGCTGCAAGTGGTGTTGGCGGTTGACGCAGGTGCGGCCGCACGCTCGGCGAGTGCCCCCGATCAAATTAAACAACGCGTGCGTGCAGCGCGCTTAGCGGCTTTGCAAACAGCGTTATCAAGCCGCTAAGCCTCGAAGGGTTGAATCTATCGCGAAGTAAGTTAGGCTACTGAATATCGTCAACTTCATGCAGATAATTGAAAAGGTGGTGCCCTGATGTTTGAAGAAGCCGAAGCAGATCCGCAGCTGTCGCAAGAAGAGTTTAAAAAAATTGAACAGCACCTGCGCATTCAGTTGGTCAATGAGCAGTATCGTCACATCGCTTTGCAAGATCGAGCGTTATTGATTCTTGTGGCAGGTATTGATGGCGCAGGCAAGGGCGAAACGATTAATCTGCTCAACGAGTGGATGGATCCGCGCCATATCCACACCATCGCTTTTCCGGAAGCGAGTCGCGAAGATCGCGCTTATCCCGATGCGCGAAGATTTTGGATGAAGTTGCCTGCAAAGGGTGAGATTGGCATTGTTTTTGGTTCGAGATATACCGCTTTATTTGCAGAGGCCGCCCGAAAGCATCAAAATCTAGAACACCTTGAGCAAGAAATTCGTTTTGTGAAGCGTTTTGAATCAACGCTGGCTGCAAATGGCGTACAGATTTTGAAGCTTTGGTTTCATTTGTCGAAAGAGGCCCAGCAGGCGCGCATCAACGACCTGTTGTCGAACCCCTCGACGGCATGGCAGGTTGATAAGCTCGACCTAAGAGTGCGCAAAAAATTTAATGCGATCCGCCGTGCGAGCCAACTGATCCTGGATGGCACCGATGCACCCCATACTCCCTGGGTTGTGATTCCGAGTGCAGACCCAAAATTGAGAATGGTACGTACCGCACAAGCCGTGTTAGCGTCACTGAAAGTCGGGGCAATTAAGGTGCCGGTATTTCATGAACCTGACAGCGTACCGATCACGACATCTAAAGTGAATCTGCTCGAGCATTTGGATGACAACGCGAAGTTAAGTAAGGCCGACTACGAGACGCAGATTCTGCCTTTACAGAACCGTCTGGCACAGCTTGTACGTGACAAGTCGTTTAAAAAGCGTGCGCTAGCGTTAGTCTTTGAAGGCGCGGATGCTGCTGGCAAGGGCGGCGCGATTCGGCGGGTGACGCGTGCAATTGATGCGCGTCAGTTTGATGTGATGGCGGTGTCTGCTCCAACGCCTCCTGAAATGTCTCGACCGTACTTGTGGCGCTTTTGGCGCAATGTGCCGAGGCGAGGTCGTATCGCAATTTTTGATCGTTCTTGGTATGGGCGCGTGTTGGTTGAACGTGTCGAAAAACTGATTGCGCGGGCCGCGTGGACGCGCGCGTACGATGAGATCAATGATTTTGAGCAGCAGATGGTCGAGAAGGGTACGATTGTGCTGAAGTTTTGGCTGGCAGTGACCCCTGCTGAGCAGCTCAAGCGCTTCAAAGAGCGTACGCATTCACCCTTCAAGCAATTTAAAATCACTGCAGAGGATTGGCGCAACCGGCGCAAGGCAAAGGCCTACTCGGTTGCCGCAAACGAAATGTTTACCCACACCAACACCGCTTTGGCGCCGTGGCATATTTTGCCGGCCAACGATAAGCACTATGCGCGCGTCGAAGTGCTCAAGGCAATTATCAAAGCGCTTGAGTGCGCTCAAGTCTAAGAGGATGATTTCGTATGAACAGCTCTGACTGCGTGCTGTGCCGAACGCCGGGTGGTACTGTCTTGTGGCAAAACGAACGCCTGCGCGTGATTGATGCAGGTGATGTGCTTTACCCTGGTTTTACGCGTGTGATTTGGACGGCGCACGTGGTTGAGATGACCGACCTGACTGCCGCAGAGCAAGCCGAGTTGCTGAGGGTGGTGTTGCTGGTTGAACAGGTGCAGCGTGCTGAGCTTAAGCCTGACAAGGTCAACCTTGCGGCGTTTGGCAATGTGGTGCCTCACTTACACTGGCATGTGATTCCGCGTTGGCAAGACGACCCACATTTTCCGCAGGCGGTGTGGGCCGCGTTGCCGCCAGCCGATGCAATGGCGCAGGCTGCGCAACAAGCCCTGCGCGCGCGCGTTCAACAGCAACTAAACGCATATCACCAGGCCTTGGTCGCTCGGCTTGACTCAACGTTGTGGTCTGGGCGGTGAGTTGGGCTAACGGGGGATGACTGTTCAAGTGCACCAACACTCTAATCATTTAAAACAAGCGGACTTGCTCGCGCACCTAAGCACGCTGGCGCCCGCTTGGCAATCCGTGTTGCGCACGGATGAAGCGAAGCGTGCGCTGGACGACTTGTCCGCAATGCTCGCGCAACGGTTGCAAAGCGAAGCGATTATTTACCCCGCTCAGCCCTTTCGTGCGCTAGAAGCGTTAACCCCCGAAGCCGTGCGCGTAGTGATCTTGGGGCAAGATCCCTATCATGGTGCGGGGCAGGCGCAGGGCTTGGCGTTTTCTGTTCCGGATGGCGTGGCGCGCCCGCCAAGTTTGCGCAATATTCTGGCTGAGATTGAGTTTGAATATCCAGACGACCCTTCGCAGTTGGTGCTTAAATCCAATGCGGATAACAATGATTTATCGCGCTGGGTGCGGCAGGGTGTTTTATTGTTAAACACTGCACTGACCGTCGAAGACGGGCAACCGGCTTCGCACGCGGTCAAAGGTTGGGAGACTGTGACCGATGCGTTGATCCACGCGGTGGCACAAGACCTGCACCCAAAGGTATTTATGCTTTGGGGCGCACATGCGCAAACCAAGCAAGTTTTGCTTGCGAACCAGCCTCAGCATTTGATTTTGACCTGCAATCACCCTTCTCCGTTGTCGGCTCGGCGGGGCGCAAATCCGTTTATCGGTTGTGGGCACTTTAAAACGGCAAATGCGTGGTTATTACAACGAAACTTGCAAGTAATTGACTGGAAAGCATAATTATCCAGCCTAAAGGGTTTACCCCGAGCTAAAAGTAGGGTAGTATTCGCACACTGCAAAAAAGATGTCGCAGGACGCTAGCGGGCAATGCCTAGCTAAGCACACACATCATCGATTTCTGACCTCCTTTCCTTTCGTGGGCAGCAAGTGTGATCCAGATAGATGGATCTCCAGCCCAGACGTTCGGTTGATTCGGTCGGCACGATGCTCGATTCAACCGACTACCG
>CALFXX010000086.1 GCA_937952975.1 uncultured Alcaligenaceae bacterium
AGTTCAGACGTGTGCTCTTCCGATCTGCACCCACAATACCGCCCGCGCCTGCCTTGTTTTCAATCGGTGTGGCAACGGACCAAAGCTGAGCCAAAGGCTGGGCAGTCAGACGCGCTGTGGTATCGACTGGACCGCCTGGCGGAAATGGCACGATAAAGGTCACTGCTCGCTCAGGCCACTTATCTTGCGCTTGCGCCAAGGGGATCAACGCAACGGCACTCACCGCACCGGTACTCAGCACGGCAATAGTCAGGGCCGCACGGGCCGTACGT
The DNA here is from genome assembly GCA_937952975.1 of uncultured Alcaligenaceae bacterium. GTDB lineage: Bacteria > Pseudomonadota > Gammaproteobacteria > Burkholderiales > Burkholderiaceae_B > Zwartia. The sequence continues at coordinate 273 of CALFXX010000086.1, forward strand.
AAAAAGAATCGCATCACCATCAACCTCTGTCCTTTTAGGGTAATCCCTGATTTTTGATACCAAGAAAAAGCTGCGCATCATTCCAAAACAGCAAAGTCTCGCATTGTGAATGCTGAACACCACACGCCGCAGATTCGCTCTACTATGTTGGCTATAGAATACCCTGCACAAGGGTAATTTTTTTGTGGCACAACAGGTGTCGCGCAATTAGATCGTGTAAACGATTGAACTGGAGAGCATGAAATGAGTGGAATGTTGGCAGGTAAAGTCGCTGTCGTGACAGGCGCTGGTGGCGGAATTGGGCGCGGTATTGCAATGGCCATGGCGGCAGCCGGCGCGAAAGTTATCGTGAACGACATCGGGGCTACCCTCTCAGGCGAAGGCCCTGGCGCAGGCGCAGGACCGGCCCAACAAGTCACCGATATGATTATTGCCGCAGGCGGCCAGGCTGTCCCAAACACAGACAGCGTCTCAACGCGCGCTAGCGCCAACGGCATCATCGAATCTGCCATCGAGCATTTCGGTCGCATCGATATCGTGGTCAACAACGCCGGTAACTTACGTGATCGCCTCTTTCATAAAATGAGCGACGAAGAGTGGAGCCAAGTGATTGATGTTCACTTGAATGGCACATTTTTTGTCAGCCGCGCGGCAGCCAATCACTTTCGTGAGCAAGAGTCGGGTGCGTTTGTGCACATGACCTCAACCTCTGGGTTGATTGGCAACTTAGGCCAAGCGAACTACTCGGCTGCGAAGCTTGGCATCGCTGCGTTATCAAAATCGATTGCGCTTGATATGCAACGTTTCAACGTTCGCTCAAACTGTATCGCGCCTTTCGCCTGGAGCCGCATGACGAGCTCGATTCCAGCCAACACGCCTGAAGAAAAAGCGCGCGTTGAAAAATTACAAAAAATGGATGCTAACAAAATTGGCCCGATGGCTGTGTACTTAGCCAGCCAAGAAGCGAAAGACGTGACGGGTCAAATCTTTGGTGTGCGCGCCAACGAAATCATGCTGTTTAGCCAACCACGTCCGATCCGCTCAGTACACATGAGCACCGGCTGGACGCCAGAATCGATCGCAGAAATCGCTGCACCCGCGATGCGCCATCACTTCATGGCTCTGGATCGCTCACCCGACGCAATCGACTGGGATCCAATCTGATCATGGATTATCACAATATCAAAAACTGGAAATTTCCAGAGGTTGATCAAACCTATACCGAGAACGACAGTATCTTGTATGCGCTCGGCATAGGCTTTGGCCAAGAGCCCACAAATCCTGAGCAGTTGAAATACGTCTACGAAAAAAATATGCAGACGTTTCCAACAATGGCCGTGGTGTTGGGTTACCCCGGCTTTTGGATGAAAGATCCTAAAGCCGGCGTGAACTGGGTCAAGCTGGTGCATGGCGAGCAACGGCTCAAGATTCATCGCCCGTTGCCAACGTCAGGGCGCGTCATCGGACGTGGGCGGATCACCCACGTCATCGACAAGGGCGCTGACAAAGGTGCCTTGGTGCTGTCAGAGCGCACACTACAAGACCCCGAGGGTAATCTTTATGTGACGATCGCCTCGACGACATTCTGCCGCGGTGACGGCGGCTTAAGTCAAAGCGACGAAGCACCGGCTGCGCTGCAAGCGACCCCCGATCGTGCACCAGACTTAGTGTGTGAACTACCAACCTTGCCTCAAGCAGCCTTGATCTATCGTCTGTGTGCGGATAACAATCCGTTGCATGCCGATTTAGAGGTGGCCGCAAACGCTGGGTTTCCAAGACCCATCTTGCATGGATTGTGCACGTACGGCGTAGCCGCGCGTGCAATCGTTCAGGCGGCTTGCAACAACGATGCAACTCGCTTGACACAGATGGACACGCGTTTCTCATCACCGGTATTTCCGGGTGAAACCCTTGTCTGTGAAATGTGGCGCGAAGGTACCGAGGCCATTCGCTTCCGGGCCAAGGTCAAAGAGCGCGACATCATGGTCTTAAGCCATGGCTATGCGGGCATCAAAGCTTAAGCGCCTGGCACTGAATACGCCCAAGCCGGGCGTGTTCAGTTCGATTGATCTCAGCTACGTTTGTATCAGTTGGTTGTGTAGCAACTGGACGTGTATTAACTTCATCAAGCAACAAAGCAACGCGCCATGACCAATAGTCAAAGCAGCACAGCGGCCGGTTCACCACGACTCGCGCCGTTAGCAGGTATTCGGGTACTTGATTTATCGCGAGTCTTAGCGGGGCCATTTTGTACGCAAAATTTGGCTGACCTAGGTGCTGACGTGATCAAGGTCGAGCGACCCAAACTCGGCGATGACACTCGCGCCTGGGCACCACCGTATTTAAAAGACGCCGAGGGTCACGACACCACCGAGGCGGCTTATTATCTCAGCACCAATCGCAACAAGCGCTCAATCGAAATTGATCTGGCGAGCGAAGCCGGCATCAAGCTTGTCAAAGAGCTTGCGAAGCATTGCGATATTTTGGTCGAGAACTTTAAGGTCGGTGGCTTAAAGCAGTATGGCCTTGATTACGAGAGTATGAAAGAGGCGTACCCCTCGCTCATTTACTGTTCAATTACAGGCTTTGGTCAGACCGGGCCTTACGCTGAACGCCCAGGCTACGACTTCATGATCCAAGGGATGGGTGGCCTGATGAGTATCACGGGCGAACGCGACGACCTTCCTGGGGGTGGCCCTCAAAAAGCGGGCGTCGCCGTAACGGACATCATCACGGGCATGTACGCTTCTGTGGCGATTTTGGCTGCGATTCAAGAGCGCAATCGCAGCGGCCTGGGTCAACACCTGGATATCGCCTTGTTAGATTGCCACATTGCAATGCTGGCCAATCAAAACCTAAATTACATGACCTCGGGTGTGACGCCAACGCGCGCTGGCAATGCACATCAAAACGTGGTGCCTTATCAAGTCTTCAAGACCTCCGATGGCTTCATGATCGTAGCGGTGGGTAACGACTCGCAGTTCAGAGCCTTTTGTACGGTATTGGGCATCGCTGAATATGGCACAGATCCAAAATTTGCCACTAATCACGCTCGCATCGTTAACCGTATTGAATTGATTGCCTTACTTGAACAAATCATGGCGGGCGGCGAGCGCGATGTCTGGATCGCAAAACTCGAAGAAGTCGGCGTGCCCTGCGGACCAATCCAAACTATTGATCAGGTTTTTGCCCATCCGCAGGTCATTGCGCGCGACATCTGGAAAAACATCCCTCACCCGACTGGGGGCTCAAGCCCTACCACGGCGAGCCCAATGAATTTTTCAGCAACGCCTGTGCAGTACCGCCGTGCGGCACCAACGCTCGGGCAACACACTGACGAGGTGTTAAGTGAAATTCTTGGGATAAAAAAATAAACGATACTTAAACCATGACAAAGTCTGAGGCGACGATCGCATACAGCGTGGCAGGTGCAGGTGAAAACCTTTTACTCGTGCACGGCGGCACGGGCTCACGCAAGCATTGGATACGCAACACTGAAGCACTGGCTAAGCACTACCGAGTTTGGGCGATTGATCTACCAGGTTTTGGTGAGTCGCCCGATGTGCCAGCAGGCGTTGAGTCGGCTCAATACATTGATTATGTGTACGAGCAGCTTCAAACCTTACCCTTTACGCACGAACCTTTTTTTCTAGGCGCGTTTTCGTTTGGCTCGGTGGTATCAAGCGGCCTGGCGATTCAGTTTGGCGAGCGAATCAAAAAAATGAGCGTCATCGGGCCCGCAGGTTTCGGCATCAAGCGCGCGGTGCCGATCGATACTCGCAGCATGCGCAGTGCAGGAAATTCAATCGAGGCGCAAAACGAGGTGATGCGCCACAATCTCAACGCCATCATGTTGTACGACCCAGCGTCGATCACCGACGAGATGCTGGCGATGCATCGGGTACATATCAATCAAACTCGCTTCGATAGCCGCCCGTTAAGCTTAAGCCCACTGCTGCTGGCAAACCTTAAGCAGCTCAGTTGCCCGCTGCAAATTTTGTGGGGCGAACATGATCAGTACGCGCACCCAAAACTTGATGAGCGCATGCAGCTGACGCAACACGCGCTGCCTACGGCCCGTCTTGCAAAAATCGCACGCGCGGGGCACTGGGCGCAGTATGAAAACGCCGAAGACGTCAATCGGGCGATGGTAGAGTTCTTCTTTGACGACTTCAAGCGTTCAAAATAATATGTCGCGCAATCTGTAAGCGCTGCATTTCAGATGTGCCTTCGCCGATCCGAAATGCACGTACGTCGCGATAAAACCTTTCAACGGGCAAATCGGCCATATAGCCAGCACCGCCAAAAATTTGCATCACGTTGTCGGCGACCCGCCCCGCCATTTCGCTGGCATACAGCTTTGCCCGCGAAGCAGCGATGCGAAACTCGACATTCCCTTGATCAGCAAGGTACGCAGCCTTTTGCGTCAACAACCGCGCAGCATCGAGTTCGACATCATTGTCGGCCAACATGAATTGAATTGCCTGATGCTCAGATAACGCAGAGCCAAAGGTTTTGCGTTGGCGCACGTGGGGCAAGGCTAAATCAGTCAGCGCCTGCGCGATGCCTACACATTTGCTCGCCACCATTAAGCGATCGTTGTTAATCGTCGCCATCATGGTTAAAAATCCTTGGCCCGGTTGCCCGAGCACATGGGTATCGGCGACAAAGCAATCGTCTAGTGCCAGTTCTGATAACGGGTGGCCATGCCAACCCATTTTGCGAAAACGTCTAAGAGTTTTCCAGCCAGGATTATTGCGTTCAATCACAAACGTCGTAAAGCGCGACTTCAGCGGTGCCAGCTTATCCGTCACTGCCAGCACAATTAAATAATCTGCATGTTCGGCAGCCGAGATAAAGTGCTTGGTTCCATTTAAGCGCCAGCCGCCAGGCACTTGGTCAGCGCGCGTGGCAACCGCCGAAAGATCTGAGCCAGCAGCAGGCTCCGTCAAGGCATAGGCGATCGTGGTTTGGGCTTGCATTAAGGGCTTCACAAGCCATTCACGCTGCTCAGCGCTTGCCGCGCGCAACGAGCCTGGCAGATGTCCAAAGGCCTCGGCCAACGCCATGGTGGTGTGACCAAGCGCCTCATCAATGAGACATTGTGTTGCGACGCTCAACTCAGGGCCACCTAACGCAGCGGGCATGTTGTAACCGAACAAGCCCAGCTCGATCACCTCTTGTTTTAAAGCGCGAATGACTGCAGGATCAATCTCGTCGGCCGCATCAATGCCAGCCTCAAGCGGCGCGAGTCGCTCTTTAATGAAACGCCGCACCGTGTCTGCCACTAATCTATTTTCGTTACTGATTTCGAAATTCATTTTCTCACCAAGACCTCACCCTTGCGGGCGAGAGGAGCCTCTGACTAAATTTCACTTTTTTCGTTGAACCAAGAAACTGTCATCTTTGTGCAGTGGCACAGTGATGCAGTGATGCAGTGGTGCCGTCATGCTGTAAACAGTATCATAAGCTTAGGTCTGCTCGACACCACACAATCGTTGCATCAACAACATAACAAAGGCATCTTGTGATCTTAGGCGAAATCTTTGAAAGAAATGCTGCGCTTTTTGGCGATCAGGCCGCAGTCCACTTTGATGACGACACAATCACGCACGCTAGGCTATTAACACGCGCGTATCGACTTGCTAACGCACTCCTCTGCTTCGGCTTACGCCGGCAAGACCGTATTGCGATCTTGGCGCAAAACTGTGTCGAAACCCTTGAGTTGATCGTGGCGGCTGGGCTCACCGGCCTGACGTGTGTAGGGCTGAATTATCGTCTCAGTGCGCGTGAGCAAGTGCATATTCTGCAAGATAGCGCACCAAGCGTCTTGCTCTATGAAGCGCAATACGCCGAGCGCATTCAAGAGATCTGTGCAAACTTGACGACCCTGCCCGTTCTTATTTGCATTGGCACACCTCCCAAGACATCATCACGCGATCATACAGACTACGAGCTGCTGTTAGATCAAGCCGCAGCGACTCGACCAGCTTTAGTCGCACAAGAGCAAGACACCATTTTTCTGGTTTACACCAGCGGCACGACCGGCCAACCTAAGGGCGTGATGCACAGCCAACGGACGCAACTCGAGCAAACCAAAAGCTGTTCAAACCTTTTTGCTGCTAACCCACAAGACTGTGCATTACTTGTGATGCCCTTTTACCATTTAGGTGCAGTCAGTATTTACCTCTCGTACGCTTGGGCAGGTGCTGCGGTTGCTGTGCATCGCGCCTTTGATGCGAACAACGTGTTAACAGCGCTAACACAGCGCCCTATTACAGCAGCACACTTAGCACCCATCATGATTCAGACACTGCTCGATGCGCCTAAAGAGCTGCTCAATCAACCAAACAGGTTGCACACCGTGATTTATTCCTCTGCGCCGATGCCGGTGCCCTTACTCAAGCGGGCGATTCAACAATTTGGCCAGATCTTCATGCAGGTGTACGGCATGACTGAAAGCATGTTGGGCACTTGCCTCTATAAGCATCAGCACACACTCGAGGGCACACCTCGTGAAATCAAACGCCTGGCTTCGGCCGGACAACCTTATTTTGGTTGTCAGATCGTCTTGCGCAAAGAAGACGGCTCACCCTGTGGCACCAATGAGGTGGGTGAAATCACAATCTTGTCTGACGCGACGATGCAAGGCTACTGGAATAACTCGATCGCGACCCATCAAACACTGCGCGATGGCTGGTGTTACACCGGCGACATGGGCTATTTTGATGAAAATAATTTTTTATTTTTAGTTGATCGAAAAAAGGACATGATCATTTCGGGCGGTGAAAATATCTATTCGCGCGAAGTTGAAGAAGCACTACTCACGCACGCCGCGGTGTTTGAGACCGCCGTCGTAGGCGTACCCGATGAGAAATGGGGAGAGTCCGTCATGGCCTTTGTGGTGTGTCGTGGCGCCCGGCCAACACCCTTTGAATTGGTTGAGCATTGCCGCAGCCAAATCGCCAGTTATAAAAAACCAAAATATCTGACTTTTATCGATGCACTCCCCCGAGTCGCCAGCACCAACAAGGTTGATAAAAAGACGTTGCGCACGCAAGCACTGTGCTGCTTTGCAACAACAAAGGTATCGGGAAGCGATCAGGACTAACTTCCAAACAGACTAGAGAGCAACTCTCAACAGGCTCCAGACTCAATCTCAAACAAACGGTTGGACAGAGAGCCAAAATCCTGAAAGAATGCGGCAAGTAAAGCGCTGGCAAAAAAGCGCTGAATAACAAAACCGCTGTAACAAAACCGCGGTCATAAAACCGCTGTCATCAGCGAGTCATCTTGTATGACTTGGTGACACTACACTCAGGAGCATTCTCATGAAAAAACTCATCCTAGGGCTTACCCTTATACAAGCCGCCTGGGCGTTGCCCGCCGCTGCAACTGATTACGCGATCGGTGCAATATTTCCAATGAGCGGCGCCAACGCAGAATACGGTCAAATTTTTGGTACAGGCGTCAACTTAGCAGTCGAACATATCAACGCTGACAAAAAATTATCGGGTACCTTATCGGTGATTTACGAAGACAGTCAGGCGCTGCCAGCACAAGGCGTGACCGCGGCAACCAAACTGGTCAACGTCTCAAAAGTCCCGTACGCGCTGTCTGCCTTCACAGGCGTTTCTAAGGCCGTCGCGTCTGTCGGCGCGCGCACCAAAACCGTGATGGTCAATGGCGGTGGCGTTGGTCCCGATCTCGCCACGCTCGGCGAATACTTCTGGAACACCATTCCGTTAGCGAACTTCGAAGTGCGCGCCATGGCCCCGTTCTTAGTCAACGACAAGGGCTTTAAACGTGTCGCCATGGTGTATGTCGATGATCCAATCGGTCAGTCGCTTCTGACAGACCTTGGCACCGAAGTCAAAGCCGCTGGCGGCGAAATGGTTGGCAACTTCTCAATTCCGACCACTGCACAACAATTTTCTGGAATCGCGGCCCGCGTACGCGACACCAAGCCTGACGTTGTCTACATCGCCTCATATGGTAACCAGCAAGTTCAATTGATTAAGCAGCTGCGCGACAACGGCATCAGCCAACCGATCGCAAGCTACTCAGCCTTCTCGACACCCTCGGTCTTGACCTTACCCGAGGCAAAAGGTGTTTACTTTTCGGCTCAGCAGTTGAATCTGACGCGTGACGATCCACTCACCAAGCGCGTGGTCGCTGATTACAAAGCCAAGTACAACAAAGAGCCAGGCGCCTACGTCGTGAACTATTACAACGCGGTGTTAACCTTTGCTGAGCTCGCCTCGGCTCTCGAGAAAGCAGGCAAACCCGTGACTGGCGAAAACCTACTTGCCCAACGCAAAGCCACCAAGAGCTTTGAGTTTGTCGGTGCCACGGTGTCCTTCGCTGAAGATGGCACAGTCAAAGCCCCGATTCAAATCAATGAAATCGTTGGCGACGGCACCACCAAAGTGGTCTCGGCAGGGAAATAGGTTTTTAGCGCTTTAGCTTGCTTTAGGATATTGCCTCATGCTGTTCACGCAACTTTTTATTAACGGCCTGCAAACCGGCGCACTCTACGCGCTGATTGCAGCCGGGTTTTCGCTAATTTTTGGCATGACCCGGATTTTTCATGCGGCGCATGGGGCAACCTTTACGATTGCTGGTTATATTTTTTATGAGTGTTATTCGGTACTACACCTAAGCTGGCCGGTGGCGGCGCTTGCGGCTACGTTCGCAGCAAGTGTGTTTGGCGTGCTGCTTGACCGCTTTGTCTACGCAATCATTCAACGACACGAAGGGTCATTTTTTACGGTGTTTGTCGCTTCGTTTGGTATGGCCATCATTGTGCAAAACTTGATTGCCATGATCTTCGAACGCGGCGCAGTCACGGTCTCGACCCCTCTGAGCAAAAGCCTTGAAATGTTGCCAGGCTTGTATGTCGCACCGATTGCCGCAGTCGTTATTCTTTGTGCCGTCATATTTTTTATGGCACTGCAGTGGTTGCTCACCAAGACCAGCATGGGCATCGCTCTCAGAGCGCTCGGTGAAAACCCAACACTTATTGAGGTCTATGGCCTAACACCTCGTTTACTGTCGCAGTATGTCTTTTTAATCGGCTCGATTCTGGTCGTGCCTGCTGCCATCTTAACGGCGGCGACGTCGGGTTTAAATCCAGCGATGGGCAACCACGTCATGCTCATCAGTATCGCCGCGACTATTGTCGGCGGAGTGGGTAGCCTGCGCGGTGCGGCGATGGCGGGCCTCATCTTAGGCATGGCTGAAAACCTTTGCCTCTCAGTCATTGATCCGCAATGGAGCGAAGCCGTCACGTTTGTGATTCTGTTCTTGTTCATCCTGTTCCGCCCCGGTGGTGTGTACGGCCGCGCGGTAGTGTCTTAAAAGAGAACAACACATGATTGCCTATCTTCAAAATATCGCTGTACTGTTTTGTATCAATGCGATTCTGGCCTTGACCTTGAATTTCATCATGGGTTACGCAGGGATCTTTTCGCTTGCTCACGCCATCTTCTTTGGTGTAGGCGCCTACGCCACGGCATACATCGCGATGCATGCCTCAGATTCATTGCTACTTTGCATGGCGGCCTCGGCTGCGATTTCAGCAGTGTTGTCCATGGCGCTTGCACTGCCCGCCTTACGCGTTCGCGGCGAATACTTCGTTGCCGCCTCGCTTGGCTTACAAGTGATCGGCGTGACAATTTTCTCTGAATGGAAATCCATCACCGGCGGGCTCGGTGGAATGATCGGCATCCCGCGACCCAAGTTATGGGGCTACACCTTCAATGATGACACTGCGTTTTTAGGACTCGCCCTAGTCGTGCTTGGCGTTGTCGTTGCAATCATTGCGCTGCTCGTGCGTGGCAGTTTTGGCCGCAGTTTGATGGCGATTCGAGACAGTGAGTCTGCTGCACAGACCTACGGCAAGCATGTCAACGCCATCAAAACGCTCTCGGTCGCAGTGGCTGCCGGCCTGGCCGGTGTGGCCGGATCGCTCTACGCCTTCTACATCACGTTTATTAACGTCGAAAGCTTCATGCTTGAGACCTCGATTCTTTTAATGGCGATGGTCATTATTGGTGGTACCGGCACCTTGTTTGGTCCAATCGTAGGCGCAGCGTTATTGATGTCGCTGCCTGCTGCCCTCACCTATCTGCCCTTTTTGCCTCCCACCGAGCTCGGTTCAATCCAACAAATCATCTACGGTTTAGCGATGGTACTGTTAATGATGTTTCGCCCAGGTGGTTTGGTGGGCGGCCGCAGCAAAGAGAAATCAGCATGACGACCTCAACCCCTTCGCAAGAGATCTTGCTGCAGATTCGCGATCTGAATAAAAGCTTTGGTGGCTTACACGCGATCAATAACGTCACCATGGATTTACCGGCAGGTGTGATTACCACGCTGGTGGGCCCCAACGGTGCGGGTAAAACGACGTTATTTAACTTGATCACAGGGCACTTAACCCCGACGAGTGGTACCGTGCATTGGCTTGGTAAGTCGCTCAAAGGTGTAGAGCCCTGGCAAGTTGCACGCATGGGTATCGCCCGCACGTTTCAAGATTTACGCCTCTACAGCCAAATGACCGTCGAAGAAAATATCATGACAGTCATGGAGCGCAGCAGCTGGCTTTGGCAAGGCGGTGGCGCCGCTGCCAAGCAGCGCGTCAACGAAATCTTGGATGAAACGCAATTAACAGATAAACGTCACGAGAGAGCGGTTGACCTGGCGTACGCTGAACGAAAATTTTTAAGCCTCGCGCGCATAATGGCCAGCCAAGCCAAGCTCTGGCTGCTTGATGAGCCTGCGTCAGGCCTCGACCCGCGCTCGTTCGAGCGCTTTGTGACCCTACTGCGCGCTTACGCTAAACGCGGGATTACCATTTGCATCATTGAGCACAATTTAGACATCGTGATCAAGCTGTCAGACCGCGTCGCATTTTTGGATCAAGGCAAGCTTCTGGCGCAAGGCAGCTCAGAAGATATCCTAAAAGATCCGCACCTCGCAGCCATCTACTTTGGAGAGCGCGCATGACCGCGGCTAATTTCCTTGAAGCTAAGAACCTGCGTGTGGGGTATGGCGGCAGACCCGTGCTCGATCACTTTAATGTCAGCCTGGCCTACAACGAAGTACTTTGCCTGATTGGACATAACGGGGCCGGCAAGTCGACCTTGTTGAAAGCCTTGTTTGGGCTAGTACCCCTCGCCGAAGGCACGATTACGCTTGAAGGCAAAACGATTGACAAGCCCGATCCGCGCGGCATGAACGCGGCAAGCATTGCTATGGTGCCCGAAGGTCGAGGCGTGTTTCCCGGCTTAACGGTCGCTGAAATCATGCGCTTAGGTTTTTGGGCGAACGGCATCCCCGCCGGCGAGCAGGCCGCGCGTCTTGATTGGGTGATGGGTGTACTGCCGATGATCAAAAAGTTTTATTCGCAACGCGCAGGCACGCTGTCGGGTGGTCAACAACAGATGGTGTCGTTAGGACGCGCCCTGCTGGGCCAGCCTCGCTGCCTGTTGCTTGACGAGCCATCCATTGGCTTAGCGCCAAAACTTTTTCAAGATTTGGCTGGACCCATCCGAGCGCTGCAGCAAGAGCGCAAGATGTCGATCTTAATTGTTGAACAAAATATTCGCGAAGCCCTTAAGATTTCAGATCGCGTCATCGTGATGAAATCAGGTCAGTTGATTCGCGAGGGTACACCCGAAGCCTTCAGCAATAACGCCGACTTGATGGAACTCTATTGATATGTCGCAGTCGTGCGCGTTGCACTCGGTCTACCAGCACCATTTAGTTCAAGCTCCGAGTGCCACGATGCTGATCCAAGACGGTCAGCATATTTCGTATGCGCAGTTTGACCAACTCGTACAACATACTGAAACGTGGCTCAGGCAACAAGGCATCAAACAGGGCGATCATGTCGCAGTCTGGCTCATCAATCGTGTTGAATGGCTTGCAATTTTTTTTGCGCTTGCACGTTTGGGCGCCACGCTAGTTGCCGTCAACACAAAATATCGTAGTCACGAAGTTCACTATATCCTGGCAAACTCGCAGGCTCAATACCTCATCCTGCAACTAAATTTTCGAAAAATTGATTTTGCCGAAGTTATTCGGGGCGTTGATGCCAGCGGCTTGACTCATCTCAAGACCATCATGATGGTCGATGCAGACAGCAACACGCCAACGACTCTGCTGAACCGACCCGTCGTACGCTTTTTACCAACGCTCAGTCAAGCGACTCACGATGTAAGCTCCGTGACTCACCCAAGTGCGCGGTCTGGTGCAGCCCAGTTAGCGCTTGAAGATCTGCCCGTCATTTTTTTCACGACTTCAGGCACCACCAAGGGCCCGAAACTTGTCGTCCACACACAAAAAACGCTGAGCGAACACGTGCGGCATATCGCAGCGGGTTATCAATTTGGCGCACCTGGCGATGCGCTACTGACAGCCCTGCCTCTTTGTGGCGTCTATGGGCTCGATAGCGCTTTAGCGGCCATCGCGGCAAGAATGCCTGTCGTGCTGATGGATTTTTTTGACGTGGCCTCGGCCAGTCAGTTAATCAAGCAGTACAACATCACACATATTTTTGGCAGCGACGAAATGCTGCGTCGTTTTGCAGAGCAAAACCCCGAACCCGTTGCGTTTACCTCGCTCAAGTTATTTGGCTTTGCGGCCTTCAGCGCGCGCTTTATTGAACTTGCGCAAGAACTTATCCCTCGCGGTTTTCCGATGCGAGGTCTTTACGGCTCAAGCGAAGTGCATTCTTTGTTCTCGGCACAGCGCGGCGCTTTGCCGCTTGAAGAACGCGTACTCGGTGGGGGTACTCCGGCCGCCGGTGCGTTAGCCTCAGTGCGTGTTCGCGACCCCGATACCCAAGAGCTTTGCGACACTGGCCTGTCAGGCGAGATCGAAATTAAGTCGCCCACCCTCTTCAAGGGCTACTTCAATAATCCTGAGGCAACGAGCCAGGCCTTTACTCAAGATGGCTACTTTAAAACGGGCGATCTGGGATACCTGCGTAACGACGGGAGTTTTGTCTACCAATCTCGCATGGGTGACACGATGCGGCTGGGGGGCTTTTTAGTTGACCCAACTGAAATCGAAGATGTCTTGGCTGCGCAACCCGACATCGAAAGCGCGCAAGTGGTGGGTGTCGAGATCAACGGTCAACCTCGCGCAGTCGCCTTTGCGATCGCAAAAAACAAGCAATGCCCACCCGACGTACCCGCAACGCTTAAAGGTGTCGCAAAAACACTTGCTGCGTTCAAAATCCCCGCGCACCTTTGGTATGTTGACGAATTTCCAACAACAGCCAGCGCCAATGGACAAAAATTTCAGCGCGTCAAACTCAGAGAACTCGCTCTAGAAAAACTACAAGAGAACTCAGCGCCCCCGAGTACCTCAACACAATAGGCGAACGCTTCAGGCGCCGGGGCAATTTCAAAAAAAACGAATCGTACAACGATTACTTCGCGACACCCGGCTCGTAACGCGCACCTAAGCGCAGCGCTTCAGCCCGTAAAAACTCAAGTGCGAGCGCAGCAGGCTCGGGATCACCTTTGACGCCTAACTCGATATGCGGCACCCCGCCGCCCTCACCCACTGAAGGCAAACTAAATGCCCGCACACCTGGCCATTTTTGTTCGAGCGCTTCGAGCGCAGGCGTAATGCGTGACTCGGGCATGCCATAGACCAAGAATGAATGCTCAACCTGCTGATTTTTGTGATGCAAGTGTGCATAACGGCTATCAAGCGTTGCCTCAAGCATCGGCCAGGCCATCACTGGGAATCCGGGCACGAAGGTATGATTTTGAATAAAAAACCCAGGGATACGATTAAAAGGATTGACCACCGCCTCGCAGCCTTGTGGAAAATAACCCATTTGCAGTCGCTGCTGATTTTCGGGTGCGTTGATGTCAGGATTACCCCCACCTTTGGCGGCAGTTTCGGCCACTCGCAGGCCGATCTGCTCGGCAGCAAAGGGATGCAAGGCCAAAGGCAATTTAAGTGCCGCAGCCGCGGCCTGACGAGTGTGGTCATCGGGTGTCGCGCCAATGCCTCCGCAGCTAAATACGATGTCACCTGACGCGAAGCTACGCTCATAGGCTGCAGTCAACAAGGCACGATCGTCCGACAACACTTCGACCCAAGACAATTGCAAGCCACGCGCGCTCAATAGTTCGATCACTTTAGACATGTGTTTGTCTTGCCGACGACCAGACAAAATTTCGTCACCAACAATAATCAAACCAAACCGCGCGTTGTCTTGAGAGGCAGACATGATGTTTCCAAAAAAAATATGAGTCAGTCAAATTTCAGAATAGTCGATATTTCAGCACAAATGCGATGGCCTTGGTCGACTTTGAGAGTGCCAATCTGAAACATTTAGTGCATTTCGCCGCGCAACCGACGCAAGCTTGCTAATCCGTAATGGGTGTAGACCAGGCCCGAGAACACTGGCAAAAATACCCAAGCGGGCGGCAGCAAATTTAATAAAGCACAGAACAATCCAATTACCCAAAATCCAGTGCCATGTCGTGTCAACAACATTTTTCGTTCGGCCGCAGTGGCATGCTCAACAATCGAGTCAAGCCGCATCATGCGCGAAAAGGCGAAGGTCCACCATAAAAGCGATACCAGCAACCCCAAGGGCGGGAACAGCCAAAAAGGAAGCGTCAATACCCAGCCCAGCAAAAAGACCACACTCACCCAGAGCGCATTCCAGAAACTCACGACAAAGCCATATTCGCCTCGCTTGGATACATCTGCGTATTGATGGCGCGACAAATGCGAAACCACCAAGGGCATCACAAACACGGCGGCAACGGCCAGGCCAAGAATCCCCGACGCTGGCAGCAGCACCATCAAGGCCATCAGCGTGAGCATCCATGCCTTGACCGAAAGCAACGAGAACAAACCCACCGACACTAACCAGTCATTCGCTTCTAACAGCAAACTAGAATCGCTCACTTGCTGACTTAACCACGCAGTGAGTGGGCCCAGTGCCACAAATAACAGAACAATCACGGCACCCAGCACAATTAAAAATGGCATCAACAGTGCAAACAACATGCGGGGATGGCACTGCGAGACTAGCGCGCGGCCAAAGGCTTGCCCCACCCCCTCTAGACCAAGCGATTGTTGCGCGACTTGAGATTGCTGCGCAGTAGATGTTGGATTCAAACTAAGGTTCTCCGAAAGACAGGTCGCTGCACGCAAAGGCGCACCGGGCGATCAGCCCCAAATCGTGATGCAAACGAGGCTATCATAGACAAACCTGATCTCTTGTGCCGACAAAACGTGTATTTTCCAAATTCACCCACACTTGCCAACGCTCTTGAACAAGCCGAACTTACGGTGGTTTTGTGTTTTTGTGCGGCCTGGTGCGATGCCTGCAAAGCATATCAACCAAAGTTCGAAGCGCTTGGCCAACAGCACCCAAACGCCTGTTTCATCTGGGCCGATATCGAAGATTATCCTGAACTGCTTGGCGATGAAGATGTTGAAAATTTTCCGACAATCGCAATTGTGCAGGACGATAACATTCGTTTTTTAGGCACCCTGCTCCCTCATATCGAGCACCTCAACCGGCTGATTCAGTCGATACAAACGCCTGCTCAACCGCAACAGACAGCTTTGCCAGAAGATTTAGTCGAGCAGTTGAAGGCGCTGAGTCAAAAAGCCTGATTGCATCGTGAAACGTCAGGTTTCGCGCGATGACTGAACGCTTGTCGTGTTCAGTGAGCAATCACTCTGTGACTGGATCGGACTTTTTTTGTACGGCACCCAGTAACAGACCCACCGGACGCTTTGTCAATAACGAATGCTTTTTGACAGACGTGACGGGCGCTTGTGCTGCAGCAGCCAAAGAAGCTGCAGACGGTTGGTAGGGTTTAGTAAAAAAATCATCGATCGGTTTTGCGGGCGCACTATAACGGCTGGGTCGCGCACCGCGCTCTGGGCGATCACCACCTCGTGCGCTCGGGTTACGTTCGTAACTTGACGAACCGTGGCTACGCTCTGAACCAAAGCTCGACCGACTAGGGCGTGACTCTTCGCGTGAAGCACCGCGTGCCAGTAACTCGCTCGGAATATCGAGCGTGCCAC
>CALFXX010000087.1 GCA_937952975.1 uncultured Alcaligenaceae bacterium
TCTACTGGGCCATGAAGGGTCAGCCTTTGCCGATCACCGGCGACGGCAAAATGACACGCGACTTCACCTATGTGATGGATATTGTCGATGCTTTGCTACGTGCCGGCATCGCCGAGGCAGCGATTGGCGCCGAGATGAACATTGCTTCGGCAACCGAGACTGAAATCGTACAAATGGCCGAGATGATCAATGAATTGACCGGCAACACAGCAGGCCTGCTGTACACCGACCGCCGTAAGTGGGATACCAAATCGCGTCTGTTAGCGAGTGTTGATCGCGCAAAAGACCTGCTGGGCTACGACCCTAAAACCACTTTCGATGATGGCCTGCGCACAACAATTCAGTGGTTTAAAGACAATTGGGACGACATCTCGCGTGATGCTGAGTTTCCGCCCGGCATGTCTTCTGCGGTTAAAAACTACGTACTGCGACAGGGTTCGGGCCGCTGATGAAGCAGGTCGTTCAAAGCTATAAAACCGGCGAGGTTGCCTTACGCGACGTGCCGGTTCCGCAGTGTGGTGGTAAGCGTATTTTGGTTCGCACCACCAACTCGTTAATTAGCTTAGGTACCGAACGCTCAACGATTGAATTAGGCCGCAAATCCTTATTAGGCAAGGCAGCGTCACGGCCTGACTTAGTGCGCCGTGCGTGGGATAAAGCCAAAAAAGAAGGTCTGTTAAAAACGTGGCAAGAAGCCATGGGGCGTTTAGATACCCCAACACCGCTTGGTTACAGCGCCGCGGGTGTCGTTGAACAGTGCGGCCTTGCGGCCACCGAATTCGCCCCAGGCGATCGCGTTGCTTGCGTTGGGCAAGGCTTTGCCTCGCACGCTGAATTTATTTCTATCCCCGTCAACTTGGCTTGTCGTATCCCCAAAGGCGTATCTGACGTTGACGCCGCTTTTGGCATGCTGGGCATCATTGCCTTGCATGGTGTGCGTAGCGCCAACCTGACCTTTGGTTCAAAAGTTGTCGTCATGGGCCTTGGTTTGCTGGGCCTGCTCACCATTCAAATGCTACGGGCCTACGGTTGTGAGGTCATCGCCCTTGACCCAGCGGGCGATAAAACAGCATTAGCAAAACAATATGGCTTTAGCCATGTCACCACAGACTCTACTGATTTAGCCAGACTGACCGAAACGCAAACTCAGGGTTATGGCGCTGACGCCGTCATTATTACCGCGGCCACAAAAGACCGCGGCCCAGTTGATCAAGCCATTCAATTATGCCGTACGAAAGGGCGCATCGTCGTGGTGGGTACCGCCGACATACATCCCGATCGCAACGAACTATGGCTAAAAGAGATTGAACTTGTGGTTTCACGTGCAGCGGGCCCCGGTTCGTTAGACCCCATTTATGAGCTAGAGGGCGTTGACCTGCCGATTGGCGAAGTGCGCTGGACCCAAAAGCGCAACTTACAAGAATTTTTGCGCTTGATTGCAGATAAAAAAATCGAAGTGCAATCGCTGATTACGCATCGCTTTAAAATTACAGAAGCTGAAAGCGTTTACACCCAATTTATCGCCGGCCAACTCGCTCAGCCCATCGGCGTATTACTCGAATATCCAGATACCGCAACCATTGCACGTACCTTACCGGTCGCTGCAACGCGAACAACCTCGCGTGGCGCCAACGACATAGTTCAATTAGGTGTGATTGGAGCCGGCCTGTTTGGTAAGGCGCTTTTACTGCCTGCCCTTCAAGGCCAAGAAGGCGTCGTTTTACATACACTTGCTACCGGTTCAGGCGCTAGTGTTGAGCATAGTGCACGTAAGTTTGGATTTTTAAATCAAGCGACCGACGCAGAAGTTTTTTGGACCAATCCCGATATCACCGCTGTAGTTGGCTTAACGCCGCACAGCCAACATGCGCGCTTGGTCAGCCAAGCCATCGCAAACGATAAGGCCTTGTTTCTTGAAAAACCCTTGTGCACCACAGAACAAGAGCTTGACGGGCTTTGCGACTTAGCGGCACAAGCCAAGCAGTTACCCGTTCTGTTTGTTGGTCATAATCGACGTTTTTCGCCACATACTCTACAGATGCAACAGTGGCTTGCTAAGCGTCAATCGCCGCTCGTGCTGCAAATGCGCATCAACACTGGGTTTGTGCCCAGTTCGCACTGGGTGCATTCAGAAGACGAAGGCCGCAGTCGCGTAGTGGGCGAGATGTCGCACTTTATCGACCTGATTCAGGCGTTGGTTGGGGCGCCCATTACGCGGGTGTCTGCTGAAAGAATCTCAGGCGATAACCAAAGCTCAGTCAACAACGACAATCTTGCGCTCAGTTTTAAACTGGCCGATGGGTCGGTTGGTAGCTTGATTTATTCAGCCTCGGGCGATAAGGCCTATTCACGCGAAGCACTTGAAATCTTTTTTGATGGTCAAACAATCTCCTCAAAAGATTTCAGGATTAGTGAACTGCATCGCGCAGGCAAGACTGAAACCTTCAAAACCCGCAGCCAAGAGATGGGCTACGTGCAAGAGCTCAAAGCCTTTGTTGACTGCGCGGCGGGCCGTCAGCCACAGCCTGTTGCAACAACCGAACTCTTTGCCACGATGGCTGTTATCTTTGCCATTGAGCGCGCCCTAGCAACCGGGCAAGTCGTCGAATCCAAAACGATTTACTCCCCTCAAGCATGAAAATATTGCTCGTCACCGACTCGTACCCACCCGAGATTCGGTCAGCCTCGCACTTGATGCTTGAATTAGCCCAAGAATTAACGGCCCGCGGCCATGAAGTCATCGTGATCACCACTTGGCCCGAGTACAACCTTGACCAACGCGAACAACAAAAACATTTTAACGAACTAGAAACTGAAGGTTCGATCAAAGTGATTCGCGTTAAAACCTTGCCGCATCACAACGTGAACTATGTCGTGCGGGCAATGTCGCAATTATTGATGCCGGTGCAGTTTTTACTCAAGCTACGTCGGTACAAAGTTCAAGCCGATGCAGTCGTGGTGTACAGCCCGCCTCTGCCTCTCGCCTTTGTGGGTAGTTGGCTTCGACGCAAAGGGGTGCGCAACCTGCTAAACGTGCAAGACCTCTTCCCACAAAATGCCATTGATCTTGGCATTTTGCGAAGCAAGATGCAGATTCGATTTTTTAGGGCCCTTGAGCGCTTTGCCTATCGCACCGCCGATATCGTGACGGTGCACTCTGAAGGCAATCAAAAGATGCTGCTCGCGCAGAACCCGACGATCAGCAGCAAGCTCCGCATTTTGCACAATTGGGTGGATATCGATCATCATGCCGCCAGCGAGACGAGTGTTGATTACCGAAAACAATGGGGCATCACACAAAAGTACGTCGCTGTCTTCGCCGGCGTCATGGGGCCTTCGCAATACCTTGAGCTGATTCTAGGCGTTGCTGAACGCATGCAAGAGCAAACAGATTTATTGTTTTTATTGGTGGGTGATGGCAAAGAGAAAGCCCGCCTTCAACAGCTTGCCGAAGATAAAAATTTAAACAACGTCAGGTTTGAGGGCTTTATTTCAAGAGACACCTACCCTGATTTATTGAATGCTTGCGATATTGGGCTTGTATGTCTGAGTCCCCAAAATCAGACCCCGGTTGTGCCAGGAAAAATATTGGGGCATATGGCAGCCGGTTTACCTGTTGTCGCGTTTTTGCATACGGCAAGCGATGGTCATCGCTTAATTGCTGACGCGCAGTGTGGGATTTCGGCAAACTCGAGCGATTTAGACCAATGCACCACTGCGATGCGAAAATTCATGGCTCAGTCAGAAGGTT
Organism: uncultured Alcaligenaceae bacterium; assembly: GCA_937952975.1. GTDB lineage: Bacteria > Pseudomonadota > Gammaproteobacteria > Burkholderiales > Burkholderiaceae_B > Zwartia. The sequence goes on from CALFXX010000087.1 coordinate 3,752, forward strand.
TTCAAGCACTCGGGCATTCTGGTCGACGTTATGCTCTGGCCCATTTTTCAAAACAAGTCTGTGTATCTGAGCTCATTGGGATGATAAAAAATTAGGTTTGACGAATTTTCGTTGAATCGGTGTTTAAGAGCCCGGTTGAGTCAACGGGGCGCCTGATGGAGTTCGACTGTTAAGTATGTACCCGCCACGAGCTACCCCCACGACGCTTAACCATATCCAAGCACTGGATGGTTTGCGCGGGCTATTGGCTTTATGGGTATTTCTGGGTCATCTTGCGAACGGTGTTGGATATAAGAACTACGTCTTAGCTGCGCATGCTTTGGCAGTAGATGTCTTTATGATTCTCTCTGGTTTTTTAATGGTCTATGTTTGGAAAGGATCATTCCGCTTTCACGCTAAAGCGAACACAGCCCTCATAAAATTTTATATTTCGCGTGTCTTTCGCATTGCACCGCTTTATTACGTTCTACTGCTGGTGTGTTATTTACTTTTGCCGACGCTCGCAACTATGCAAGACGCGGTGCTTCGCGTGATTCCCCCTCCTTGGGCGAGTGAAGTGACGGGCTATTACCCTCAAACAAATTGGAACTTTGATAAGTTGAGTTGGCTTGTACTTCACCTATCTTTCTTGTTTGGGGTGGTACCCGGAATGGAGGCGACTACGCCCTTACCGGATTGGAGCCTGTCGCTTGAAATGCAGTTTTATTTGATATTTCCGGCGCTATTGTTTTTAATATACAAATGCTCGCCAATGGTGATTGCCATGGTCGCGTGTATCGCAAGCTTTATTTCTCCCACGCTATTTGGGCTGTATCTACAGCCTGGTCTATACGCACACTTTGGCCAGCCGAGTTTACTGAGCTATCGACTTTGTGCCTTCGTCTTGGGGATGCTTGTCGCCATGCACATAAAAAGAAACGTGGGGCATGACCCGCCACAAAATAGATGGTTCTATTTCATCATACCCGCGATCATTTGCCTGCTGCCCTTAAGCAAACCCGTGATGTTAATTTATTTGATTTTTGTTGGAATCGCCTTGGGCAGGCTTAATTTACTTGCAAATATTCTTAGCTGTAAACCTTTTCAATATCTAGGGCAGGTATCTTATTCTTTTTACCTCTGCCATTTGCTGATATTGATCCCTCTAAATTACTTGTTACTGATCAATTTTGGCTATGCCGAGTCGCCGCCCTGGCTGCGGTTTTGGATAACCGTCACAATATCCCTACCTTTGGCCTTAGCCCTGTCGTCTGCCCTCTATTATGTGATCGAGTCGCCCAGTATCAAGTTAGGGAGGTCGCTGTTAACAAAAATAAAAGGTAACTAGATCGTAATCAGCTTAACGAGTGCCGTTGCAAATCTTTGTTAACGCAGAAACCACTCTGTTTTGAATAACTTCGGTCATCCCTACCCATAAAGGAAGGCGAACTAATCTGTCTGCCAAGTCTTCGGTGACCGGCAAATCACCATAACTCTTACCAAAGGTTTGACCTCCCGGCGAGTTATGTAACGGAACGTAATGAAAGACTGCCGAGATTTGATTGCGTTTTAGCTCTTCGATAACGGCTTGTCGGTCTATGCCTGGCGCAAGCAAAATGTAATACATGTGGGCGTTATGTTGGCAGTCGTCTGGAACGATTGGCCTTCTGATAAAACCGCTTTGTTCAAGTGACTCAAATGCAGCGTGATAGTAATTCCAGCACACTAAGCGTGCATCAGTAATTCGCTGGGCTTGTTCTAATTGAGCGCAAAGAAATGCCGCAATGATTTCTCCGGGTAAATAGGACGAACCCACGTCTTGCCAAGTGTATTTATCAACTTCGCCTCGAAAAAACCGCCCGCGATCGGTGCCTTTTTCCCAAATCACTTCAGCGCGAGCAGCAAGAGCTTGATTGTTAACAATTAACGCACCGCCTTCACCCGAAATAATATTTTTTGTCTCGTGAAAACTAAAAGCACCCAGATCGCCGAGGCTACCAAGAGGTTTACCTTGATAAGATGACATGACACCTTGTGCTGCGTCTTCTACCACCAGCAAGTTGTGTCGCTGTGCGATCTTTGAAATTTCAGCCATATTGCAACTGACTCCGGCATAGTGCACGGGCACGATGCCTTTCGTATTGGCTGTAATTGAGCTCTCGATTAACTGTTCGTCAATATTCAATGTGTCCTCGCGAATATCAACAAATACGGGTATCCCGCCCCGCAAAGCGAAGGCGTTTGCAGTCGATACAAACGTGTACGAAGGCATGATCACTTCATCGCCAGGTTGAATATCTAATAGCAATGCCGCCATCTCGAGTGCTGCTGTACACGAGTGCGTCAATAATGCTCGACTTGCCGAAGAATAGGTCTGCAGCCACGCATTACATTTTTTTGTAAAAGGACCGTCGCCAGCTAACCTCTCGTTCGCGTGGGCTTGGGCAATGTAGGTTAACTCGTTGCCCGTCATGTAGGGCAAGTTAAAAGGAATTCGATCAGGCATCACTAAATAACCGCCTTACGTGAGTTAAGGGCTCAGAGCAGCAAATTGTAAACTTATCTTTGCAACACCAAGATTTAACGTGTTAAGCATTGGCTAAAACTGCTAGACCAAAACCGGTTTTACCAAACCCATTGCCGTTATAAAGCATATAGGTTTGACCCTTGTGATCGAACACAAAGGGATACTCAATCATCTCTGAATCCCAGCCGCTTTTCGATATATCAATACCGGATTCGTCCAAGGCCAGTGTCCACTGCGCACCGTTTGTACTGCGTGCCAGACCGATGCGGTATGCGTCGCCATTACCACTACGATATGAAAACCACATATCCAGTCCACCACTCGCTGTAATGCGTACCGTAGGTCTTGAGAACGCTTGCGCTACCCCGATCGAAAAAGGTACCGCCAAGCCTTCGCGATGCCAATCATCACCGTTGTGCGATGAAGCCGAATTGATGACATGAAGCATTTCGCCGTTCCCGGCATCCCAAGAGCGCGTTGATCCGTACCACATTTTGTACTCGCCCGAAGCGTCTTGATGCACCCATGGGTAAGAAAGACTAACCAAATCAGTCGAGTCGCAAGAGAGAAAAGGCGCCTCTCTTTCAAGCGTGAGCGTTCCATTAGCTTCGACAATTAAACGTCCAATGTCTCCACGCCAATGGGAGCCTAGAGGAGCCTGCCAACCCATAAAAAGCATGAACTGCTTGCCCGCAGCTGAGTAACAATTACCAATACTCACCCCATCTTGATAAAAACTGCCAAGTGGGCCGTGCTCGAAAAAAGGGGCATGGTGCTCTTGAACAATACGTCGTTCAATAATGTCAATGTCCACAGATCCGACCGAGGAGCGATTGTGTGTATCACGGCCACTGAAAAAAATACGATAAGTATCGCCTGCCAAGTGAACGGGTAAAGGGTTCGCTGCGTGCGAATGTAATTTTGGATGTTGGCCATTTTCTGGTGGGCAATATAGTCGCCCGAGTTTTTGCCAGTGCATAATTTAGATACCTCTTAATCGTGTGCTCGGTACCTTAGAGCGTTCGGTCGCGTTACCCATGTATACGCCTTCAGGTTCGGCATCATTCAATAGCAAAGCCCCTGCACCTATCACGCACCGTGGGCCAATCTTTATATGATCTCTGATGGTTGCGTTGACACCAATGAAGCACTGTTCGCCGATTTCGACACCGCCAGAAACCACAGCGTGCGAGGCGATAAACACGTGGTCTTGGATGTGCGTATGGTGCCCGATATGGTTGCCACTCCATAAGGTGACATTATCGCCAATCGTCACAAACGGCTGAATAGTATTGTCTTCAAAGATAAAGCAGTTTTCACCAATCTGTTGGTCGTTTAGCACGGTCGCGCGAGCGCTAATAAACGTTGCTAAAGGATACCCTAGGCTTTTGACCGCCAAATATTTCTCTTTACGCAAGGCATTCAATTTTGAGTAACCAAGTGCCACAAACGAATGGTGAGTCTCGGGCGAAAATTGACATTGCATTTCTTCAAAAGCCACTACGGGCCGGCCGCAAAACTGAGTTTCAGTGATGTACTTTGAATCTAAGACAAATGCGACGACTTCAAAGGATGACTCTTTTGAAAAGTAATAATGTGCTAGTTGACCGTACTCAGAGGTTCCAAAAATCACCAATTTTCTTTTCATTTCGTATGACTCGCTGACGGAGGACTTTATTTACGAACGATTTCGTAGAAATAGTTAAGAGATGTTTTGCGGGTGGAGAATATTTTTTGTAACAAATGAAGTGGGTACATGCAGTAACTATTCAAAATCAAGCTGGTCCATTTAGGAAATGTCGTCTTAAACGGGACAGAGCGAATACCAGATTGCATGGTCTGTTCTTTTGCCGTCAAGGCGCGTTTATGACCTTCGTGTTTGGTCACAAGGTAAACAGAGAGCGGAAATAAAATATTTGAAACGGGGTAAGTGAGCCCTGCAAATTTATTTACTGTCAGCGGAAAAGGGGCAATGCTCGCTTCAATATCACCTGGCTCGTATCTTCTATAGTGCCCGGCAATCTCGTCTTCAATGCTCCAGTACTTTTTCGATGACGGCACGATGAGCATTAAGACTCCAGTTGCAGTCAGGCGCTTTAGAGCAGTTTCAAAATATTGCTTTTCTTCCTCTGGGCTCAGGTGTTCGATCACCTGAGCTGAAATTATCAAGTCAACGCTTGTTTTATCTTGAGTCGTCAAAAAATCTTCACAGACGGGCGCATAGCGACCCGTCTTGATCTCTTGCCCAAAACGCGCGCGTAAATGATCAATCGTTGTCGGCTCTAAGTCATAGCTTGTGCCCGCCCAGCCAAGCGACAGCAAGAGGTGTGAAATATCACCGGCGCCTGGCCCGATTTCAATGAAGCTTCCGGGCTTGTAAGTTCGCAGACGATCTCTGAGGTACATCAGTTGCAGGATGTTTCCAGGCGCAAGACGGTAAAACATGGGAACTCCAGGTGGAAAACGACATGGCTACACACACGGCAGGAAAGCCGCAAAAGTTAGTTTAAAGGCGCTGACCTTAATATACTAATAAGATCCTGTGTTTTCTGTTGGCCGTCAAAGTACCTTTCTGCCATGCGTCTGCTCTGCTGGCCCATGGGTTCTACTAAGTCGGGCTGCTCAACAAATTTGAACATCGCCTGAGCCAAGGCCGCCGAGTCACGTGCCGGTACCAAAAACCCGTTGATATTCTCAATGACCGTTTCACGACAGCCCGGAACATCGGTTGTAATCACGGGTCGAGCCATCGCCATCGCCTCTTGAGTGCTGCGCGGCAGACCCTCGCGATAGGAAGGTAAAACAAACACACTTGTTTGAGTGAGCCAGGGTTGAACAGCCACGTGCCCCGGCCATTCAAGCAGGCCTTCAGAAACCCAAGAGTCAAGGTCTTTCTGGGTTAAGGAACTAGGATTAACGTCTAGTGCACCCAGCAAAATAAAACGAACCTTCGGATATTTTGCTTTGACTAATCTAGCCGCGTCAACGTACTCAAGAATCCCTTTTTCTCGTAAAAGTCTGGCGACTAACAAAAAAGTAAAAGGTTCAATCACAGCAGGCGCTGAATACCAAGTCGATAGGTTGACACCGATACCCTTGAGATTCACAATTTTTCTTGAGTCAACTAGCTTAGCAGCTAAAAACTCTTCGATATCGTCGGTATTTAAAAACACTACCCGGCTGGCAGCCAACAGTGAAAGCTTATACATGCCAGAGACGATGCGCTTGAGCAGTCGACGTTTTGCTGAGGCATTTGCAGTGAAGACAAAGCCTAAACCTTCTATTAAGGCAACCCGATGAGGTATGTGCGCCAGCCAGGCAGCGGTCATGCCAAAGATCACTGGTTTGATAAAGTATCCGAGCAAGACATCTGGCCGAAGTTTACGGAGTAAAAAAAAGAGACGTACTAAGCAAAGTAGATCAGTAAATGGATTTAAACCGGCTCGCTGCATCGAAATATCTATTGGAATGGCGCCTAAAGCCTTTACTTGTGCGCGCGTATTTTTATCAAAATCAGGGGCAAGAGCAAAAATACGTACCCCTTGAGACGCTAACGCCTCAATGAGCGGACCTCGAAAATTTGAGATCGAAAACGCTTGGCTAGATAGAATCGCTAAGGTCTGCATGATTGAGCGACGGGTACGCAGGACCAGTTTCGAGTCGGCGAGATTGAGTGATTCAAGAGAAATCGGTATCTCGTTGCCGAAACACAAATTCGTTACATCCCAAACGACCGCCCACTGTTTTTAACTTGATCAAGTCAAAGCTTCGCTCTTTAAAAAAATCAAAAACCTGCTCTGGTTTAGCAACCTCGAAGGGGTAACCCCCTAACCAATCAAGTAAGTTGTACCAGTCGTTCATCCCTCTTGGATCTTTTCTGTTTTGTATCTTTTTTAAAAGTACGCTCGGTAACATTGGATACAGTGCGTGCATTGCAATCAAGAGCGGCCTCGCAAGAAACGACTTGTTGTAAAGGCGCTTAACAAAGGTCCAATAGCGACTAGCAAAAGGTTGATAGTTATAGAGTGCGATAAATAACAGGCCGCCACGCTTCACGGTTGTTTCTGCATTGTCCAGGGCCTGCCACATATTGCCAGTATGGTGCAGAACTCCCCAAGAATAGACAACGTCAAATTTCCCTAAGCTTGTCATGTAGGCTTGATCCAGAACCGAGCCAGTTTGTACGGTCCATTGAGTATCGTCCGGGTAGTAGCGCCGCTTAAGTTCGCTTGTGCATGCTACTGACTCAGGGTCATAGTCAAAGGACAGTACCGTCGCCCCTAACGAGCGCGCCGCTAAAGAAAATAAGCCGCTGCCACTGCCAATATCTAGAAAGGTTTTACCTTCTAAATGCTCGACCGCCAGCATTATTTTGAGGCTTTGGGTAGCGCTTAGTATGCGATCATCGTCAAGCACAGTCAGAAATCTTGCCCAGTTAGCGCCAAAAGCGTAGCGCTCGCCGGCGGTCAGTTCTTGCTTATGCGTTTTCAAAGTAGAGGGACTCATCATTCTTTATCTACCAAATAGGGGCTAAAGGCCGCTTGATCTTCTAGCTGTTGCCAAGCTGTTTGGCGGCTGCGTTGTGCTCAAGCCACGACTGAAACATCAAGGCGCTCCAAAGATGGTAGCCCCAATTACGTCGACCAGACAGGTGCTCATCCCATTTATTACGAAGTGCGCGTGCTTGAAAATACCCTTCACGCTCAAGACGCGCTTCGTTCAGCAAGGCCTCTGCCCAAGCCTTAAGCGGCCCACGCAACCAACTGTCTAAAGGTACGCCGAAGCCCTTTTTGGGACGGTCAATCATCTCCCTGGGAAGGTAGCGCGCCAGCAACTCTTTGAGCACCCATTTTGACTGCCCAGATTTTGATTTTAGGCTTAAGGGCAGCGACCAAGCAAACCCAACCACCTGATGATCCAACAAAGGCACTCTGGTTTCTAAGCCCATCGACATTGCGGCGCGATCGACTTTTACCAAAATATCGTCGGGCAAGTAGGTTTTGAGATCAAGAGCCATCATTCGCTCAACCGGGCTCAGCACGCCCGCTTGGTCAGCCGTTTGACATGAAAAAGACACGTCCTCTTGGGGCAAACCTAGAACCAACTCAGCGGGGTCAGGCAAATGTGACACCATTGAATAATAAAGATCGTCAATTGAGTTTGCCTGCAACAGTGAGGCACCCTTTTGTACGCGATCAAATACGTTGAAATTTGTGAACGATATTTTTTGAACCAGGCGTGAAACCAGTTCAACCTCATTAAATGGTGAGCAGGTGAGATATGTGGCGAGTCGGTGGCGTAAACCTAGGGGTAAGCGAGAGAGCCACCGCCATAGTTTTTGGGTCAAGGCGTAGCGCGTGTATCCACAAAATAATTCATCGCCACCATCACCCGAGAGTGATACCGTCACGCGATGTCGGGCAAGTTCTGAAAGTAGTACCGTAGGAATTTGTGAGGGGTCAGCAAAAGGCTCGTCGTAGAGCGCACCAAGCTTTGGAACGACTGCCAGGGCATCGCTCGCTGTCACATAAAGCTCAGTATGATCAGTCCCCAAGTGACGTGCAACTGCTTTTGCGTGGGGCGCTTCATCATAATTTTTTTCTGTAAAACCGATCGTAAAAGTTTTAATCGAAGCTTTTGACTGTGCTTGCATTAAGGCGACTACGACTGACGAGTCGACGCCACCCGAAAGAAACGCACCGAGCGGCACGTCGGCGGCCATTTGCCCTAACACGGCATTTTTGAGTACTTCGTCTAGGGCATCAACAGCCTCTGCTGCAGAGCCCAGAAAAGGAGAATAAACGCCAGAAGTTGCCGTACCTGTAGCTGACCAATATTCAAGTGACGTAGGTGCCGTGTCGTTCTTTGAGAGGGTGAGCATGGTGCCTGGTGCTAGTTTATGGATCCCCTCATAGATCGAATGCGGTGCTGGAATGTAGTTGTGTCGCATCAATAGCGCAAGCGCTTTACGATCGACGATCGCCTTAAACTCGGGATGCACTTGCAGCGCTTTCAGTTCAGAGCCAAACAAGAACACCCTGCGGGAACCAACACCTTGCCATCCATAATAAAGCGGCTTTTCACCCAAGCGGTCACGTGCCAGGGTCAGGGTGTTAGCTTGAGTGTCCCAGACCGCAAAGGCAAACATGCCAGTCGCCCGTTTGACAGAGGCCTCGATACCCCAGTACTCAAAAGAAGCTAAGAGCGTTTCGGTGTCTGAGTGGCCGCGCCACGCAACCAACGAATTAACCGATTCAAGTTGGGTCCGTATGGTTTGGTGGTTGTAGATCTCACCGTTGAAGGTCAAGACGTAACGGCCGTTAGCCGATACCATTGGTTGATGACCTGCGGCAGAAAGATCAATAATTGCCAGGCGAGTGTGGCACAGACCAACGCCGTGGGTTTGATCGAACCAGTCGCCATGACCGTCTGGGCCACGATGTGCAAGAGCCTTAGACATCGCCTTGAGTATCCTGCTGCTTTCGGCTGAATCCTCGGCGCTATTGTGCCCCCAAAAGCCAGCTAACCCACACATTGTTGACCCTTTGCGTGTAAGTTTAGCAAAGGCGCAAACCCAGCCTTGGCGGTGCATAGACTTTTAATCATGACATAACTTTGAAAAGAATTGTGCGTGCCGCTTGGCGCACCGTATCAAAGTAAATTCGCTTTCAACTTTGCGCCGACCATCTTTTCCAAAGCGCTCGGCTTGCTCAGGGTTTCGAATCAATTCTAATATTTTGTCTTTTAAGGTCTCAATATCTAGTTTGCGCACCAGGAAGCCATCGATATCGTTGGTAATCAGTTCTGGTATCCCGTCAATCTCATACGCAATCACCGGGATCTCAAAGGAGTAGGCTTCGAGTATCGAGGTTGGGCAACCTTCTCCCCAAAGTGAAGGCAACACAAAAATGCGGGCGGAGCGTAGCCAGGGCGAAACATCTGCCTGAAAAGACTCATACCTGATATGTGAGTCAAGCTTGTTTTCTGAAATAGCTGCTTGAACAGCGCCGTTCATGTCGTCTCGACCGATAAAGACAAATTTTACGGTCGGTTCTTGTGCAATGACGCCTTGAATGACGTTCAAGTACTCTAGATAACCTTTTCGCAAATTTAAATTTGCAATAGTTAAGATCTCTAGCGGCCGGGAAGGGTAGGAAGGTAAATGTTGAGGAAGTTTTTCTAAGCCATTGTGGATGACTTCGATTTTACTTTCAGAGATGTTGCAACGATCTTGTAGTGTTTTTTTTGTCACAAAAGAGTTAGTGACCCAAGCATCTACCAAAGGATGCGTGTAGCGTTCTATCATTCGAAAAAATTGATCAAGCTTACTGTCCGAATCTAAATTAGAGCGTACGCCGTGAACGACCTTGATCCTTGGCATCAAAATACGTAAACATCGCAAGATAAATGACGCGCGAACACCGCACACATAAAGAGCGTCAAATTTGTGACGATGCAAATAAGCGATTAAACGAAGGCACGCCCCTAAGGTAATGCGATTGGAATGATTTTTTTCAGAACCAAACATGACGGGCGTGCCACCCAAAGACCTTAACCAATCACACCACGGCCCAGAGTTTTGCATCGTTGCAAACTCGTAATGAATATCTCCTGGACTGAGCGCCATGCGTGTCAGGCTGCGCTCCGCCCCGCCAAGCGACGAGGTCGAAAACAGGATAAGAACCCGCACCTGTCTCATGCCGCAGCTTGCCAGATTTCTGTGAGGTCAACCACGGTTGGGCGTTTCACGTCAGACCTTGTAGTAAGCGCGATACCACTTGGCGAAGCGGTCGATCCCAACCTCAACAGGCGTGCTAGGCGTGCAACCAAAATCCGTGACAAGTTCAGAGATATTTGCGTAGGTATCTGGTACATCACCTGGCTGAAGGGGCAATAACTCTTTAATCGCCGGCTTATCCAAGGCAACCTCTAATGCTGCGATGTATGACAACAACTCAATAGGACGGTTGCTGCCAACGTTGTAGAGCCGCCAGGGGGCGACACTACTGGCTGGGTCGGGGGCCTGGCTGTTCCATGTCTCGTCAGCTTGGGCGGGGTGGTCCAGGACCCTGACGACAGCCTCGACGACGTCATCAATGTAGGTAAAGTCTCGGCGATGTTTGCCATAGTTGTAAACATGTATCGGATCACCACTGAGAATGGCTTTGGCGAACTTAAACAATGCCATATCTGGACGACTCCAGGGCCCGTACACTGTAAAAAAACGGAGGCCCGTGCACGGCAGACCAAATAGATGGCTATACGTGTGTGCCATTAATTCATTGGATTTTTTGCTCGCTGCGTATAAGCTAAGCGGGTGATCAACATTTTGATGTGTTGAAAACGGCATTTCGGTATTTGCCCCATAAACGCTAGAACTGCTGGCATAGACCAAGTGCTTGACACCTTGGTGCCTGCAGCCTTCTAAAACGTTCATAAAACCCACGATATTGCTTTCAATGTACGCACGTGGGTTGTCAAGCGAGTACCGCACCCCCGCTTGCGCCGCTAAGTGAATGACAGCGTCGGGCAGGTGGGTGGTAAAGGCCTGCTCCATACTGCCGCGGTGCGCGATATCGGCTCGCAAGTGGATGTAATTTGGGTGGTCAGCAAACAAAGCTAAACGCGCATTTTTCAGCTTTGGATCATAATAGTCGTTGTGATTGTCAATGCCGACTACAGAATCGCCACGTGCCAATAAGCATTGAGTGACCGCCGCACCAATAAATCCCACAGAGCCTGTCACTAAGACTTTCATAAGTGCGCCCTCGGTGCGCTAGCTAGTATTTGTCGTATTATGGCTCACAATGCAAGAGCGTTTAAGCCTCGATTGTATATCCCAAGTAAACTATTGCTAAGTAAATCTTTACTAATACCTTAATTCGATACTTCGACCTTTGCCGCCAACCATTATGCTTTCAAACTCTTCAATCTTAATCACTGGCGGAACCGGCTCTTTCGGACACACTTTTGTGCCGATGACCTTAAAGCGATACAACCCAAAGAAACTCATCATATTTTCACGCGATGAGATGAAACAGTGGGAAATGGCCAAGCAGTTTCAAGAAGATCCACGCGTACGTTTTTTTATTGGAGACGTGCGGGATAAAGACCGGTTGTATCGTGCCCTCGACGGAGTCGATTACGTGGTGCACGCCGCTGCAACCAAAATCGTGCCAACGGCAGAATACAACCCCTTTGAATGTATTAAAACAAACATTAACGGCGCAATGAATCTAATTGATGCTTGCATCGACAAGGGTGTTAAACGAGTCGTCGCTTTATCAACAGATAAGGCAAGTAGCCCGATTAATCTGTACGGGGCCACGAAGCTCGCTTCAGACAAACTTTTTGTCGCAGGTAATTCATACGCGGGTTCTCACAACACGCGCTTTGCCGTGGTGCGTTACGGTAACGTCATGGGTTCACGCGGGTCGGTCATTCCCTTTTTTATGTCTTTGAAAGACTCTGGCGTACTACCCATTACAGACGAGCGCATGACGCGCTTTATGATTTCGTTAGAGGCCGGTGCAGAACTTGTGTGGCACGCCTTTGAAGACATGATCGGTGGCGAGATCTATGTCAAAAAAATACCATCAATGAAGGTCGTTGATCTTGCTAAAGTGGTTGCACCGCAAGCAAAGCTAGAATTTGTTGGTATCCGGCCCGGCGAAAAACTACATGAGCAAATGATTGGTGCCGAAGATTCAATCTACACCTACGAATATGCCCAACATTTTAAAATTTTGCCCGCTATCAACAATTGGCATGTCAGCAAAGAGCGCATTAAGAATGGTGAACCCGTTGGCGAGGGATTTAGCTACACAAGCGATAATAATTCCGACTGGATGACGAGCGCTCAGCTAAACAGCTGGATCAACACGAATGCGCATCTGATCGGAAAGATTTAAAATGATCCCCTACGGCCGGCAAGATATTTCTGAAGAAGACCTGCAAGCGGTGCAAGACGTACTGCGTTCGGACTATTTGACGCAAGGCCCTGTCGTACCTGCCTTTGAAAAGGCAATAGCTGCCGCTGTGGGTGCCAAGCATGGTGTTGCCGTTAATAGCGCAACGTCGGCCTTACATATCGCGTGCTTAGCACTTGGGCTTGGGCCACAAGACTGGCTTTGGACCAGCTCAATATCGTTTGTAGCTTCAGCAAATTGTGCCCTTTATTGTGGTGCAAAAGTAGATTTTGTGGATATCGACCCTCAAACCTACAATTTGTGCCCCAAAGCCTTAGAGCAAAAACTCATCGTCGCTGAAAAACTAGGCCGGTTACCGAAAATTGTGGTACCTGTGCATTTATGTGGTCAGCCCTGCGAGATGGCTGGTATTCACGCGTTAGCGGTTCGTTACGGCTTTAAGATTATCGAAGATGCTTCTCACGCGATTGGCGGTAAGTACCAAAATGAGCCAGTTGGCAACAGCCGATACAGTGACATCACGGTGTTTAGCTTTCACCCCGTAAAGATCATTACGACAGCCGAAGGTGGCTTAGCAGTGACCAATAGCGCCGAACTAGCAGAAAAAATGGCCCTCTATCGTAGCCATGGGATTACGCGTGACGAAGCGTTAATGACTCGCGAAACCGATGGCCCATGGTATTACCAACAGGTCGCCTTAGGCTTTAATTACCGAATGACTGAATTGCAAGCGGCCTTAGGGCTTAGCCAACTCAAGAGACTCGATGAGTTCATTGCTCGTAGGCATATTTTGGCAAAACGCTACGATCAACTACTTGCAAGTTTACCAATAGTGACCCCTTGGCAGCATCCGGATAGTTATTCTGGTCTGCACTTGTATGTGGTTCGAGTAAAAGGCACGCAAGGTCAACAAGTACGACGAGCAGTATTTGAAACGCTTCGCGCAAAAGATATCGGTGTGAACGTGCATTACATACCGATCCACACACAGCCCTATTATCAAAACCTTGGAGTTGACTTCTCCAACTTAGGTGAGTCTGAGCGTTACTACCAAGAAGCCATCACGTTGCCACTCTTTCCTGCCATGACGGAAGCCGAGCAGGATTACGTCGTGGCGGCTTTGAGCGAGGCGCTTACACAAGTCGCGTCGCAGTTGTCTGCGTAAAATATGTCCAAATTTAATCGCCTTGGGCTGGGCACAGTGCAATTCGGAATGAATTACGGCGTCGCGAATGTCAACGGTCAACTAGCTCCGTCAGAAATTTCAGCAATCCTTGTGCGCGCCGCCAGCGCTGGCGTGCAAGTCTTAGATACGGCCGCCGCTTACGGCGACAGCGAACAAACTTTAGGTCAGTGCCTTGACGCCTCAATGGATTTTCGCCTGATTACAAAAACGATTCCCCTGCGACAATCAGCCATTGGCAAAAACGAGCTGGGTAAAATTTCGGAGGCTTTCGAGGGGTCGTTGATCAAGTTACGTAGAAATCAGGTGGACACCTTGATGGTGCATCACGCTGAAGACCTTCTCGTACACGGGGGCGACAGTATTTTTTTCAAATTGCAAGAGTGGAAGGCTTCCGGTTTAATCAAAAAGATCGGCGTGTCGGTGTACGATCGCAAGCAGATAGACCAGTTATTTGAGCGTTTCGATTTTGATGTCGTCCAGTTGCCCTTTAGTGTCTATGACCAAAGGCTGCTGCAAGACGGCACGTTGGCGCGGTTGGCCAGCGCCGGTGTAGAAATACATGCACGCTCTGTATTTTTGCAGGGTGTTTTATTGATGCCGTCTTCTCGGTTGCCTCGACATCTGGCAACTTTTGTTGACCACCATGAGCGATATTTGGCCTACTTAAAAAGTACGCAAGTTACGCCACTTGAGGCAGCAATAAGTTTTGTGAACCAGTGCCCCGAAATTTCGGTTGCGCTTGTTGGGGTGAGTTCTGCGCGCGACTTTGACGAGTGCATCTCGGCCTTTTCATACGAGCAAACTCTCGATTTAGCTGACTTTGCTATCTTCGATACGCGTCTGATCGACCCACGTACTTGGCAAGCAGAGGCTTAAGATGACAGAAATCATAGGAATCTTGCAAGCGCGCTGCTCTTCAACTCGACTGCCCGGTAAGGTACTACGCCCGATCATGGGTAAGCCAATGCTGTTGCATCAAATTGAGCGCTTAGAGCGCTCAAAGCATTTATCGAAAATCGTTGTGGCAACCAGCAACGCGTCAGCTGACGATCCTCTTGCGAGTCTTTGCTTAGATCATAAAATTGAGTGTTACAGAGGCGATTTAAATGATGTTTTAGATCGTTTTTATCAAGCGGCCGTTCATTACAATGCCTTGCATATCGCAAGACTAACTGGAGATTGCCCGTTAACAGATCCAGCCGTCATCGATCATGTGATCGAGGCTTATATCGAAACTGGTGTTGACTACGCCTCTAACGCCCTTGAGCCCAGCTATCCGGATGGCTTAGACGTCGAGATTTTCAATATCGACGCTTTAAAGCAAGCATGGGAAAAAGCACAACTATCCTCAGAGCGTGAGCACGTGACGCCTTACATTCATAAGCATCCGGATCTATTTAAATTGCTCTCAGTCAAACACACTGAAGACTTATCGGCGTTGCGTTGGACCGTAGATAACCCTGAGGACTTTGCTTTTGTTTCGCAAGTTTACGACGCGCTCTATCTTCAAAATCCAAAATTTAATACAGCCGATATCCTTCATTTGCTTAGCATTAAGACGGATCTGAACAGCGTCAATTCCCATCTTGTACGTAATGAAGGGTATCAAATATCCATAGCAAAGGATCACTTAAAAGGGGTCACCCGCAATGTCTGAGCGCTATAAAAACTCTGAAGGTATGCTTGAACGGGCTTTAAAGCATATTCCTTTGGGCAGTCAAACATTTAGTAAAAGCCGCACGCAATACCCTTTTGGCGTTTCACCCTACTTTATTCAAAAAGGCTCCGGTAGTCGTGTATGGGACGTAGACGGCAACGAATACCTCGACTTTGTAAGTGGACTTGCGTCGATCACTCTCGGCTACAGTGAACCCGACGTTGACGCTGCGGTTAAAGCCCAACTTGAAGAGGGGGTCATTTTTTCGTTAGCCCATCCTATCGAGATACAGGTGGCTGAAAAGATATGCGAGATGGTGCCCTGCGCAGAGATGGTGCGGTTCGGAAAGAATGGGTCAGATGCGACAGCTGGCGCTGTCCGTGTAGCAAGAGCCTTTACTGGAAGAGACCGCATTGCCGTTTGCGGCTATCACGGCTGGCAAGATTGGTATATTGGCGCGACCGCGCGTAACCTAGGCGTACCACAGGCGGTGCGCGATTTAACTCACAATTTTCCCTTTAACGACCTTGACGCACTGAGTTCGCTGCTTCAGTCGCGAAAGGGTGAATTTGCTGCTGTTATTTTAGAGCCGATGAATGTGAGTGAGCCCAACCCTGGCTACTTGCAAGCGGTAAAAGATTTGGCACACAAACACGGGGCGGTTCTAATTTTTGACGAAACCATCACGGGTTTTCGTTTTGCAAACGGCGGGGCGCAAGAACTGTTTGGCGTTACCCCTGATTTAGCCACATTTGGTAAGGGCCTAGCCAATGGCTACCCCTTATCTGCAGTGGCTGGCCGTGCCGATATCATGGCGTTGATGGAAGAAATTTTCTTTTCTTTTACGTTTGGTGGCGAGACGCTATCGCTGGCGGCCTCACTGGCAACAATGAATAAGCTACAGAGGGAACCAGTCGTAAAAACGCTGAGTGACCAAGGTGAAAAGATAAAAACAGGTTTGAATAAAATAATCGTCCAAAATGAGGCGCACCAGTTTCTATCAGTTACTGGCCACCCTTCATGGAGCTTTTTAATCATAAAGGACACAAAAGATGTCAGCGGATACGCACTAAAGACATTATTCATGCAAGAGATGCTGGGCAGGGGTGTTTTGACACTAGGTACTCACAACATCAGTTATGCTCACAGCGATGCGGATATCAAGGTGTTACTAAATGCTTATCAAGAAGTCATACCAACGCTGACTAGTGCGCTCAATCCTGCAGTACTAGCTAAGAAACTAGCCTGCAAAGCGTTAGAGCCATTGTTTAAAATTCGATAATAATTGATGCCGCAAGCCTTTCGCTCAAGGTGCGCTTTGTTTCGATGTGATGCCTCGCCAGTAATTGGTTTAGGGCACATATATCGATGCTTGACTTTGGCAGAAAAATTGCATGATGCCGGCTGGCGAGTTCAGTTTGCGATTAATGAGGCGGCCGTTGATTTAATCAAAATCCCCTACAGTGATTTGCTAGTCATTACAAACGACCTGAGCGAGGCGGACGAAGCTAAGTACTTTAGTAGCTTGGGGATCTGCGTGGATTTGCTGATCATTGATCATTATCAGCGAAGCGAGAGTTTTGAACGTTGTGCTAAGCAATGGGTTAATCAAATATTTGTAATCGATGATCTCTGCGACCGCAAACATCTGTGCGATTTTCTCCTAGATCAGACCGTCGGTCGTGACAACAATGCCTACAAACATTTAGTGCCCCCCGATTGTGTAAGTTTTATTGGCCCTGATTTTGCACTTTTACGAACTCAGTTTATAAAAGCCCGCTTTTTTCCGCCCGACTCAAGCGTGGAGAACAAATCTTTTCATATCGTTGTGTCTTTGGGTGGAACCGCTTCAAGGCAGTTGACAGACCGGGTCGTAAAAGCAATTGTCAGCTCTAATATTGTGACGACCATTGATGTCGTTGCCGGCGCGAGCGAGGGGCTATCGACACCAGAGACGAGCGACATTAAGCTGCATCGTAATGTTTCAGATATGGCCAGCCTTCTGGTAAATGCGGATCTGGCTATCGGCGCCGCGGGAGGCACAGCGCTTGAGCGATGTTGCATGGGTCTGCCAAGTTTACTTATCGCAACTGCGCCTAATCAATCAAGTAACATCACGGGCTTGGTGAATGCTGGCGCCGGTATTTACCTTGGCGCTGAGGCGACAATTTCTGAAGAAACGATCGTCAAAGTCTTAAGTGCAATAGTTCAAGACAAAAAAAAATTAAGACACATGGCGCGATCAAGTGCTGCAGTGTGTGATGGACTCGGAGCGTGGCGAATTCTGGAAAAGCTATGCCCGTCGAAAAACTTCCACGATGAAGCTGTATCGCTGCTTCGTGCAACAGTGCACCATTGCGACGTGATGTTTCAGTGGCAAAATGAGTTGAATGCTCGACGATTTAGTAGAAATGAAAAAGCACCTTCGTACGAAGAGCACATCGACTGGTTGAATAAAGTTTTGTCCTCGACGGCATCCGATCTAAGTATTATTATGTTGAACGGGGAACCGTGCGGTGTTATCCGAGTCGACGCTGACGTAATGCAGGGGCGCTTAGAAGTTTCAATCTTATTGTCATCGCACTATCGGTCTAAAGGTGTAGGCAAAGCCGCCTTGATGGTTTTAATTAACAGGTTTGGTTGGGCGCGCTTGTACGCTGAAATTCATCCGGATAACAAGGCCTCTATTTCTGTATTTAAACAGTGTGGATTCATTCAGACCAGTGAAAACGAATACACTCGGCAACCCGCGCGCGTTGGGTGTTACAGTCAGCGGCTGGATTCGCACCCTTGATCAGGCGATACAAACACCCTCTTGGTAAGCAAAAGACACTATGAGTTTTAAACTTGAAGATTTAGGCATAGGCAGGGGCCATAAGCCGTTTATCATCGCAGAAATGTCCGGTAATCACAACCAGTCGCTAGAGCGTGCCCTGCAAATTGTTGATGCGGCAGCACATAGCGGTGCACATGCCTTGAAAATTCAAACGTACACCGCTCAGACGATGACGATTGAATCTGATCAAAAGGGTTTCATTATTGAGGATAAAGAGAGTCTGTGGGCCGGGTCGACGCTGTCTAACCTTTATGAAAGTGCCTATACGCCTTGGGAGTGGCATGCTTCGATCTTTGAGCGAGCGAGGCAACATGGAATGGTGCCATTTAGTACTCCATTCGATGTGAGTGCGGTTGACTTTCTCGAGTCCCTGAATGTACCTCTTTATAAAATAGCCTCGTTTGAAAATACCGACTTAAATCTAATTCGTAAAGTCGCTGGAACGGGAAAGCCGGTCATTATCTCTACTGGGATGGCTACCGTGGCCGAGCTAGATGATGCGGTAAGAGCTGCTCGGGAGTGTGGTTGCTCAGATCTTGTTTTATTAAAATGCACAAGCACCTATCCAGCCTTGCCGGTCGATACCAATATCTTAACGATTCCTCATATGCGTGAGCTTTTTGGGTGTGAGATTGGCCTGTCAGACCACACTATGGGGGTTGGGGTAGCAGTGGCCGCAGTGGCGTTGGGGGCTACAGTGATTGAGAAGCATTTCACTTTAGCTCGGTCTGACGGTGGTGTTGACGCGACTTTTTCCCTAGAGCCGCCTGAAATGGCTTCCCTAGTCTTGGAGTCAGAACGGGCATGGCAATCGCTAGGAAAGGTCGTATACGGTCCAGCTTCGACTCAGGAACATAAATCTCTTGGCTATCGTCGCTCTTTGTACTTCGTACGCGATATGAGTGCTGGCGAATTCATTGATGCGGAAGCTGTCAGGGCGATACGGCCCGGCTTTGGGCTCGCCCCTAAGTATTTAAAAGTGGTACTAGGAATGCGCGTCAGGGAAAATATAAAACGAGGAACTCCGGTGGGTTGGGACTTGTTAGGCTAGTTATGAGCCAAAAATACCTCAAAGAACTGACCGATGCCCTGGCTGAACTACTTGCTAATCAAAAAGTCAGTTTTGCCTACCGTGAAGAAAGGCCTGACCTTTGGGAAGATGGGGTAAAAGGGCTCGATTACTGTGCCGTGGGCCTAATGCCAGTCATGATTGATTACCAATTAGCCTACGCAATGAGTCTTGAGAATAGTGTAGCGCTAGATGTATCACTCATTCTGCTGCAGGATCGTAAGCCTTGTGGTTTATGGTGCCTGTCTCTGGTTCAACAAAATAGTGAACTCAAACTTGGATCAAACGGTGGTCCGTTAGAAGGGCCCGTGTTGTTTTCTAGCGTTGGAAGGCGCCAAGCGGGTGACTTTTACAAAAAGTGTATTGCCGTTGTTACAGAATTTAATGCAAGACTAAAACAGCTTTCACTCGTTAGTGTTCAGGCGTTTAACGCGAGTGACGCCCAAATCTCACAGTGGCAGGACCTCTTTTTACGCAAAGGAGCAGATGTTCGAATCGAGTATGACCTATTCTTGGACCTAAAACCCGAGGTAACAGCGATTAAAGGCCGCTTGCGAGATAGCTATAAATCACTCATTAACGTTGGGTACAGGACCTGGAAAGTGTGTGTCCTCGATACTAATAGTCCTTTGATTTGGAACGAATTTAAGGCCTTACACCTAGCCGTCGCAGGCCGTACCACCCGCTCAGAAATCACGTGGGCTCTGCAACTTGAGGCGATCAATCAGGGCAAGGCGTTTCTTGTGTACCTGCGGGATAGCCAAGAAAACATGGTCGGCGGCGGCCTCTTTTATTACTCGCGAGATGAAAGTTTGTATGCAGTCGGTGCCTATGACAGGGATTTATTTGATAAACCGGTCGGGCACGTTGTGCAATTTCATGCGGTTGCCTTACTAAAAGAAAAAGGTGTCCGTTGGCATAAGCTAGGTGCACAGGTTTATCAATCGACTATTCCTACACCGTCAGCTAAAGAGTTGGCCATTTCAGACTTCAAAAGAGGCTTTTCTTCACATATTTTCCCCCGGTATGTCATGAACTATCAGGTTCAATAAGGCACAAAGTGGCTTTTACGCTGCTGAAATTTGAAATCGGGCACCGGCGATCGTAGGCCGCGCACCGTTCAATCGAGGGCTACAATACCAATCAAGTCGTTGTCATAATTTGAGCTTGAAGGGCGGAACGACCAAACTCAGATTGTGGAGCACGGATATAGTGCGAAAAGAACGGTATTTGATCCGAACGCCTAGAACGTTGAAGTCAAGAAATCTGCGACCGCACCATCCATTTTAAAGCTTTGGTTGTGCTCAAATCCAAAGCAAAGCCGAGTCAGAACAGTAGTTAGGATTGTCAAACTTAGGTGGGATCTACAATTGAAGCCAACCAAAACATGATTCAAAGAGCCTCATCTTTATTTAATTTGCACGATACCCTCAACCGTGATTCAAATGTTAATGAATACTGAGTTTAAAAAAGCGTTTGGCACTTTATTGGTTCAAAGATTTTTGTCTAAGCATGCCTGCAAATAAATCTGTCGAATTCCCTTCTAATCAAACGACTGTAGTGACAGTGGGGTTGGCTTCGTTTAATCGACCTGCGCTATTATCCAGAGCTATTCAATCTATTCAAAATCAAGATTACAAAAATCTTGAAATATTAATCAGTGATAATGGTAGCTCTGAGGTTGAAGTAGCTGAAATAATAAAGAAATTTGCTGCAGAAGACGGAAGAGTCAGATGTACGTTTCATCCAATAAATAAAGGCGCATTTTTTAATTTTCGTTACCTACTAGAACAAGCTAGCGGCGAGTATTTTATCTGGCTTGCGGACGACGATTATTGGAGCGATCAGTTTTTAAGCAATATCATCGCTCACGCTAAACGAAGCCGTGCGGCACTGACGTACGGTAGAGCATGCATAGTGGATATTGACCTCCCAGAGGCTGATCGTCGGGTGAAGGAACTACGTACGACGCGGCAAAGTTGGTTATCGCTCGCGAGGTTTACGTATTTTGATACGGACTCCATTATTTACGGACTGTTTAAAAGAGAAGTGGGACAGCGACTAATACCGCTACTAAAAGAATGGAACTTTGCCCCTGGAATCTTAGGTCAGTTTCCTTTCTTAGCTTACAACTTTCCTTCGTATCCATTCGTGTATGGCTTGCTAGCCTCGGGTGGATTTTGTAATGTCGATCAAGAGGAGACTATTCATTTTGTTGGCGGACGAGTACCTTATGAAAATAGCTCCAAGCTTACTTATCATCATGTGACTCTTTTTTATGGTTATCTTTCAATGCATACCCAAATGATGTGGCGTTATATGCGTGCGGCGCTTACAGTAAAATGTGCCAGCGGGATGGTTATATCGCCAATCGCAGCGTTATATCTGCTAATACGCCGACTGTCGATAGCTCTTCGTAACAGAAAAAACAGAGTTTTAAATGAAAATTAAAAAACACGTTAAATCTTGGTTATATAAAAACTATCCAGATTCCAAGAAGGTGATCACTAGCTTTTTTGAAAAACATAATTTTTTAAGAAAAATATTATTGATAGGTAGAGCCCCCACGTTTACGGGCTGGGGCATGACGACATGCACTGCGACTCCTTGGGGGTCAGATCAGAAGCTCGGCCAAATTGAACAAGATTACAGCCGCGCGCACAGAGCGATTGTAGATCTGGTATCAAACCGAAAATTTTCGTTGAGTCAATTAAAAGAGAGCAACGAACTTGAGATGCTAGAGAGCCTCAAATGGCGTCACTACATTGTCTACTGGAGCAGCCATTATGCCGTTCAAAATACTCGTATTGCTGTCAAAAACTTAGTTGAATGCGGTGTCTGCGACGGGTTAACGTCATTTTATGCAATGAACGCTGCGTCCAACTACACAAAAACCTGGGCAGCTTACCTTTATGATGCGTGGGCAGAAATGAAAGAAGACACGCTCCTAGCCAGCGAGAAAAAAAACAAAGTGTCTTATGACTACCTTAATGTAGAGCTCACAAAAAAAAATCTAGCTTTGTTTCAATCGCAGATTACTTTTAATAAAGGTTTTATCCCCGAATCTTTCGCGGTGTCTCAGAACCCAGATACGATCGTTTGGTTGCATATTGACCTGAATTCAGCGACCCCTACCTTGGCTGCGCTAGACTTCTTTTGGGACAGGCTAGAGAGTGGGGGAGTGATTCTATTTGATGACTACAACTGGATTGGCTACGAAGATACAAAAAAAGTAATACTAGACTGGCTTTCTGCCAAGGCCGGCACCTTGCTACCCTTGCCGACTGGGCAGGCTATTATATTTAAAGCAAATTAATAATTATTAATACTTAAGATCAGTTAAATCACAAATAGGCGATTATTTTAGTGCAAACTCTGTTTGTCGTTTTTAAGATTCTTCCGAAAAATTGGCGTGGAAAATTTTCCCTATTAGTATTATTTTTTATGTTAATCGGCGTCTTCGAAATGCTTGGCGTCGCCTCAATTATGCCTTTTGTTGCATTATTAAGCGATCCGAGTGGGGTTGATCAAACTTCGATTGGCAAATTGTTTTCAAGGCTGCTTGGAAGGTCACTGGTCGATATTCCAATGCACTACATCGGGTGTGTGGTTCTTACCCTTTTTATTTTAGGTAACGTCTTAAGCTTTCTCTCAATTTGGGTGTCAACTCGCTTTGCTGCGAGGCTAAATGCACGATTAGCTGGCGATTTGACCGTGGGGTTTTTTGCTCAGGGTTATGAGTTTTTACGTGCACAAGGGGGAACGACCTTGGCGAACTACTCAGTGAAAGAGGTTGAGCGTGCTGTAAACGGTGGCGTTCTCCAGATATGTCTTGTACTGAGTAAGGTTTTTCAAGTCACGCTAGTTGCGATATTGCTAGCGTTTGCTTCGCCCTTGTTTTCGGCAGTATTTGTTGTCATGGCTACAATTCTTTACAGTGGTTTTTTTTGGTTCTTACGAAAAAAAATGTCCTTGGCGGGGGAAGATATCCTGAATGCCACCGGCGGTGCTTTGCATTTAGCAAATGATTTATATGGCGCAAGTCGAGAGGTACTGATTCGTGGGGACATCTCTTACTTTGTTGCGAAGCTAAGAGCTCTGCTTAGGCGGTATAGCCAGGCGGATGAGGTATCTAGAATACTGCCGATGGTAACCAAGTATTTAATTGAGCTTTTGGCGTTTTCGATGCTTTTGGCCTTGCCAATTTACCGTTCTTGGGCGGGGCTTGACTACAAAGACCTGCTGCCCTTTATTGCTTTGTTTGCTTACGCGGGGTACAGGTTGCTCCCCAACCTACAACAAATATATTCAAGCCTCAGCATCTTAAAGTTCAATAGCGGCGCTTTGCGATTTCTTGAGTCGTCTCTGGCAGCTGGAAAGCGACGCGCAGATCAAGTGGGACAAGGCTTAAGAGTGCACGACCAAATCAGTTTAGCCAACGTCAGCTACCGCCATACTTCGAGCAACGTAGATGCGATCAGCGAGATCTCTTTCACAATCAATCGAGGTGAGAAGGTCGCCATTATTGGCTTATCCGGAAGCGGTAAAAGTACCTTACTCGACATTTTGTTGGGATTAACGACTCCCTCTGGCGGTGTGGTTGCGATCGATAATCAAGCGGTCCCAAAGGGGCCTATTACTTGGGCGCGAAATGCGATAGGCTATGCCCCGCAAGCGCCCCTGTTATTAAATGCCTCGGTTGCCGAGAATATTGCCTTTGGTGTAGAGCCGACTCAAATCGATTTGATCAGGTGTCAAAACGTTGCAAAGCTAGCTTATATTGACGAGGTGATTGCTACCTTGCCGTCATCTTATCAAACGGTTCTGGGTGTTGGCGGAATATCTCTATCGGGCGGCGAGGGTCAACGGTTGGCCATCGCGCGCGCGCTATACCCCGATCCATCGGTCATTGTTTTAGACGAACCAACCAGCGCTCTTGACCCGACCTTGTCGCAAAAGGTGCTACAAGGTTTGTGCTCTTTAAGCGCAGACAAAACTGTTATCGCAGTCACACACAGTTGGGAGTCTTTGGTGTATTTCGATAAGATCATTTTGATGGAGCAAGGCCGCCTGATTGCGATAGGCTCGCCAGCAACGCTAGCAGAACCCATACGCGAGTTGCGCATCAGAGAAATGAATGAGGTGACATCTTGAAGGCAGTGATTCTGGCGGGCGGTTTAGGTACTCGGATTAGCGAAGAGAGTGCGTATCGGCCTAAGCCGATGATCGAGATTGGTGGAAAGCCTATCTTATGGCACATCATGAAGACGTACTCAAGTCATGGGGTCAATGATTTTATAATTTGCTGTGGCTACAAGGGTTACGTCATCAAAGAGTACTTTGCAAATTATTTTCTGCATATGTCAGATGTCACCTTTGATATGCAAAATAATCAGATGGAAGTGCACCAACAAAACGCCGAGCCGTGGCGCGTCACGTTGGTCGATACCGGTGATACCACCATGACAGGCGGCAGACTAAAAAGAGTCTCCCAGTATTTGAGGGAGGATGACTCCTTCTGCTTTACCTACGGCGATGGAGTCTCAGACATTAATATTCGGTCACTAATCGAGTTTCATCAAGCTCACGGAAAGCTCGCAACGATCACTGCTGTCCAACCGCCTGGCCGTTATGGCGCACTGACTCAAGAAGGCGATAAAGTGACAGGGTTTGTAGAGAAACCTCGTGGCGATGGTGGTCTTATTAACGGCGGTTTTTTTGTTTTATCGCCTAAAGTGATTGACCTGATCCGTGGTGATGACACCAGCTGGGAAAATGAACCACTTTCGAATCTGGCGCAACAAGGTGAGATGATGGCGTTTAGACACGACGGTTTTTGGCAGCCTATGGATACGCTGAGGGAAAAGAACTACCTCGAAGATTTGTGGATGCAAGGAAAAGCTCCTTGGAAGGTCTGGCCTTGATGGTTGTCTCAACATCCTCGGGTTTTTGGCAAAATAAGCGTGTGCTCGTGACTGGCCACACGGGCTTTAAAGGTACTTGGCTGACTCTGTATCTCAAACGCCTTGGGGCTTTGGTAACTGGCCTCAGTTTGCCGCCAAACACCACGCCAAGCCTTTTCACGCTAGTTGACGGGCAAGCCCTGTGCAAGAGCAATCTTTGTGATGTGCGAGACAGTCAGAAAGTTTTGGCGGTGGTGCGGGAGGCCTCACCTGAAATAGTATTTCATTTAGCGGCGCAGCCACTTGTTCGTGCCAGTTACGCAGATCCCCTGAGCACTTTTGGTACGAATGTGATGGGTACCGCCCATTTGCTAGACGCCCTCAGGCAAAGCGAGAGTGTGCGCGTGGCGGTAATGGTTACGACAGATAAGGTGTATTTGCCCACCGAAACACTTTGGCCCTTTCGAGAAACCGACGCCCTTGGTGGGCACGACCCCTACAGCTCGAGCAAAGCGGCCAGTGAGTTGATAATTGACTGCTATCGCAAGTCATTTCTAGCAGAGCAGGGCCTTGCCTTGGCCAGTGCCAGAGCGGGTAACGTTGTCGGGGGCGGAGACTGGTCGCCCGATCGGCTGATACCAGATGCGATCCGTGCCTGGCAAACTGACACAATACTAGAGATTCGACGCCCAGAAGCAATCAGGCCTTGGCAGCACGTGCTAGACCCCCTCTCCGGCTACTTAACTCTTGCTCAAACACTGTGGGGCGATCAGGCCGCAGCGGGCGCTTACAACTTTGGCCCACCTACCAGCGAAGCTGCCTCTGTTCGGCAGGTCATCGAGCAGGCGAGAGCCCACTACTGCACTGCAAAAGTCGCTTATGCCACCGACCTCGTTGGGCCACACGAGTCTGCTTATCTCACTCTTGAGGTCATAAAGTCAAAGCAAAAACTCGGCTTTGCTCCCCGTTGGTCTTTGGAAGAAACCATCCGCAGAACCATGCATTGGTATTCAAAGCAGTATGCCGGCGCTAATACGTACCAGTTATGCCTGGACGATATTGAAGCCTACGAGGCTGCGATATGAGTCGCTTAGCCATCACTACGCTTGAGTTGGATGGGCTCAAATCGATTGAAAGAATGCCGATCGGCGATCAGCGCGGAAGCCTAACAAGGTTATTTTGCGCCAACGAGTTGGCTGAGGCCGGATGGACCTTACCGATTGCACAAATCAACCACACTCACACATCAAGTAAGGGTGCAATACGAGGTTTGCATTTTCAACGTTCGCCCTATGCCGAGATGAAACTGGTGACGTGCATACGAGGACGAGTCTGGGATGTTGCTGTAGATTTAAGACGAGCCTCAAAGACTTTTTTACGCTGGCAAGCGAAAGAGCTTTCAGCTGAAAATAACCAAGCTCTTTTAATCCCACAAGGTTTTGCACACGGGTTTCAGGCACTGACGGATGATGTCGAGCTGATTTATTTTCACACGATGTTTTATCACCCGGAGGCAGAGTCTGGCTTAAATGCGTTCGATCCTGCTTTGGCGATTAAATGGCCTTTGAGCGTCACAAACATTTCAGCGCGAGATGAGGGGTTCTCAATGATTGATTCAAATTTTGTTGGGGTTGACATTTAATGAACTGCCGACACTGCAATCGTCCTTTGACGAACACCTTTCTTGACTTAGGGTTTGCGCCGCCCTCAAACGCTTACCTCAGTTCTACTGACTTAAGTAAGCCAGAGAAGTATTTTCCACTTAAAATTATGGTGTGTGAATCTTGTTGGCTGGTCCAAACGCAAGATTACGCACAAGCCGATGAACTGTTTACAGCCGAGTATGCCTATTTCTCAAGCACCTCTGCAAGTTGGCTTAAGCATGCGTCGATGTATGCTGACAAAATGATTCAAGAGCTAGGCTTGGATACAAACAGCCTAGTCATAGAAGTTGCCTCGAACGATGGTTATCTACTAAAAAACTTTGTGCAGGCTGGGGTACCGTGCCTAGGCATTGAGCCCACCGAAAGTACCGCCGTTGCAGCTGAAAGACTATTAATCCCTGTGATTCGAGAGTTTTTTGGTCAACAGTTAGGGGAGCGTTTAGCGCTGTCAAATCAGCAAGCAGATTTGATTGCTGCGAATAATGTGTATGCCCATGTTCCTGACATCAATGATTTTACCCGTGGACTCAAAGCAGCGCTTAAACCCACAGGCACCATCACCCTTGAGTTTCCACATCTGATGCGTCTGATTGAGCAGGCACAATTTGACACAATCTATCACGAACATTTCTCGTATTTATCGTTAGCGACTGTTTGCAAAATCTTTGAACATGCAGGTTTGCGAGTGTGGGATGTCGAACAACTCTCGACACATGGTGGAAGCTTGCGAGTCTATGGGTGTCACTTGACGGATGCTCGCACGAGTACCGCTAGAGTGAAAGAGTTGATCGAGCAAGAGAAATCAAACGGTTTACAAGACCTTACGACCTATCAGAACTTTCAACCCAAAGCGGATCGTATAAAAAATAATCTGCTACTTTTTTTAATTGAACAAAACAAAGCAGGAAAAAAAGTAGGTGCCTATGGCGCAGCTGCCAAAGGAAACACGCTTCTGAACTACGCCGGAGTCAAAACAGATCTTTTAGAGTTTGTGTGTGATGGCGCGTTAGCCAAGCAAGGAAAGTTCATGCCGGGAAGCCACATACCGATATTGCCGCCTGCAGCACTGGAAGATCGGCCACTCGACTATCTTTTGATTTTGCCTTGGAATCTTGCTGACGAAATTAAAACTCAAAACCACGCTTTGGCAAAAGCGGGAGTCAAATTCGTCACTGCAGTGCCGGACCTTTGCATTGACGGACTGATCGGTTAGGCAATGAAGGTAATTGTCACCGGTGCCAGTGGTTTTGTTGGTAAGAGTCTTTTGCCTAAACTGGCGTGCGCGGGTTTTGCTGTAACAGCGATCACTAGCCGAGCGCTTTCAGACCAAGTGTCGAAAGAGGCGGTGTGGCTTCAGGCAGACTTGTTCGATCGAGAACAAATGAAGCAAATATTTGACTCGGTTAAACCCGATCTGTTGATACATCTTGCGTGGGATACAGAACCTGGTAAATTTTGGTCGTCTGTGCGCAACTTTGAATGGTGTCGAGCAACCGCTACCCTACTCGAGTTATTCAAACATGCAGGTGGTAAAAAGGTAGTTATGGCGGGCACGTGTGCAGAATATGATTGGTCTTATGGCTACCTGACTGAAGATGTGACGCCGACCGCGCCCAAAACAATTTATGGCCAGTGCAAAAATACTACCAGGCTGTACACCCAACTATTTTGTGCTCAGAATAGAATTGAGTTCGTTTGGGCTAGGATCTTTTTTCCGTATGGGCCTGGTGAACATAGCAATAAGCTTATCCCGTTGGTCGTTAGCGCGTTAGAAAAAAGAGAAGAGGTGCGGTGTACGCATGCACAGCAATTCCGTGACTACCTTCACATTGATGACGTCGCCTCAGCGTTCTGTCACCTGGCAAATACCGCAGACGCCTCTGGAGTTTTCAATATTGCGTCAGGAATACCGCTTAAGCTTGAAAGCTTAGTGCAGGCCTGTGCCCAGCCTTTCAACTATGCGCCTTTGTTAAAGTTTGGAGCAATTGACGTCGCAACCGATGACCCGATGATGTTGGTAGGCGATATCAGAAAACTCAAACAGCTTGGTTGGCAACCAGCAGTTTCCCTAGAAGACGGCTTGCGAACTTATATCGATTTATTAAGGAACTAATATGACTCCCCAAGAAATTTTTGCAAAAGAGCGCCAAGGAATTAACGAAACTCTTGGCGCTGATCCGAAAGCGCGCGAGTTCACCCAAAGCTGGATGAATTTTGCTCAGGCCAATAAGTACTCTTATCAATTTGACTGGCTTGGCCGGCCGATTATTCAGTACCCACAAGATATCGTCGCGATGCAAGAATTAATCTGGAACATTAAGCCGGATCTAATTATTGAAACGGGTATTGCTCACGGAGGGTCCCTCATCCTGAGTGCCTCAATGCTCGCGATGCTCGATATGTGTGAGGCGATCGAACAAAAAAGTACCTTCAATCCAAGTCAATCCAAACGAAAAGTGCTTGGTATCGATATTGATATTCGAAGCCATAATCGAGCGGCAATCGAGGCGCACCCTATGTCCTCAAGAATACAGATGCTTGAGGCGTCATCAATTGCCGAGGATACGATTCGTGCAGTCAAACAAATCGCAGCCCCGTATAAAACTGTTCTAGTATTTCTTGACAGTAATCACACGCACGATCACGTACTTGCCGAACTCAACGCCTACGCGTCACTGACGACGGTGGGTAGTTACTGTGTCGTGTTTGATACTGTCGTCGAGGATATGCCTGAGGGCTTGTTTCATGATCGGCCTTGGGGGCCTGGTGATAATCCAAAAACAGCCGTATGGGAATATCTTAAAACGCACTCTGAGTTCGAGATAGATAAAAACTTGCACAGTAAATTTTTAATTACTGTGGCACCTGATGGCTTTCTCAAGCGGTCCAAGTAAGTGAGAGGTTTCTTTTGAATACTCGCTCAGACTATTGAGTTATTTTTTGTGCATTATTTGATAATTGGATGAAGATTGGGGATGCGACTGCTTGCTGTATCTTACGTGTTGCCCCCTAATCTGTATCCGCAAGCAATACAAATCGGTCGCCTTTTGTATCACTGTGAAGATGAACTCGGGGTGACTTGTGGAGTCATGGTGACTCAAGCTACAGGCTTAGATTGCTACCCTGACTTCAATACGCGGTTGACTTACAAGATCAAAGTTCCTTTCCAGTCAAAAATTAAGGGACTATTGCAGCGATTCGCCATATATTGCCTCCCTTTCTATGGGCGTTGCCCTGACGAGTATGTGGGATGGATCGATTTGGCGGCCCAAAAGACACTAGCCTATTTAAAAGAACATCAGATTAAGCCCGAGAGGCTACTGACCTTTGGTGAACCAATGTCAGATCACCTGGTCGGTCGACAACTTCGTGCGAGTCTCGGAATCCCTTGGGTTGCTCATTTTAGTGATCCTTGGGCAGACAATCCCT
Organism: uncultured Alcaligenaceae bacterium; assembly: GCA_937952975.1. GTDB lineage: Bacteria > Pseudomonadota > Gammaproteobacteria > Burkholderiales > Burkholderiaceae_B > Zwartia. The sequence continues at coordinate 33,931 of CALFXX010000087.1, forward strand.
TCAGAAGATATTTCGTCCTTTCAAAGTGGATCAACCGGCGCTTAGAAAAGTTTGTCATTAGCGAAGCTGATCGTGTTGTCTTTACATCGCAAGAAACCCTGGATCTTGTGATGAAAAAATACCCAGAAAGTTGGCGCTCAAAAGCCTATGTTATCGCGCATGGTTATCAAGCAGACTTATACCCAGCACCTGCAAAGCAAGGTTCCGCACCCTTGGTGTTTCGCTATGTAGGCAACTTCTACGGTGACAGAACACCCGCGCCGTTGTTTGAAGCGCTTGCGCAACTCCAAAGTGAAAACCCTGAATTATTAAATAATATACAGATCGAGCTGGTTGGCAGCATTCCAGCCAGAATGCTTAAGACGCAAGCCTACCGAGCGCTACCAAACAGGCTAGTCAAAACGACTTCAACGGTCTCTTACCTCAAGTCACTTGAGCTGATGGCAGAGGCAGATTTGTTATTGATTATTGATGCCCCAAACCCTGGGATAAGTGTATTTTTACCAAGCAAGTTGATCGACTACATCGGGGCAGGTAAGCCCATTATTGGGCTTGTACCCCGGGGCGCTTCAGCGACGTTGATTCAACGCTTAGGGGGCACAGCAGCAGATCCAATGGATTCGATTGCGATCAAAAAAATGCTCGCCGAGGCCATCGTCTTATGTCATGCACGACGTAAAGAGGGTGTCACCGCGCCTTGGGGTGACCAAACAGTCAGAGAACAATATCGTATCGAAACAACGGCCAAAGACTTCTTTAAAATAGTACGCGAGGCAAGTGTTCATCGATGAAGCCAAGTAAGGCATTTTTGTATGGCTATTATGGCACCAATAACGTGGGTGATGACCTTCTGTTGTCTGCAGTTATCAGAAACTTAAAAGAGATATCGTCTGCTATTTCGCTTTCGGTGCGCTGCTTAGAGGCGCCACTGCATATTCAGGATGCTCAGGTAACTTTCGTACAAATTGAAAAAGTTATCACAAACCAGCAACTCTCTAAAATTCACCGATTAGCAAAGTATGCGGTCGGGATCTGGCGTAGCTTGTATGGTTGTCAGATCTTTATCTTTGGAGGCGGCACTCTTTTTCATTCGAAAAAAAACTCCTACGTGAATTTATTATTTATTTTGATGTGGGTCATTGTTGCTCGCCTTCGGGGGGCTCGGGTGTATGCGCTTGGCGTTGGCGTCGCAACTTTGCATACGTGGTTTGCGCGGGCCATCCAGCGGTTGATCATCACCTTAAGTGAGGATTTTGCTGTAAGGGATAAATCCTCTCGATTGAACTGTGGCTATCCGCAAGCCATCGCGGCAAAAGTCAGACAAACCTCAGATCTGATCTTTGCAGAGACAAGTTACCGCGCCGCGAGAAGTGATCGTCAGCAAAGTAGCCGTGTCTTAGGCGTTACCCTGGCCGCCAGTGATTTTGATCTGCGCCAAGAAAAATGCCAAGCGACCTTACGCGCCCTAGCCGAGGCGATTACCTGCCTGGCGGGAGGCGGCTGGGAAGTTCATTTCTTGTCTTTTCAAGAGCCTATCGGCGCGTCAGATCTGTCAGATCTTGCGTTATTTACAAAGCTACAAATGCTGTGCCCGGATATCCCCATCCAGCAAACAAAACTGGTACCCGAACCAAGCGTGGTTGCCGCAGAGTACGCCAAGCTTAGTCTAATAGTAGGAATGCGTTTTCATGGGCATGTGTTGGCTGCAATGCAGTCTATTCCATTTATTGGTGTGAGCGATGACGGTAAAGTGATGGACTTGTGTGCAGCATTTAATATGCCCAGCTTGAGTATTGGCGGTTTTACGAGTGAGATGTTAATAAACTCAATCATACAAACACAGACAGCTCGAACTGACTTTCGTGTGTTAAATCAAATGGCGAGTCAGGCCTCGAGTAATTATGCGAGCTTGAAACAAGCATTCCTATGAAAGTCTTGCTACACGGATTTGGATCATTTCCACTATTTTTTTATCACGTGATCGAGTATGCGCGTCGGCTCAAGCCAGATGTTGAGTGGGCAATCGTTCTCACCTCTGACCATCACCAATCTTTGTTTCAGAAATTGCTGGGTGAAAACAATGTGTTGGTCTTAAATCAATCAGGCAAAACAGTAGCGAGCCTGAATGAGCTTACCCAATATCAAGGTTCTGTTTACAAAGACTTAGGCGCTGATAAACGAACGTTTAAAAACCAACCTGCTGCAGCCCAAATCAATCGTGCAGTAAACATGTATGCGCAACTTAAAGGATTCTCACAGTTATTTAAACCCACGCACGCCTTGGTTTCGCAAGTCGAAGGTTTTGACGGAAAGGTATTCATCGCTGTCGCGAAAGAATTGGGTGCCGAAGTGGTTGTCCCTACGTCTTGCCGAAATATGGGTGGAATCTATTTTTCTACGGATGATTTAGAGACACTCCCATGCTATGCAGATGAAACCGACCCCTTAGCGCGTGCTGCCGCTGCGAAGTTTGTCGTTGAGTTTCGTCATGAACCGAAGGCGGCCAGATGGTTGCAAGACCTAGCAAATGAAAAACAGCTGAGTGGCTTTCAAAAGAGTTTTGGCCAAAGGGCTGCTGCCCAACTGCGCAGATGGTTAAGCGCGCCTAGCCTTTTTCAATGGGATGACCTTCGCGCAAGCTTTCTGAATAATTTACCTTTTATACGAGACTTTATATGGACGCTTCGTAAAGAGATAAACTCTCGAGTCTTTGATGTGGACACGATCGATAGTTTGCCCGCTAAGTTTATATACTACCCCCTCCAGTATTCGCCCGAGTCCTCAATCAATACGCCGGCGCCGTATTTTTTAGATCAAAGCCGAGCAATCGATGCGATCCGCTTCGCGATGCCGTCTGATTACGTGTTGGTGATCAAAGAGCACCCAGCTTGTATACTCATCCGTAATGGTGCCTTTGTGAGGGCATTGAAAAAAACAGCTGGCGTCATGGTGGCTCAGTATCAGTTACCTAGCATTGAGCTTACAAAGCGCGCCGCGATTACGATTTCTGTGACGGGTACTGCGACGTTAGAGGCCTTTCTAATCGGTAAGGCGTCCATCGCACTTGGCCCGGGACTGTGCGCTGAACTGCTTGGTGGTCTTTGCCCGATGGAATCTTTAGAGCATAAGATCGCTGAGAGTCTTGCGACGCCTCTTTCAGACGAACGTGTCATGGAGCAGTTAAGTAGGTTATTTAGCGTCAGGCATGAAATATCCTTTGGATCCCCCGGCATGTTAAACGAGCCTGTTTTGCGAGAGGGCAATGTACTTAAATTTGTACAAGCATTTTTTGATCACTGTGTTAAAACTGATCGGGCTAATAAAAGATAAACCACTATTGATATGCCTTTACCTGAACCAACTGACGGTTGTCCTCTTTGTCAATTAGATAAATTCTGGAAGCTCCCATTTAATGACAGGGGCGTGGATAGAACTAAGAAGCGGTTGGAAAACTACGAGTGGCGCCTGTGCAAACGCTGTGCGAACGCTTACCCAAGCCCCGCACCTACTTTGGCAGAGTTGCAGGCCTATTGGGACCAGAACCGCGTAGAAACAAGCGAGCGGAAAATTACTGACGAGGTATGGCAAGCGCGGCAAGCGCAAGATATGCTCTGGGCGAAGCGGGCCTATGATTTTGTAACGCCGCATGTGGTTACTGCCCAGCATGCCTATCTTGATGTGGCCTGCGGGCTTGGAGCCACTGTTGAGTGTTTTCAATCACACGGTTGGGATGCTGAGGGAATAGACGCAGACCCAAACACTAAAGAATTTCATTTAAAAAGAAATATTCGTTCTCGTATTGGTCAAATTGAGAACATAGAAGAGTTAATTAAATTTGACCTGATCTCGATATGCCATGCGATCTATTTTATTACCGATCCTTTAAATTTTATACGACAAGTTAAACGTTTGCTGAATCAACGAGGTCTATTTCTTGTTATCTTAAGTGATTTCACGTCTAATCTTTCGTCTGGCCAACCGGGATTCGCCCACACGTGGTATCCGACTGAATATTCACTCAGGGTATTGTTGCGGCAAGAGGGGTTTGCCATTGTTAACACAAAAAAAATACGTGGATCAATTCTTATGTTGGCCACGGCTGCAAAACAAGATCCAAGTCGGAGTTCGGCAGTTCGTGTGTGTTGGACGTACATTGCCCACTTGTCTCAGCGTGCCCGTTATCGTTATATCGGACAGCCGTTTCTTTCGCTTGTGCGCCTCGCCCGCCGAATACTTAACCGGTAGGGATCGGGGGCAATGATGATCAGAAAACAAATAACGATACTCATACCAACACATAATCGACCCGCTTACCTAAAGCGCAGCTTGGCTTGGTTTCTCGCGGGTGGCTTTCCAGTCATCGTCGCTGACAGCAGTAGAAGTTTGAATGACGACGTGAGCCGATCACAAAGTAGCGAATTAACTTATCTGCATCGCCCAGGTGGTTATGAGGCTTACACGGCAAAAATTTATGAGGCATTGCGGTTAGTGGATACACCGTATGTTGCGCTCTGTGCAGATGATGATTTTATTTTATATAAGGGTCTTGAACAGGGCGTACACTTTCTTGACAGCAACCCTGACTATGCTTTCTATCAAGGGATGGCTTATTTTTTTCAGGTCATCGGAAAGCGCCTTGCGCTCTGGCCGTTTTTATATTCAGCTGACTTGGCGAGTGACGCTTGGGTTACGAGAGTTATTGAACCGAAAAATACAGTGTTTTATGGTGTCAACCGTAGTGGTATCGCTCTGAAGGCCTTCGAAGCATTACAAAATCAAGCTCTGGTGCAGCATGAAAATGCGGCCGGTTTAGTTGATGCAACATTTACTGCGATTGTTGCGCGCACGGGTAAGTTGATGTTTGAACAAACACCTTTTGCGCTTCGAGAATACTCACCTACTGTGATGAGCGTCGGGAGTAGGTATCAACTGCTTTTTGATCATAAATTGCCCACATTTTTAGCAGCACTCTTCTCTAGCCTGGTTGGAAACGATACGTTAGACGATGCGACATCAGTACTTTTAAAAAAATGGCTGGCCCAAGATGTGGCTAGTCAAATCGTCTACGACGGCCAGGCCTCTCGTGGCGTAAGACGTTTGGCGAATCGTTTTTCGCTGCGCACCCGTGAAACCATTGAATATATTTATAGAACCTGGCAGTTGTTAAAACTGACTCGCAGTGTCAAAGGACTGAAGGCCACTAGCATTTTTTTTAATAAATCGGAATGTTCGTCAAACACGAGTGCTGAAAAGATTTCATAGGATTTTTTTTTGTTAATGGGCTTATTAGTTAACGCTACCCATGTATTCCAAAACACACCAAAAGGCGTGAATTCAAATTGTTCGTACGCGATGTCAGTCATTTGTATTTCGTTTGGTAATTTCTTTACGTAA